>NZ_JBSGBQ010000010.1:0-328003 GCF_053601335.1 Amycolatopsis sp. NPDC004747 | reverse complement strand
GCCGTCACGCCGCGTCAAGGCGGGAAAGCGTGCCTTGACCCGGCGTGACGGCCGCTGATGCGGCTGCGTATCGGGTCGGCAGGGGGGTGTGCTCGGTTGGGTTGTCTGGCCGAGGGCAGGCGGGTGGTTGCTGGAGCTTCGGCCGGTGGTGGGAGGGTGGTTGCTCGAGCTCCGGCCGACGGCAGGCGGGTGGTCGCCGGAGCTCCAGCCGGCGGCAGGTGGGTGGTCGCCACTAAACCAACCCCGACCAAAGTCGTACCCAACGCAATACCTGAGGATGCCGCCCCGCCAACACGGCCCCCGGTACCCTGCGAAAAGCGAAACACCAAATCCGACGTAGGGGGTACAGGCCGTGCACATCGACCAGTGGCTGGAGGCGATCCCGCCGATCTCGGTGTACCTGATCGTCGGCGCGGTGATCATGATCGAGAGCCTCGGTATTCCCCTGCCCGGCGAGGTTGTGCTGGTCAGCGCCGCCCTGCTCACCGTCACCCACCCCAGCCTCAGCCCGTTGTGGGTCGGCGTTGTGGCCAGTGCCGGCGCCATCGTCGGCGACAGCATCGGCTATCTGATCGGGAAAACCGGGGGGCAACGGCTGTTCGCCTGGGCCGGCCGGAAATTCCCGAAGCACTTCGGGCCGACGCACATCGCCAACGCCGAGCGGATCTTCAACAAACGGGGCATGTGGGCCGTTTTCTTCGGCCGGTTCATCGCGTTCCTGCGCATCCTCGCCGGCCCGCTCGCCGGGTCGCTGCGCATGCACTACCCGAAGTTCCTGATCGCCAACGCGCTCGGCGGCATCGCCTGGGCGGGCGGCACGACCGCCCTCATCTACTACGTCGGCGAGGTCGCCGAGAAGTGGCTCGGCAACTTCTCCAAGTACGGCCTGGTGGCCGCCGTCGTGATCGGGGCCGTGGTCTTCGTCGTCATGAAGAAGCGGCTCGGCCGCCACCACCCGGAAGAGGAAAAGCAGGAAGAGACCGCCGCCTAAACCGCGGCGAGCTCCCGCTTGGGTGCCGGCCGGAGGGAGCCGAGCAGCACCCCGGCGATCACGACGACCGCGGCGCCGACCTCCAGCCAGGTCGGCCGCTCGCCCAGGAACACGAACGACGCCGTCAGCCCGACCACCGGCACCAGCAGCGAGAACGGCGACACCACGCCGGCCGGGTTGCGGCGCATCAGCGTCGTCCACAGGCCCGATCCGACGACCGTGCCGATCAGCACCACGTACGCCAGCCCGCCCAGTGCGGTCAGCCCGGTCGGCGTCCCGAGCGTCGTCAGCGAGCGCCACTGCGCCGCCGGGCCCTCCATGACCAGCGAAAGCGCGAACATCGGCAGTGGCGGCACCACCGACATCCACAGCGTGAAGTGCAGCGGGTTGTCCGGCTCGGCCTTGCGCGTGCTCAGGTTGCCGAACGCCCAGCTCAGCGCGGCCAGCAGGGTCAGGACCATCGGCAGCAGCGCCGCGTTCCCGGACCGCTGCCACGCGATCGCCGCCATCCCGGCCACCGCCAGCGCGATGCCCGCCAGCTGGTGCGGGGTGACGCGCTCGCGCAGGAACACCGCGCCGAGCAGCACGGTGAACGGCGCCGACGCCTGCAGCACCAGCGACGCCAGCCCGGTCGGCATCCCGGTGTCCATCGCGATGAACAGGAACGCGAACTGCCCGGTGCCGAAGCCGAGGCCGTAGCCGAGCAGGTGCCGCACCTTCACCTTCGGCCACGGCACGAACAGGATCGTCGGGACGGCGATCACGGCGAACCGCAGCGCACCCGCGAACACCGGCGGGAACTGGCCGAGCGTGGCGTGGATGGCCAGGAAGTTGAGTCCCCAGAGGACGGCGACGAGCACGGCGAGCAAACGGTCACGAGCGGGCATACCTCCACTGTGACAACGCCGACCGTGAAGGACCAGCGAGAATATCTGCACCGACCTTGTAGCTCTGCTTCAAGTACAGTGACGGCGTGGATCTGGGCCGGCTGCGCACGCTGCGGGAGTTCGCCGACCGCGGGAGCGTGACGGCGGCCGCGCGGGCGCTGCACTGCACGCCGTCCGCCGTCTCGCAGCAGCTGCGTGCCCTGCAGAGCGAGGTCGGCCTGCCGCTCACCGAACCGGCGGGCCGGGGCCTGCGGCTGACCGACGCGGGCCGGGCGCTGGTCGCCCGCGCCGACGAGGTGCTCGCCGCGCTCGAGCGGGCCGAGTCCGAATTGGACACCTACCGCAGCGCGCCGCGCGGGCGGGTGCGGATCGCGATCTTCCAGTCGGCCGGGCTGATGCTGCTGCCGGGGCTGCTCTCGCGCGTCGCCGGGTACGACGGCCTGGAGGTCGACGTCCGGGACGTCGACATGACGCCGCCGGAGGTGCCCGGCCTGGTCGCGGACTACGACATCGTCGTGGCGCACCGCGACGAGCACGCGCCGGAGTTCGACTCCGGCCGCCTCGAGGTGGTGCCGCTGCTGCGCGAACCGCTCGACGTCGCGCTGCCGGCCGGGCACCGGCTGGCGAGCCGTCGCCGCGTCGAGCTGTCCGAGCTGGCGGACGAACGCTGGATCGGCGTCGACCACGGCTTCCCGGTGGACGACGTGCTGCGCTCGCTGACCGTCCGCACCGGCGTGCGGCCGGTCGTCGTCCAGCGGATCAACGACTTCCGGATCACCGAACGGCTGGTCGCGGCCGGCCACGGCATCGCGCTGGTGCCGCGCTACACGATCGACACCCGCCGGGGCAGCGGCCTGGTGAGCAGGCCGCTGGCCGGTATCCGCGCGGCCCGGCTGGTGGAGGCGGTGTGCCGCACCGGCGCGCTGCAGCGACCGGCCGTGGCCAAGGTGATCGACGAACTGCGCGCGGAGATCGCCCAGCTCACCGCTTGAAACCGCGCAGGTGGGCCAGTGCGATGCCCAGCGCGTCCTCCAGTGCCGTGAGGTCGTGCCGGATGTGCGCCAGCAGCAGTCCACCGTGGACGGACGTCATCGCCGCCTGCGCGAGCCGCGCCGGGTCGGCGCCGGGGTCGAGCTCGCCCTTGTCCTGCAAGGCTTTCAGCCCACGCTCCAGGTGGGACTCCCACGTCCGGTACGCCCGGTCGACCAGGGGCGCGAGCTTCGGGTTGTCGCCCACCTCGCCGGCGAGGTTGCCCAGCGGGCAGGCGACCGGCTTGCCCGCGCGGCGGTGGACGTCCAGCAGCTGCTCGGTCCAGGTCTCGAGATCGGCCCAGGAAGCGAGCGTGAAGATCGCCGGCTGGTTGCCGAGGACCTGCTCGACGTACCGGTCGATCACGGCCTCGACCAGCTGTTCCTTGTTCTTGAAGTAGTGGTACATCTGCGATTTCCCGGCCCCGCTCGCGGCGAGCACCTTGTCGACGCTCGTGCCCGCGACGCCGTCGACGTACATCAGCGCGGCCGCGGCGTCGACGATCGCCTCGCGGGTCCGCTTGCCGCGTGGGGTCGAAGCTGCTTGCGCCTCCATGTACTGAATAGTACAGTTCGGCTCACTGTACCGATCAGTACAATGAGCTAGGGGGATCCATGACGCTCGACAACGCCTTGGCCGGGCTCAACGACCAGCTCCGGAGCGCGCTGCCGCCGGAAATCGCCGAAATCCTCGAAGCGGACCGGCGCCGCGCCGCCGGGACGGCGTTCGCCGCGGAAGGCGACAAGGTCGAGGACTTCACGCTGCCGGGGGCCGACGGAACGCCGGTCGGCCTGGGCGAGCTCGTCGCCGACGGACCTGCGGTGCTCGTCTTCTACCGCGGCCAGTGGTGCCCGTACTGCAATCTGACCTTGCGCACCTACCAGCAGGAACTGCTGCCCGAGCTGGCGCGCTTCGGGGCGAGGCTGGCCGCGATCAGCCCGCAGCGCCCGGACGGCCCGGTGCCGGACCTGGCGTTCCCCGTGCTCTCGGACGCCGGCAGTACGGTCGCGCGGCGGCTCGGGCTGAGCTACCCGGTTTCCGCCCCGGTGCGGGAGGCGATGGTGACTCTCGGCACCGACCTCGAGCAGGTCAACGGCACGTGGGAGCTGGTCCACCCGGCGGTGCTCGTGGTCGATCGGGACCGCGTGCTCCGGTTCGTCGACGTCCACCCGGACTTCGTCACCCGCACCGAGCCGGGTGACATCCTGGAAGCCGTTAAGTCGATTTGACCGCTTCAGGGGGTCCGGGTGGCGGAGCCCCCGGCCCGGGGCGAAGCCCCGGTTGTCACAGCGCTGTGCCGCACCCGGTAGGTGATCACCGAACCCAGGATCAGGGCCACGGCCAGGGAGAGCAGCAGGCTGATCCCGGGTTCGGTGACGATCCGGCCGCCGGCGTAGCCGAGGAAGGCCACGTACGACGTCCAGAGTGTGACGCCGACGGCCGAAGCGGTGAAGAACTCCGCCATCGGCCACCGGAGCGATCCCGCGAGGAGGGCGCCGATCGTCCCGCCCGACGGCAGCCAGCGGGCTGCCACCAGCACCGGCCGGGGGTGGCGCTGCAGCCGCCCGTCGAGCCAGCCGAGGCCGGCGGCGAACTTCCGCCGCCGGCTCAGCCGGTCCAGCGCCGCCCGGCCACCGAACCGGCCGAGGGCGTAGAGCGCCTGGTCGGACGCCAGGCACCCGGCACTCGCCACGGCGATCACCAGCGCCAGCGACGTCCCGCCCTGCGCCGCTCCGATGCCCATGCCGAGGATGGTCACCTCGGTGGGCAGCAGCGGCACGAGCGCGACGACGAACAGCACCAGCAGTCCCGCCGTCGATCCGTCCACACCTCCATTAACCGCTCACCCGCGGCGGAGCACTCCCGATCACCGGGGACTCACAGCAACCCGACAGCTCGTCCACAGGCTCCGCGAAACCATGCCAGGAGTTGTCATGGTTCGGCGCGAACGTGGTCGTCATGAGCACACTTTCCGGAAAAACCGCACTGGTGGCGGGTGGCACGCGCGGCGCGAGCCGGGCGATCGCGGTCGAACTGGGCCGTGCGGGCGCGTTCGTGTACGTCACCGGGCGCACGACCCGCGCCGGACGGTCCGAAGTGGACCGTCCCGAGACGGTCGAAGAGACGGCGGAGCTGATCGAGAAGGCAGGCGGCCGGGCGGAGGCGGTCCGCGTCGACCACCTGGTGCCGGCCGAGGTCGAGGCACTGGCCAAGCGCATCGACCACCTCGACATCCTCGTCGACGGCCTCTGGGGCGGCGACCAGCACCTGGGCTGGGGCAAGCCGGTGTGGGAGCACGATCTCGAGGCGGGCCTGCGGATGATCCGCCTCGGCATCGACGCGCACCTGATCACCAGCCACTTCCTGCTCCCGCTGCTGATCAAGCGGCCGGGCGGCCTGGTCGTCGAGCTGACCGACGGGACGGCCGAGTACAACGCGAAGTACCGCGAAGGCACTTCGCTGCCCTTCTACCTGGCGAAGGCGTCGGCGCACCTGCTGGCGATCGGCGAGGCGGCGGAGCTGGCCGCGCACGGCGCGACCGCGGTCGCCTTCACCCCGGGCTACCTGCGGTCGGAGGCGATGCTGGAGAGCTACGGCGTGACCGAGGAGAACTGGCGTGACGCCTGCGAGCGCGTCCCGCACTTCGAGATCTCGGAGACGCCGACGTTCTGCGGGCGCACGGTGGCCGCCCTGGCGGCGGATCCGGCGCGGGAGCGGTGGAGCGGCCAGACGGTGAGCAGCGGCCAGCTGGCGAAGGAGTACGAGGTGGACGACGTCGACGGCAGCCGGCCGGACGCCTGGCGGTACATGACGGAGGTGGCCGACGCGGGCAAGCCGGCGGACACCACCGGCTACCGCTGACCGTTGCGGGCGGCCAGTTCCGCGCCGATCGCGGCCAGCGCCGCCCGCAGCTCCGGTGGATCCAGCACCTCGACCCCGGGGCTCAACGCGACCAGCTGACCGAGGCCGATGTCACCGTCCTCCAGGGCGAGCTCGGCCTCGGCCCAGCCGTCCGCTTCCGGCGGGCCCAGCGAGACCACCGTGTCCGCCAGGTGTTCCCCGCCGAACACCCGCCGCAGCTCCCGCACCGCCGCCGGGGCCAGCCGGGCGCGCGCCCGCACCGGCCGCGCGACCTGCTCGAACGTGGCCGACGACGCCCGCCACCACGCGGGCAGGTCGAAGTCCGGCGGCCGGTCGAACGTGGTGTCCTGCGCGGCCGCGGTCAAGATCCGCGACACGCGGTACGTCCGCAACGCGTCGTCCGGCACCACCCGCGCCACCAGGTACCAGACGCCCGCCTTCAGCACGAGCCCCAGCGGCTCCAGCTCCCGCGTCGCCACCTTGTCCCGGCGCCGGTAGGAAACCGACAGCCGCTGCCGGGACCACACCGCCTCGACGACCGTCGCCAGCGCCGGCGGCTCGTCCGCGGAGCCGAACCAGCCCGGCGCGTCCAGGTGGAAGCGGCCGGCGACCAACGCCGCTTGTTCCCGCAGCTCGGCGGGCATCCCGGCGGAGACCTTCGCCCGCGCCGCGCTGCTCGCCGTGTCCAGGCCGAGGCCCGCCAGCGCGGAGGGGACCCCCAGCGCGAACAGGGCGACGGCCTCACGCGCGGTGAGGCCGTCGAGCCCGGAGCGCCAGCCGTCGACCAGCCGGAAGCCGCCGTGGCGGCCCTGCTCCGTCCACAGGGGAACGCCCGCCTCGCGCAGCGCCGCGAGGTCGCGGTGCATCGTCCGCTCGGAGACGCCCAGTTCGGCGGCGAGCTCGGCGGCGGTCGCGCTGCGCCGCCGTTGCAGCGTGAACAGCAGCGCGACCAGCCGCTCCGCCTTCACCGGTTGGCGCGGTTCACCGCCGAGACGACCGCCCGCAGCGACGCCGTGACGATCGACGGGTCGATGCCGATGCCCCAGAACACGCGGTCCGAGATCGCGCACTCGATGTACGACGCGGCGCGCGCGTCGTCGCCCGGGGAGAGCGTGTGTTCGCTGTAGTCCAGCAGGCGCAGGTCGTACCCGACCGTCGTCAGCGCGTCGAAGAACGCCGCGATCGGGCCGTTGCCGCGACCGGTGATCTCGTGCTCGTCGCCCTCCACGCGCACGGTCGCGGTGATGTCGTACTCGCCGTCGCCGTTGTCGCGGACGTGCTGGCGGACCAGCTCCAGCGGCGTCTTCAGCTCCAGGTACTCGGCCGAGAAGGCGTTGTACATCGTCGTCGGGTCGACCTCGCCGCCCTCGGCGTCGGTGTAGCGCTGGATGACCTTCGAGAACTCGATCTGCAGCCGCCGCGGCAGGTCGAGCTGGTGCTCGGCCTTCATGATGTAGGCGACGCCGCCCTTGCCGGACTGCGAGTTCACCCGGATCACGGCCTCGTACGTGCGGCCGACGTCCTTGGGGTCGATCGGCAGGTACGGGACCTCCCACGGGTACTCGTCGACCGGTACGCCCGCCTTGTCGGCGGCGTCCTTCAGCGCGTCGAGGCCCTTGTTGATCGCGTCCTGGTGGCTGCCCGAGAACGCGGTGAAGACCAGGTCGCCGCCCCACGGCGAGCGCTCGCCGACCGGCAGCTGGTTGCAGTACTCGACCGTCCGCTTGATCTCGTCCATGTCGGAGAAGTCGATCTGCGGGTCGATGCCCTGGCTGTAGAGGTTCATGCCCAGCGCGACCAGGTCGACGTTGCCGGTGCGCTCGCCGTTGCCGAACAGGCAGCCTTCGATCCGGTCCGCGCCGGCCTGGTAGCCCAGCTCGGCGGCGGCGATGCCGGTGCCGCGGTCGTTGTGCGGGTGCAGCGACAGGATCACCGAGTCGCGGCGGGCCAGGTTCCGGCTCATCCACTCGATCGAGTCGGCGTAGACGTTCGGCGTCGCCATCTCGACGGTCGCCGGCAGGTTCAGGATCACCGGCTTCTCCGGCGTCGGCTGCCAGATCCCGGTGACGGCGTTGCAGACCTCGAGCGCGTAGGACAGCTCGGTGCCGGTGTAGGACTCCGGCGAGTACTGGAAGCGGAAGTCGGTGTCCGGCTGCTTCGCGGCCAGCTCGACGACCATTTCCGCGGCCTGCGTCGCGATCTTCTTGATGCCTTCGCGCTCCTCGCGGAAGACGACGCGGCGCTGCAGGATCGAGGTCGAGTTGTAGATGTGGACGATCGCGCGCGGCGCGCCTTCGAGCGACTGGAAGGTCCGCTCGATCAGCTCGGGACGGCACTGGGTCAGCACCTGGATGCTGACGTCGTCCGGGATGGCGTGGTCTTCGATGATCTCGCGGACGAAGTCGAAGTCCGTCTGCGACGCCGCCGGGAAGCCGACCTCGATCTCCTTGTAGCCCATGCGGACCAGCAGGTCGAAGAACTTGCGCTTGCGCGCCGGCGACATCGGGTCGATCAGCGCCTGGTTGCCGTCACGCAGGTCGACGGCGCACCACAGCGGCGCGCGCTCGATGCGCTTCTCGGGCCAGGTGCGGTCGGGCAGGTCGATGTTCTCGACCAGGTCGTACCAGGGGCGGTAGCGGTGCACCGGCATGGACGTGCCGCGCTGGGTGTTCCAAGCGGGCTGGCCGGCGGGCGCGGGACGAGAAGGTTTGCGGATCTTGCTCATGGGATTTGGGGTGTCTCCAGCTCGACGGGTGCGACCGGCACCACGAAGCCCCGCGACGGGGAGCCGGTCCGGTCAGGCCCCGTCGCGGCAGCGAAGCAGGAGAGCACGCGCCACGGCCCCACCATAACCACGGAACGCTGCGTGAGGGAAGCCGGGCCGTGCCGCAACTGTTACCCGGATGGTTACTTGTGGGTAGCAATCGGCTGGGTGGCGTGCGAAACTGCGGGCATGGGTGAGCACGCAGAGTCGTCGGAGGAGACGCGCGTCTCCCGCCGCGCCGCCGTCGACTGGCGCCGGACCGGGGGCAAGGTCGCCTCGGTGCTGGCGTCGATCGTCCGCTGGGTCGGGCTGGTCTTCGCCGCGTTCCTGGTGATCCACGTGATCTTCACGGTCGGCTCGGCCAACCCGGACAACGGCATCGTGTCGTTCGTGAAGTCCTGGGCGGACAGCCTGGCACTCGGTTTCAGCGACCTGTTCACGCCGAGTGACGAGAAGCTGCGGGTGCTGGTGAACTACGGCATCGCGGCGATCTTCTGGATGGTCGTGTCCGGGATCCTGGCCAAGGTCATCCGCCGCGTGGGTGGCGCTTCCTGATTTCGCGGTGATCACGATCGGCACGGGCTCGTAACGCACTGTCGCCGCCGATCGACTTCAGCACGCCGGAAGGAGTGCTGATCATGTCCGTTTCCCAGCCCGCCGCGGCTCAGCCGAGTGTGCTCGCCCGTCTCGGGAGCCGTTGGTACTTCGTCGTCACGATCGCCACCGTCGGGCTGTTCGCGTGGGTTCCCTTCGTGCACGCCGCCGTCCGCCTCGGGCGGAAGCCGCTCTACGCGCGTGCGGCGATCTTCGGTGCCGTTGCCGCGGTCATGTTCACCCTGCTGTCGCTGGCGCCGAAGGACGACACGGGCAAGACGGTCGGCACCACGGGGAACCTGCTCACCTCGATCGCCGCGATCGCCGGCCTCGTCGTGGTGGTGGTCGCCTGCGTCCAGCAGGTGAAGCTGCGCCGGGAACTCCTCGGCCTGGCTCCGGCCGAGCGGCCCGGAGAAGACCCGGCGCTCGCCACCGCGCTCGCGGCGCGGGAGCGTCGGGCCGAGGCGCGCAAGCTCGTCGCGAGCGACCCGCTCATCGCCCGTGACCTGCGGATCGGCCGTCCCGACCTGGAACGCGACTACGACGACGGCGGTCTCGTCGACCTCAACAACGCGCCGGCGGCCGTCATCGCGTCGGTCTGCGGGCTCGACGCCGCCACTGCCGAAGCGATCGCCGACATCAGGACGACCGTCGGCGGGTTCGCCGCCGTCGACGACGTCGCCACCGTGGTGCCCTTCGCTGCCCTCGACCGCGTGCGCGACCGCGCTGTCGTCCTGCCGGCTTAGAGCGCGGGCTTGCCCCACTGGTCGGTGAAGGCGAACTCCTCGAGCGGCAGCCGCACCCGCTCCGCCTTCTCCCGCTCGATCCGCCAGTCCTCCGCCAAGACCTCCGGCGCGCCCGGCTTCCCGACGGCGATCGCCACCTTCGGGACGGCGTCGGCCGGCAGGCCGAAGGACGAACGAACCGCGTCCGGCGAAAACCCCGCCATCTGGTGGGCGATCAACCCCAGCTCGACCGCCTGCAGCACGAGGTTCTCCGACGCCAGCCCCAGCCCGTACTCGGCGTAGGGCACCGCACCCTTCTCGTTCGTCGTCACCATGACGCCGATCAGCAGCAGGCTCGCCCGGTGCGCCCAGGCCTGGTTGCCCGAGTTCAACGACCTCAGGATCGCGTCGAACGCCGGCGTCCCGCGGACGCCCACCAGGTAGCGGGCCGGCTGGGTGTTGCCGAACGACGGTGCCCAGCGGGCCGCCTCCAGCAGCGCGCGTACCTGCTCGTGGGTGACGACGGCTGACTCGTCGTAAGCCCGCGGGCTCCACCGTTCCGCCATCAGGGTTGCGATCGGGACGCTCGTCACTGCTGGTTTTCGCACGGCCAAGACGTTACCTCTGAGTGCTGTGCATCACTCCGGAGGAAGGGCTCCGCGCATTTCGTTGGTGTTGCGGAAGATTTACATCCACGACACCCGCGGGACGAGTGAGCCCCACGTCAAGAGGGTGGCGGGCCGCCCTGGCCCCGGTAGGCTCCAGTTCAAATCATGGGACGCGGGGGCTCCTCGGTGCCCACCAGGGAGCCGCCCGGCCCGCGAGGAGGTTCGGGCGTGGCCCTCGTGGTCCAGAAGTACGGCGGATCGTCGCTGGAAAGTGCCGACCGGATCAAGCGCGTGGCGGAGCGGATCGTCGCGACGAAGAAGGCGGGCAACGACGTCGTCGTCGTCTGCTCGGCGATGGGTGACACCACCGACGAGCTGCTCGACCTGGCGCAGCAGGTCAACCCGGCGCCGCCGGAGCGGGAAATGGACATGCTGCTCACCGCCGGTGAGCGCATCTCGAACTCGCTGGTCGCGATGGCGATCGCGGCCCAGGGCGCCGAGGCGTGGTCGTTCACCGGTTCCCAGGCCGGCGTCGTCACGACGTCGGTGCACGGCAACGCGCGCATCATCGACGTCACCCCGAGCCGCGTCACCGAGGCCCTCGACCAGGGCTACATCGCGCTGGTGGCGGGCTTCCAGGGCGTGGCGCAGGACACGAAGGACATCACCACGCTGGGCCGCGGCGGCTCGGACACCACCGCCGTCGCGCTGGCCGCCGCGCTGAACGCCGACGTCTGCGAGATCTATTCCGATGTGGACGGTGTGTACACGGCCGACCCGCGGGTGGTGCCGGACGCGAAGAAGCTCGACACCGTCACCTACGAAGAGATGCTCGAGCTCGCCGCGAGCGGGTCGAAGATCCTGCACCTGCGGTCGGTCGAGTACGCGCGCCGCTACGGCGTCCCGATCCGAGTCCGTTCTTCCTACAGTGACAAGCCGGGCACGACGGTGACCGGTTCTATCGAGGAGATCCCCGTGGAACAAGCCCTGATCACCGGTGTGGCGCACGACCGCTCCGAAGCCAAGATCACGGTGACCGGGGTGCCGGACACCACCGGTGCCGCGGCCCGGATCTTCCGCGTGATCGCCGACGCCGAGATCGACATCGACATGGTGCTGCAGAACGTGTCCAGCACCGTCTCCGGCCGCACGGACATCACCTTCACGCTGTCGAAGGCCAACGGCGCCAAGGCCGTCAAGGAACTGGAGAAGGTCAAGGAGGAGATCGGCTTCGAGTCGGTCCTCTACGACGACCACGTCGGCAAGGTGTCGCTGGTCGGCGCCGGGATGCGCTCGCACCCGGGTGTCACGGCGACGTTCTGCGAAGCGCTGGCGGAGGCCGGCGTCAACATCGAAATCATCAACACCTCGGAGATCCGCATCTCGGTGCTGATCCGGGACGCGCAGCTCGACGACGCCGTGCGCGCGATCCACGAGGCGTTCGAACTCGGCGGCGACGAAGAAGCCGTCGTCTACGCGGGGAGTGGTCGCTGATGGCCGGAGGGCTGCGGGTCGGGGTGGTCGGCGCGACCGGCCAGGTCGGCGCGGTGATGCGCAAGCTGCTGGCGGAGCGGGAGTTCCCGGTCGCCGAGCTCCGGTACTTCGCTTCGGCGCGCTCGGCGGGGTCGAAGCTGCCCTGGCGCGACACCGAAATCACCATCGAAGACGCGTCCACGGCGGACCCGTCCGGTTTGGACATCGCGCTGTTCTCCGCGGGCGGCTCGACGTCGAAGGCGCAGGCCCCCCGGTTCGCCGCGGCGGGTGTCACGGTGATCGACAACTCCTCGGCGTTCCGGATGGACCCGGACGTGCCGCTGGTCGTCAGCGAGGTCAACCCGGAAGCCGTCAAGGAGGCGCGGAAGGGGATCATCGCAAACCCCAACTGCACCACGATGGCCGCGATGCCGGTGCTGAAGCCGCTGCACGACGAGGCCGGGCTGGTCCGGCTGGTGGCGTCGACGTACCAGGCGGTGTCCGGCAGCGGGCTGGCCGGCGTCGACGAGCTGGCGGGCCAGGTGAAGGCGGCCGCCGAGCACGCGGCGCTGCTGACCCACGACGGTGCGGCGATCGAGTTCCCGAAGCCGGAGAAGTACGTCCGCCCGATCGCCTTCAACGTCCTCCCGATGGCCGGGTCCATTGTGGACGACGGCGAGCTGGAGACGGACGAGGAGAAGAAGTTCCGCAACGAGAGCCGCAAGATCCTGAGCATCCCTGGCCTCGGCGTCTCGTGCACCTGCGTGCGCGTGCCGGTGTTCTCGGGGCACTCGATCTCGGTGAACGCGGAGTTCGAGCGGCCGCTGTCGGTGGCGCGCGCGACGGAGCTGCTCACGCACGCCGCCGGGGTCGAGCTGTCGGAGGTCCCGACCCCGCTCCAGGCAGCGGGCAACGACCCGAGCTACGTCGGCCGCATCCGGGTGGACCAGGGTGTCGAGGGCGGCCGCGGGCTGGCGCTGTTCATCTCCAACGACAACCTGCGCAAGGGCGCGGCGCTCAACGCCGTGCAGATCGCCGAGCTGGTGGCGCAGCAGCTGTAGACCACAGTGGACAACTGAAAACTCGCTTGGCCGGTTCGCGGTGCCCGGGGGATCCTGGGCACCGCGAAACGCTTATCAGGGGAGGAAACCATGTACACCGCTGTCGAGGGGGCCCGCGTCCCGATCCGGATGTGGGCGGATCCCGCGTCGGTCGAAGACCAGGCCATGCGGCAGCTGCACAACGTCGCGAACCTGCCGTGGGTGCACGGCGTCGCCGTGATGCCCGACGTCCACTACGGCAAGGGCGCGACCGTCGGCAGCGTCATCGCCATGCGCGACGCCGTCTCGCCGGCCGCCGTCGGGGTCGACATCGGGTGCGGGATGAGCGCCGTGCGGACGTCGCTCACCGCCGCCGACCTGCCCGAAGACCTCGGGAAGCTGCGCCGGCGCATCGAAAGCGCCGTCCCGGTCGGCTTCGGGCTGCACAAGACGCCGGTGAACCCGGCGAAGGTGCACGGCGTCGGCGGCTGGGACGCGTTCTGGAAGCAGTTCGGCGAACTGCACACCGGCGTCCAGGACCTGCACGACCGGGCCGCGCGGCAGATCGGGAGCCTCGGCGGCGGGAACCACTTCATCGAGGTCTGCCTCGAGCAGGGCGGTCCCGACGAGGGCCGGGTCTGGCTGATGCTGCACTCGGGTTCGCGCAACATCGGCAAGGAGCTGGCCGAGCGGCACATGGCCGTCGCGCGCAAGCTCCCGCACAACGCCGACCTGCCCGATCCGGACCTCGCGGTGTTCGTCGCCGGCACGCCGGAGATGCAGGCCTACCGGCGCGACCTGTTCTGGGCGCAGGACTACGCGGCGCGCAACCGCGCCACGATGGTCGCGCTGGTGAAGCAGGCCGTGCGCGACGAGCTCCCGCAGGTGAGCTTCGACGACGCGATCTCGTGCCACCACAACTACGTCGCCGAGGAGACCTACGACGGCGTCGAGCTGCTCGTCACCCGGAAGGGCGCGATCCGCGCCGGCTCGGGTGACCTCGGGATCATCCCGGGCAGCATGGGGACCGGTTCGTACATCGTCCGCGGGCTCGGCAACGAGTCCTCGTTCCGGTCGGCGTCGCACGGCGCGGGCCGCCGGATGTCGCGGAACAAGGCGAAGAAGCTGTTCACCGCCGAGGACCTCGCGGTGCAGACGGCCGGCGTCGAATGCCGCAAGGACTCCGGCGTGGTCGACGAGATCCCGGCGGCGTACAAGGACATCGAAACGGTGATTCGCGCGCAGACGGACCTGGTCGAGGTCGTGGCGCACCTCAAGCAGGTGGTCTGCGTCAAGGGCTGACGGTACCTTTGGCGCCATGACGAGGGGTGGAATCACGGCCGCGTTGCTGGCCGCGGCGGGCTTGCTGCTGAGCGGGTGCGCCGAGGTCGGCAACGCGGTCGACCAGGGGAGCCGGACGGTCGACAAGGTCGGTGTGTGCGCCGAGGCACTCGGGCTCGCCGACCTGAACCCGCTGGTCGACCCGGCCAAGTTCAAGGCGCGCGCCGAGGACAAGGAGCGGCGGCTGCGCGAGCTGGCGGGGAACGTCCAGGACCAGGACGTCAAGAACGCGCTGCTCGGCATGGCCGACTCGTACGTCCAGGTGCAGAAGGAACGCATCGAGGACGCCGGCGTCGTCGCCCAGTGGGTGCAGCGCAACGTCAAGAAGCTCGACGCGCTCCGCGCCGCCTGCAGCTGACGCACCCTCCGCTCCCAAGCGCCCCTTGGGGCGCGCTAGCTGCAGCTTTCGGCCATGGCCGGTCGCTCCGGGGCGGGGGCCGGAGCGCGGCGGCGCAGCAGGCCGGCCGAGGCGAGCACCAGGCCGCCGAGCCCGGCCGCGGCGAACCCCCACTCCGGGCTCGAGTGGTCGATCGCGAAGCCGACCACCGGGCCACCCACGGCCAGGCCCATCCGGGTGAACGCGTCCTGCAGGCCCATCGCCTCGCCGCGGACCTGCGCCGGGGCGAGC
Organism: Amycolatopsis sp. NPDC004747; assembly: GCF_053601335.1. Classification (NCBI taxonomy): domain Bacteria; kingdom Bacillati; phylum Actinomycetota; class Actinomycetes; order Pseudonocardiales; family Pseudonocardiaceae; genus Amycolatopsis; species Amycolatopsis sp. NPDC004747. The sequence goes on along the minus strand of NZ_JBSGBQ010000010.1, from coordinate 313,061 downwards.
CTGCTGACCGTCTCGGTCGTGGCCGCGAGCGTCGGCGCGCAGAGCAGGTTGGTCGGGACCAGCACCAGCATCAGCAGCCACCACGGGTGGTCCGCCAGGCCGACCGGCACCACCAGCAGCGCGAGCAGCAGCATCAGCACGCCCTGCGGCAGCGACCGCTTCGCCGCGCCGTGCACGATGCCGCCGAGGATCGACGCCGCGCACATCACCGCGATGACCAGCCCGGTCACGCCGAGCTCGCCGTTCGCGCGCAGGGCCGCCAGCGTGGCCAGCTCGGTGCCGACGAGCACGAACAACGCGCCGCCCGCGATCAGCAGCGTCCCCAGCAGCCTGCCGGTGAGCCAGCTCCGCAGCGGCGGCCGGGGGCCGAGCTCTTCCGCCGTGCCCGCGCCCTCGCGGATCGGCGGGTCGACCAGCCAGATCAGGAACGCCGTGCCGCCGAACAGCACGCCGAGCGCGGTCAGCGTCCACGTCGGGGCGAACGCGGTGATGGCCGCGATGCCGGCCGCCGGGCCGATCATGAACGTCGCTTCGATCGAGATGGTGTCGAGCGAGTAGGCCGCCCGGCGCTCCTCGAGCGGCACGAGCGTGGCCAGGACCTGCCGGGCCAGCGAGCCCGCCGGCACCGAAAGCATCCCGGCCGGGACCGCGACCACGGCGAGCGCCTCGAACGGCAGGTGCGGGGCGGCGACCCAGAACACCGTCGTGCCGATCCCGCAGACCGCGACGACCGGGCGCAGCCCGTACCGGTCGAAGCAGCGGCCGAGCAGCGGCGCGCCGAGCGCCATCCCGAGCGTGACGCCGCCGCCGACCAGCCCGGCGGCGCCGTAGCCGCGGCCGAGGCCGGTGACGATGTACAGCGTCATCAGCACGCCGTTCATGGTCATCGGGAGGCGCGCCAGGAACATCAGGGCCATCGTCGAGGGGACGCGGGGCACGGAAAGCACCCGGCGGTAGGGCTGCAGCGGCACGTCCCCGATGAGAACCCAAGTTGGTACGCGCGTGCAACATATTTCCGCCCACGCTCCTCTGGTGCCGGACAATTATGAGAGTTACTCTCACTTGGTAGTTGCTACCAAGTGGGGGTCACTATGACTCAAGTGCATCCACGCAGGTGGTGGGCGCTCGCCGCGCTCGCCGTGAGCCTGCTGACCATCGGCCTCGACCTGACCGTGCTCAACGTCGCCGTCCCGACGCTGGCCGTCGACCTCGGCGCCACGACCACCCAGCTGCAGTGGTTCGGCAACGCCTACACGCTGGCGCTCGCCGCGCTGCTGCTGCCCGCGGGCCTGCTCGGCGACCGATTCGGCCCGAAGAAACTGCTGCTCGGCGCGCTCGCGGTGTTCGGGCTGGCGTCACTGTGGTGCGCCTACGCCGGGTCTCCGGGCGAGCTGATCGCGGCCCGGGTCGGGCTCGGCGTCGGCGCCGCGTTCCTCATCCCGCTCTCGCTCTCGCTGCTGAACATCCTGTTCCCGCCGCAGGAGCGGGCGAAGGCGCTGACGACGTGGGTGATGGCCATGTTCGTCGGCATCCCGCTCGGGCCGCTGCTCGGCGGCTGGCTGCTCGACCACTTCGCGTGGGGCTCGGTGTTCCTCATCAACGTCCCGCTGACCGCGGTCGGCGTCGTCGCGGTGCTGTTCCTCGTGCCGCTGACCCCGGGCAACGGCGGCGGGCGGATCGACTACCCGGGCATCGCGCTGTCGACGGCCGGGCTGGTCTCGCTCACCTACGGTTTCGTCCACGCCGGCGAGCACGGCTGGACCGATCCGGTGACGTACGGCCTGATCGCACTGGGTGCCGCGCTGCTGGCGCTGTTCTGCTGGGCCCAGACGCGGGTGGCCGCGCCCCTCACCGACCTCGCGTTGTTCCGCGAGCCGCGGTTCGTCTGGGGTGCGGTGCTCGCCACGGTGGCGTCCTTCGCGCTGATGGGCCTGTTGTTCGTGCTGCCGCAGCTGTTCCAGGCGGTGCAGGGCGCGGACGCGCTGCAGACCGGCGTGCGGCTGCTGCCGCTGATCGGCGGGATGCTGGTGGCGGCGAAGCTCGCCGAGCGGCTGGTCGCCGTCGTGGGCGTGCGCGCGGTCGTCGCGGGCGGGTTCGTGCTGCTCGCGGGCGGGCTGGCCTGGGGTTCGACGACGTCGCCGTCGGGTGGTTACGGCGCCACCGTCGGCTGGGAGCTCGTCATCGGCCTGGGCACCGGCTCGACGCTGCCGCCGCTGATGACGATGGCGATGGGCGCGCTCACCGAAGGCCGTTCGGGGGCCGGTTCGGCGCTGATCCAGGTGCTGCGGCAGGTCGGCGGCACGATCGGGGTCGCGGTGCTGGGCACGGTGCTCAACGGCGGCTACCGCGACGGCGTCGACGTCGACGGCCTGCCCGCGCCGGTCGCCGACGCGGTGCGCGGCAGTGCCTCCGCGGCGGTCGCCGTCGCCGGGCAGCTCCACCGGCCCGGGCTGGCCGCGTCCGCGCGGGCCGCGTTCACCGGCGGGATGACCGCGACGCTGTGGGTGTGCGCCGGGCTCGGCGTGGCCGGGGCGCTGCTCGCGCTGGTGTTCCTGCCCGGCCGGGCGGCGGCCGGAGCGGAGCGGCCAGAATCGGAGCATGACGTCGTCGCCATCTGAGCCCACCGGACTGCGCGAGCGGAAGAAGGCCAGGACGCGGGCCGCGATCCAGCGGCACGCGTTGCGGCTGTTCCACGAGCAGGGCTACAGCGCCACGACGGTCGACCAGATCGCGGCCGCGGCGGAGATCTCGCCCAGCACCTTCTTCCGGTACTTCCCGACGAAGGAGGCGACGGTGCTCTACGACCCGTTCGACCCGCTGCTCATCGAGGCCGCGGTCGCGCAGCCGCCCGAGCTGAGCCCGATCGGTGCCCTGCGGGCGACCATGGATTTCATCCGCGAGCAGCTGCCGGCCGGGGAGTGGGAGCGGGAACGCCAGCGGCAGGCGCTGGTGTTCCGGGAGCCGGAGCTGCGCAGCGCGGTGATGGACAAGTTCGCCGAGGGCATCGACGTGCTGGCCGGGCTGGCGGCCCGCCGCACCGGCCGCGCCGCGGACGACTTCGAGGTCCGCAACTGGGCGGGTGCGGTGGTCGGCGTGGTGCTGGCCGCGTTCCTGGGCGCCGCGGCGGACCCGGAGGCGGACACGTTGGTGATCGTCGACCGGGCCGTCGCCCACCTGGACGCCGGGCTGCCGCTCTGAATCACGGAATTGATTTCGCATTTCCGCCGCCACCTCGGGGGGAAACCGTGTGGGTGGCGGGGTGAGCGTGGGGGACGCCCCCATCTGGAGCAGTCGAGACACGCGGTCCGACGGAGTGATGAAGCCAAACGATCACCGTTTACACTCGTGTGGGTTACCCAACTGTTCCATAGTGGACGGATGCTACCAGCGGTGATGCTCGGAATCGGTCCGGGTGATCTTCAGAGGGATGGGCAAGGTTTCGCGGTTAATCCAATGCGGGCCAGTTCACTTCATTCAAATCCGGCACGTAAGGGTGTTAAACCTCCCGAACCGGTGATCGGGTGGCTTATCTCCGACACGGGGGGTATCGATTTAACCCGTCAGGTCTCGCGAGGCCAGGAGGTAAGGAATGAAAGCCAAGTTCGGGCGATCCATCGCCCTGGTAGCCGCCGGCAGTCTGCTGGCGGTGGCGACGGCGGGGATCGCGTCGGCGAGCCCGGAAGGGGGCAAGGGTTCCTCCAGCACCCAGGCCCTCGCCGCGCAGGTGCTCCAAATGCGTGACGACCTCACCAAGGTGGCCTACGCGGGCAACGTCGGTGCCACGCGGGCGGACCTGGGCCAGTTGAGCCCGGTGCTCGCGGACATCGCCGCCGGCAAGCGCTACACGATCCAGACCGAGACCGGTCAGCTGGCCGGCTTGGCCAAGGGCCGCGCCGACGAGTCCACCCGGCTCCTGGCCGACCCGACGGCGAAGGCGCGCCAGCTGCCGCCGTTGCCGCTGCCGATCCCGTCGCTGCCGGACCTGCCGGGGCCGCTGAAGATCGTCAGCGACCTGGTCAAGGCCCTGCTGGCCGCCGTCACCGGGATCCTGGGCGGGTTGCTCGGGGGTCTGCCGGTACCGCCGCTGCCGGTGCCGCCGTTGCCGGTCCCGGGTTCGTAGCCACCGCAGGAAACAGGGGGGCCCGGAGCCCGGCCGCGGACATTCCTCCGCGCCGGGCTCCGGGTCTGTTACGCGCGGCCCGGCCGGGGTCCGCGCCGCGGCCCCCGGCCAGTCTCAGTTCACTTTGGACAGTCCTTGCCGCAGGGCGCCGGCCATCTCCGCCAGTGCCTCCCGGAACCGCGTTCCCACCCCGGTGAAGTTGATGAACCCGTGGATCAGGTCCTCGTGCCGCCGCAACGCCACCTCGACCCCCGCCTCGCGCAGCTTCTGCGCGTACGCCTCGCCCTCGTCGCGCAACGGGTCGAACCCCGCCGTCACCACCAGGGCCGGCGGCAGCCCGCTCAAGTCCTCCGCGTGCAGCGGCGACAACCGCGGGTCCGTCAAGTCCGTGCCCGGAGGCACGTAGTGCCCCTCGAACCACTTCATGTGCGCGTCCGTCAAGAACAGGTTCTCGGCGAACAGGTCCTGCGAGCGGTAGCGCCGCGCGAAGTCGGTCGCCGGGTAGATCAGCAGCTGGAACGCCGGCGCCGGACCGCCGCGGCGCACCGCCTGCTGGGCCGTCACCGCGGCGAGGTTGCCGCCCGCGCTGTCGCCGCCCACCGCGATCCGGTCCGGGTCCGCGCCCAGGTCGGCCGCCTTCGCCACGGCGTACTCGAACGCCGCCAGTGCGTCCTCCGTCGCCGCCGGGAACGGGAACTCCGGGGCCAGCCGGTACTCGATCGACAGCACCCGCACCCCGGCGTGCTTGGCCAGGAAGCGGACGGCGTTGTCGTGGCTCGCGCGCGTCCCGATCACCCAGCCGCCGCCGTGGAAGAACACCAGCAGCGGTGACCGCTCGGGCAGCCCGACCGGCGTGTACAACGTCGACGGCAGGTCGCCATCGGGCGTCGGCACCGCGATCTCCCGCACCGAAACCGGCTCGATCGGCTTGCCGCTGACCAGGCGCCTGCCCGCGTCGAGCAGGGCCCGCGACTGCTCCACCGAGCCCTGCACCAGCTCGGCTCGAGCGATCCTCTGGAGCCGCAGGAGAAGCTGGGCGTCGAGCGCGAGGTCCTGGCCGTCGATCCGGACGGTCCGGCCCGCGACCGCCCGCCGCACCGGGGTGGGCAGCCAGAACGCGAGCTGCGACGCCGCCGCTTGGGCACGGACCGGGAGCGGGATCGCCATGGTTCCTCCATCAGCGTGGGAGCGTGCCCTGGAGGTTACTTGCCAGTAGGTACCTGGTCCAGTTGTGACCAGCACCTCGGTCCCAGAGTCTGGTCCTCCAGTTAAGTAGAGGGGTTAGCCTGAAAACGTGACTTCAGCCAGGACGATCAACGTGCTCGGGATCGGCGGCTCTCTGCGCGAGGGCTCCCAGTCCGAACGTGCGCTGCAGATCGCGCTCGAAGGCGCGGCGGAGGTGGGCGCCCGGACCAGGCTGATCCCCGGCCCGGAGCTCGTGCTGCCGTTCTACGACGCCGGCGTCCCGGAACGCGACGAGCGCGCCACCCGGCTGGTGGAGGCCATCCGGGAGGCCGACGGGCTCATCGTCGTCTCGCCCGGCTACCACGGCGCGCTGTCCGGCCTGGTCAAGAACGCCCTGGACTACGTCGAGGACCTGCGCGAAGACCGCCGCCCCTACCTGGACGGCCGCGCGGTCGGCCTCGCCGCCGTCGCGTACGGCTGGCAGGCCGCGGTGACCACGCTCGAGCAGCTCCGCACGATCACGCACGCCCTGCGCGGCTGGGCCACCCCGCTGGGCGGTTCGATCAACTCGGCCGAGACCAAGTTCGACGAAGCCGGCGGCGCGTCCGACGAGAAGAGCGTCCGCACCCTTCGCCTGATCGGGCGGCAGGTCGCCGAATTCGCGGTGACGCGCACCGCATGACGTTTGGCCTGGTGGCCGCCGGGTAACAAAACTGACGTGATGCCTGCCATGTGGGGGCACCGTTCCGCGGGTGCGGGATGTTGTGCCCAGTGAGACGCTCGCTGAGGAGCGTCCGAGACAGAAGGCAGGCTGAGCATGGGTCAGGCGATCTACACCGCGGTGGCAACGGCGCGCGGCGACGGCCGCAACGGCGAAGTGACGTCCTCCGACGGCGTCATCGACGAGTCGCTGGCCATCCCGAAGGAGATGGGCGGCCCGGGTGGCGACAAGACCAACCCCGAGCAGCTGTTCGCCGCCGGTTACTCGGCCTGTTTCCACAGCGCCCTGCAGCTCGTCGCCCGCCAGGCGAAGGTGACGCTCACCGGCTCGACCGTGACCGCCGAGGTCAGCGTGCTCAAGCAGGAGGTCGGGTTCGGCCTCGGCGTCGCGCTGAACGTCTCGCTGCCCGGTCTCGAGCAAGGGCAGGCCGACAAGCTGGTCGAGCAGGCCCACCAGGTCTGCCCGTACTCCAACGCGACCCGCGGCAACATCGAGGTCGCGCTCTCCGCCACCGTCTGACCCGGCACCCCGGTCCGAACCAGGAGCAGGAAAGGATCCGCCAGATGAGCAAGTCTCCGATCAAGAGCCCGCTTTCCGAAGCCGACAAGGAGATCACCGGCAACGCACTGCAGGCGACGCTGGTCGACCTGGTCGACCTCTCCCTCATCGCCAAGCAGGCGCACTGGAACGTCGTCGGCGCGAACTTCCGCAGCGCGCACCTGCAGCTGGACGAGCTCGTGAACACCGCGCGGCAGTACGTCGACGAGGTGGCCGAGCGCGCCAACGCCATCGGCGTCTCGCCGAACGGCAAGGCCAAGACCGTCGTCGAGAGCTCGGGCGCGCCGGACTACCCGGACAACTGGCAGTCCGTGGAGTCCACGGTCGCCGCGATCGTCGACATCCTCGCGACGCTGATCGAGCGGCTGCGAGCCCGCATCGACGAGACCGACAAGAGCGACCTCGTCACGCAGGACCTGCTGATCGAGATCACCCGGGCGCTGGAAGAGGCGCACTGGATGTGGCAGGCGCAGCAGGCCTGATTTTCCCACCAAAGGGGCCGTTCCGGACGGGACGGCCCCTTTCGCGTGCGCGGGGCCAGTACGTTCGGTGGCATGGTCTTGCATCAGGGGAACGCCGAGAGCCCGGACCGCGCAGGCGGGACGAATCCGTTCTACGCCGGGACGAACCCGGCACTGGCGGCGGCCTTCGTCATGCCGCACGACAAGCTGCGCGACGACCCGCTGCCGCCGGACACCGCGCTGCAGCTCGTGCGCGACGAGCTGATGCTGGACGGCAACGCCCGGCTCAACCTCGCCACGTTCGTCACGACGTGGATGGAACCGCAGGCGCGCGAGCTGATGGCCGAGTGCGTCGACAAGAACATGATCGACAAGGACGAGTACCCGCAGACGGCCGAGCTGGAGCGGCGCTGCGTGAACATCCTCGCCGACCTCTGGCACGCGCCGGATCCCGCGGACGTCATGGGCTGCTCGACGACCGGGTCGTCGGAGGCCTGCATGCTCGCCGGGATGGCGCTGAAGCGGCGCTGGGCCAAGCTCGGGCGCACCGGCAAGCCGAACCTGGTGATGGGCGCGAACGTCCAGGTGTGCTGGGAGAAGTTCTGCGAGTACTGGGAAGTCGAGCCACGGCTGGTCCCGATGGACGGCGACCGCTACCACCTCACGGCCGACGAGGCGGTGGCCCGCTGCGACGAGAACACGATCGGCGTGGTGGCGATCCTCGGCTCGACGTTCGACGGCAGCTACGAGCCGGTCGCGGAGATCGCGGCGGCCCTGGACACCCTGCAGTCCCGTTCCGGGTGGGACATCCCGGTGCACGTCGACGGCGCGTCGGGCGCGATGATCGCCCCCTTCCTCGACCCGGACCTGGAGTGGGACTTCCGCCTGCCGCGGGTGGCGTCGATCAACACCTCGGGCCACAAGTACGGGCTGGTGTACCCGGGCGTCGGCTGGGTGCTCTGGCGCGACAAGGCGGCGCTGCCGTCCGAGCTGGTGTTCAACGTGAACTACCTCGGTGGCGACATGCCGACGTTCGCGCTCAACTTCTCCCGCCCGGGCGCCGAGGTCGCGGCCCAGTACTACACGTTCGTCCGGCTCGGCCGCGAAGGGTTCCGGGCGGTGCAGCAGGCTTCGCGGGACGTCGCCGTGCACCTGTCGGACGGCATCGCCGCCCTCGGGCCGTTCTCCTTGCTGACGCGGGGCGACCAGCTGCCGGTGTTCGCGTTCACGACCCGCCCGGACGCGGGCTTCGACGTCTTCGACGTCTCACGAAGGCTGCGCGAGCGCGGCTGGCTGGTGCCGGCGTACACGTTCCCGGAGAACCGGACGGACCTGGCGGTCCTGCGCATCGTGGTCCGCAACGGCTTCACGCACGACCTGGCGGACCTGCTGCTGGCGGACCTGGCGCGGGTACTGCCGGAGCTGGCAGCGCAGGGCGGCCGCCCGAAGGACCCGGCGAAGGCGACCGCGTTCCACCACTAGTGCCAGGACTTGGCGCGGGCGTACTGGTCGGGCCACCGGACGTCCGCGCCGAGCGCGTTCGCCGCGCGCAGTGGCCAGTGCGGGTCGCGCAGCATCGCCCGGGCGAGGAACACCGCGTCGGCCTGCTCGCCGGCGATGACGGCCTCCGCCTGGTGCGGGTCGGTGATCATGCCGACCGCGCCGGTCGGCAGGCCGGATTCGGCGCGGATGCGCTCGGCGAACGGCACCTGGTAGCCCGGGCCGACGGGGATGTCCGGGTGCGGGGTGTTGCCGCCGCTCGAGGTGTCGATGAGGTCGATCCCGCGCTCGCCCAGCAGCTTCGCCAGCCGGACGGAGTCCTCGACCGTCCAGCCGCCGTCGGTCCAGTCGGTGGCGCTCAGCCGGGCGAAGAGGGGGACGTCCGTGGTGGCGCGCACCGCGTCGGCGATCTCCAGCGCGAGCCGGGTGCGGCCGTCGAAGTCGCCGCCGTAGCGGTCGGTGCGGGTGTTCGACAGCGGCGAAAGGAACTGGTGCACCAGGTAGCCGTGCGCGAAGTGCAGCTCGAGGACGTCGAAGCCGGCGTCGACGGCCCGCCGGGCCGCCTTCGCGAAGGCCTCGGGCAGCGCGGCGACCTCGTCGGTGGTGAGCGGCCGCGCGGGAGCGTAGGGGCCGAAGGGCTGTGCGTCCGCTCCGACGCTCGGCCAGCCGCCGTCTTCGGGCGGAACACTGCCCTGGCCCTCCCACGGCCGCCGGGTCGAGCCCTTGCGGCCGGCGTGGGCGAGCTGCATGCCGATGGCGGTGTCCTGGCCGTGGACGAAGGCGACGATCCGCCGCCACGCCTCGGCCTGCTCGCCGGTCCAGATGCCGGTGTCCTGCGGGCTGATCCGGCCTTCGGGGGTCACCGCGGTGGCCTCCGTGAGCACCAGCCCCGCGCCACCGGCGGCGAACTGGCCGAGGTGGACGAGGTGCCAGTCGCCGGGCAGGCCGTCGGTGGCGGAGTACTGGCACATCGGCGAGACCCAGGCGCGGTTGGGCAGGGTCAGTCCCCGGACGGTGATCGGGCTGAAGAGTCGGCTCACGGGAGGAGCAACGACACGTGCCTGTGGTCTCTTCCCGTCGCCAAGGCCGTCTACCCGCGGGTAACCTCGCTCACATGGGTGTCGCTGCTGACGAACGCCGGGCGCTGAGTGCGCTCTTCGAAGAACTCGGGCCGGACGCACCGACGTTGTGCGAAGGCTGGACCACGCGCGATCTCGCCGCGCACCTCGTCGTGCGGGAGCACCGGCCCGATGCCGCTCCCGGCATCATCGTGCCCGCGCTCGCCGGGTACACGCGGAAGGTCCAGGACCGGTACGCCGCGAAGCCGTGGGCGGCGCTGGTCGGGCAGGTGCGGACCGGGCCGCCGAAGTTCTGGCCCACCGCGATCGGCCCGCTCGACGAGCTGACCAACACCGCCGAGTTCCTCGTGCACCACGAAGACGTCCGGCGCGCGCAGGACGGCTGGGAGCCGCGGCCCGCGGACCCGACCAGGGACGCCGCCGCCTGGAAGTCGGCGAAACAGGCCGCCAAGCTGAACCTCCGCAAGTCACCTGTCGGCGTGACGCTGCGCACGAAAGACGGCCGCGAGGCCGTCGTCAAGACCGGACCCGATCCGGTGACGGTCGTCGGGGCGCCGGTCGACCTGCTGCTGTTCGTGTTCGGCCGGGACGCCGTCGACCTCGACTTCGAGGGTGACGCGGCCGCGGTCGGCCGGCTGCAGGCGGCGAACCGGGGCATCTAGGCTCGCGGCGTCCCACCTAGCGCAGGAGCCGCCATGCCGATGATCAGCGTTGCCATGTTCCCCGGCCGCACCCCGGCCCAGAAGAGCGCACTGGTCCGCGAGCTGACCGACGCCTTCGTCCGCACCTGCGGCGGCAAGCCCGAGGGGGTCCAGGTGACGCTGGTCGAGATCGGCGCCGACCACTGGGCTTCCGGCGGCGTCCTGTACTCCGATCGCTGAACCCGCCGGGAGGCCGGACCGGCCTCCCGGCGGAGCGTCAGCGCAGGTCGAGGGCCCGCTGCGCGAAGCAGACCTCGATCGCGGTCTGCTTGATCGTCTCGGCGATCACCAGCGAGCCGTGGCCCGCGTCGTAGCGGTAGAACTCGTGGTGCAGGTCGCGGCCACCGAGCCGGTCGAGGTAGTTCTCGATCTGGCGGATCGGGCAGCGCGGGTCGTTGTCGCCGGCCAGCACGAGCACCGGCGCCGTCACGGCGTCGACGTAGGTGATCGGCGAGCACTCCCGGTACACCGCGGGCACGTCCTCCGGCGAGCCGCCGAACAGCGCGCGGTCGAACGAGCGCAGCTGCTCCATCTCGTCCTCGTACGCGGCGACGTAGTCCGCCACCGGCACCCCGGCGACGCCCGCCGCCCACCGCGTCGGCTGCGTGCCGAGCGCGAGCAGGGACAGGTAGCCGCCCCACGAAGCGCCGTTCACGACGCACTTCGCCGGGTCGCTGAGTCCACTTTGGATGGCCCAGTCGTGTACCGCGGCGACGTCCTCCAGCTCGGTCAGCCCGGGCCGGCCTTCGATGGCGTCGCGCCAGGCCGAGCCGTAGCCGGTCGAGCCGCGGTAGTTGACCTCGACCACGGCGAACCCGGCGTCGAGCCAGGTCGCGCGGTAGGCGGAGAAGCGGTCTTCGTCCGCCGCGTGCGGGCCGCCGTGCAGGGAGAACACGGTGGGCAGCGGCCCGTCCGGCGCGTTCGAGGGCCGCGAGACGAGCGCGTGGATCCGCCCGCCGACGCCTTCGACGAACGCGTCGGTCATCGGCTCCGAGCCCGGCGCCCGCTCGCCCGGCGGTTCGAGCAGGATCGCGTCGGTACCGTCGGTGGTCCGCGCCCGCACCGCGGCCGGCTCGGCGGCGCTGGACCACGAGTACTCGATCGTGCCGTCCGGGCGGACGCCCGCGCCGCCGATCCGGCCGGCCGGTGTGTCCACTGAGGACAGCTCGGCCGTGTCGAGGTCGTAGCGGTACAACGAACTGCGGCCCTCGTGGAAGTGGACGACGAGCAGTGCGCGGGCGTCCGGGTACCAGCCCGCGGCGACCTCGCCGGGCAGGTCCAGTTCGATTTCGGTCTCGGTGTCCGCCCGGACGTCCCAGACGAGCAGTTCCTCGCGACCGCGGCGCTCGTGCAGCACCAGCAGCCGCTGGTCGCCGGGCAGCGGCGAGAATTCGAGCGCGGAGAGGCCCTTGCCCTCGCCGTCCCACTTCTCCGACACGGTCTCGAACCCGTCGGTCGCGAGCACCCGCAGCGCGGGGTGGCGCGAGTCGCCGTGCTCGGAGTGCGAGATCGCGAGCAGGCTTTCGTCGCGCGAGAGGGACGCGATGCCGGCGTCGTCCGGGTGGCTGTAGAAGCGGCGCGTCTCGCCGCCGGCCCTGGCGAACAGTTCGCTGCCGTCGTCGGTCGAGACGCCGACCGCGACGAGCCGGGTGCCGATCTCGAGGCCGGCCGGGTAGCCGTCGTGGACGTCCGGGACGGCCTTCTCCGGCTTGCTGCCCTCGGTCGCGGCGAACGGCTCGCGGACCCAGGAGCCGAACTCGTCGCCGTCGGTGTCGTCGAACCACCAGATCCACTCGCCGTCCGGGGACGGTGTCGCGTGCATGGTGCCGTTGGGCCGGTCGGTGACGCGGCGGTGCTCGTCCGTCGCGCGGTCCCAGGCGTAGACCTCCCACACGCCGCTGGCGTTGGAGACGTAGACGTTGGCCGCCGGCGCGTCGCGGGCCCACTCGGGCACGGAGATGCGGGGGGCGTGGAAGCGGGCGCGCCAGCGGGCTTCGGCTTCGGCGTCTTCGAACAGCCGGTCCGGGACCACCGCGGGCGGATATTGGTTGGCTGACTGCGTGCTCACCCCTCGATCCTGCCACCTTCTGGCCGTACTGTGTGCGGGGTGCTGGAGGGTTACGCGCCGGGCTACGGTGCAGACGCGGTGTCGATGCTGTCCGCGCGCACGGCGGCGGAGCGCGCGACGTTCGCCCAGCCCCTGTTCCGGCCGGGCATGTGGGTGGTCGACCTCGGCTGCGGCCCCGGCTCGATCACCCTGGGCCTGGCCGCGGAATCCCGGGTGACGGGCATCGACCGCGACGCGGGCCAGGTGGTCCTCGCCCGCGAGGCCGCCCGCCGCGCCGGCAGGTCCACAGTGGACTTCGTGGTCGGGTCGGCGTACGACCTGCCGTTCGCTTCCGGCAGCGTGGACGTGGCGTTCTCGCACGCCCTGTTCGAACACCTCGCCCGCCCGGCGGACGCGCTGGCGGAGCTGCGCCGGGTGCTGCGTCCCGGCGGGAAGCTGGCGTTGTCCACATCGGACTGGAGCAAGGCGAGACTGCGCCCGAAGACGGCGAACGTCGACGCGGCGCTGAGAGGCCACTACCTCCTGCGGCGCCGCGCGGGCGGCAACCCGTTCGCCGGCCGTCACATCGCCGAGGAGTGCGCCCGCGCGGGGTTCACGGAGGTGGCTTCGCGGGCGAAGTACCGCGAGGACATGAGTTACCGCGACCTGGCGAAGTACGTGGAGTCCCGCCTCGACGCGGCGATCGCGGACCCGGCGTTCGCCCGCGACCGCGACCAGCTGGCGAGCGCGGCCCGCTCGGCGTGGATGTGGACCCGCGGTGGCGACGGGGATTTCAGCCAGTGCTGGGTCGAGGTGACGGCCACGCGATAGGTGAGGCTCGCGGGGGTCCGGGGGCGGAGCCACCCGGCGGGGTTTGGGGTTCGACCCCAAAAAACACCGAGAGGGCCAGCATGGTTGGCGTTTTCCGCCAACACACCGGCCCTCTCGGCGCTCTCGTCGGGGTGGCGGGATTTGAACCCACGACCTCCTCGACCCGAACGAGGCACGCTACCAAGCTGCGCCACACCCCGAGGTACTGCTTAACGGGTCGTGGAGAAGTCTAGCGGACCGAATTTCGGGCCTTGAGTCGGGCTGCCTTTCGCGGTTCGTTGGACCCCGACCCCCGCGGGACCAGCGTCAACAGGCTCGCTTCGGGCGGGCACGCGAACCGAGCGGGCGCCCACGGCGACGTCCCCAGACCGGCCGAGACGTGCAGCCACATGTGCGCCCCCCACCGCGAGGCCCCTCGGGCCCGGCTGCGATCCAGGTCACAGTTGGTGACGATCGCGCCGTAACCCGGGAGCCGGAGCTGGCCGCCGTGGGTGTGGCCGGCCAGGACGAGGTCGTAACCGTCCGTGGCGAACGTGTCCAGGACCCGCGGCTCCGGCGAGTGCGTGACGCCGATGCGGACGGCCGCGCCGCTGTCGGCCGGGCCCGCGATGTCGGCGTAGCGGTCGCGGCGCAGGTGCGGGTCGTCGACGCCGGCCGCGAACACCGCCTGGCCGCCGACGTCGATCGTGCGGCGGACGTGCGTCAGGTCGGTCCAGCCGTGCTCGACGAACGCCGCGCGCAGGTCGCGCCACGGCAGCTGGGTGCCGTGGATGCGCTTCTTCTTGCCCTGCGGCATCAGGTAGCGGGCCGGGTTCTTCGGCTTGGGCGCGTAGTAGTCGTTGCTGCCGAAGACGAACACGCCGGGCCGGTCGAGCAGCGGGCCCAGCGCGCGCAGCACGGCCGGGACGGCCGTCCGGTGCGAGAGGTTGTCGCCGGTGTTGACGACCAGGTCCGGGTTCAGCTCGTCGAGCGCGGCGACCCAGCGCTGCTTGCTGTGGTGGCCGGGCAGCATGTGCAGGTCCGAGACGTGCAGGACGGTGAACGGCCGGGAGCCGGGTGCCAGCACCGGCAGTTCGGCGGTGCGGAGGGTCCAGTGGCGCCGTTCGATCCCGACGGCGTAACCGAGGGTCGCGACGCCGAGCGCCACCGTCCCCGCGGCGAGGCGCGCGGCTGTCGCCCCCGACGTGCGTGTGTTACTGAGCGTGCTCACAGCACCCAGGATACGTGCTCAACAGTTGGATGACTTCGCCGCCGTTACGGGGAACCTGACGCCTAGCATTCCCGTCGACCCGAACACGGGAAACAGGCCGGGGGGCTTGGGGAGAACGATGGAGCAGTTCGGGCCGTACCGGATCGAAGGCCTGCTCGGCCGCGGCGGCATGGGCGAGGTCCACCGCGCGTACGACACCGCGCACGACCGCGTCGTCGCGCTGAAGCTGTTGTCCGAGCCGTTCGTCGCCGACGAGGCCTTCCGCGCGCGGTTCCGCCGCGAGTCGCAGATCGTCGCGCGGCTGCGGGAGCCGCACGTGATCCCGATCCACGCCTACGGCGAGATCGACGGGCGGCTGTACCTCGACATGCGGCTCGTCGAAGGCCGCGACCTGAAGGAACTGCTGGCGGACGGGCCGCTCGACCCCGCGCGGGCCGCCGGGATCGTGGCCCAGGTCGCGGGCGCGCTCGACGCGGCCCACGCGGACGGCCTGGTGCACCGGGACGTCAAGCCGTCGAACGTGCTCGTGACGAGCGCGGACTTCGTGTACCTGGTGGACTTCGGCATCGCGCGGTCGATGACCGCCGAAGGGACGTCGATCACCGGCACCGGCAACGTGATCGGCACCCTCGACTACATGGCGCCGGAACGCTTCGGCGACGCCCCGATCACCGGCCTCGTCGACGTCTACGCGCTGGCGTGCGTGTTCTTCGAATGCCTCACCGGGCACCGCCCCTTCCCGGCCGAAGGCGCGGCCGCGCAGATGGGCGCGCACCTGACCGCGCCGCCGCCGGTGCTTTCCCGGGCCCGGCCGGGCTTGCCGCCTGCGCTGGACGCGGTGGTGGCGCGCGGGATGGCGAAGAACCCGGCGGACCGTTACCCGACGGCGGGGGCGTTCGCCGACGCCGTCCGCGCGGCGGTGACCGCACCGGCGCCGCCGATCCCGACGTGGCAGAAGACCTTGCCGGGCCTGGTGCCGCCCGCCGTTCGGGCGCCGATGACCCCGCCGCGGCCGGTGCCGATCCCGACGGCACCGCACCCGGGACCGCCGACGGGACCGCCTCGGATCGCCCCGCCGGTGCCCCCGCCGAAGCCGCAGCGGAACCGGTGGATCGCGTTGTGCGCGGCGCTCGCGGGCGTGGTCGTGGTCGCGCTGGTGATCACCTACGTCGTGACCCGGGACAAGGGGCAGACGGCCGGACCGGGCCCGTCGAACCCCCCGACCACCGGCGAAACGTCCACGCCGCCAACGCGAACCTCACCGGAGCCGACCCCCGATCGACCGTCCACATCGGAATCGAAGCCCGCGCACGACACCAAGCTGTCCGACGCACTGCCCGCGGCGTACAAGGGCAACGCCACCTGCGCCGACGCGCCCGCGGACGCCGGCGCGGTGGCCGCGGTGGAGTGCGTGGACTCGAACGTCGGGGACGCGCCGTCCGGGAACGTCGTCTTCAAGCAGCCGACCGGCGCCCGCTTCCTCCGCTTCGCCGACGCGGGCACGATGGACGCGTTCTTCCAGAACATCGTGAAGTCACAGGGCCTGACCCGCAACGATGCCCAGGGCGCCTGCCGTCCGTTGAAGGTGCCGAAGATCTGGGGGACGTACAACCGCGCCGAGACCCGTCACCCGGTCGAGGGCGAGTACCTGACGTGCTACCTCGGCGACCCGGCGATGCTCGTGTGGACGGACAAGCAGAACCTGATGGCGGGCCTGCTGAAGTCGGCGAAGGTGACGAACGCCGACGAGCTCGACCAGCTCTACTACTGGTGGAACGAGCAGATCCTCTCCACCATGCCCGGCGGCTGAGCCGGAAAACCGAGGGCCCCGCGGTGCACGGCCGCGGGGCCTCGGTGGTCAGCGGGCGCCGCCGCCCATGTACTTCGGATCGGGTTGGGGCAGGTCCATCACCGGCTGGCCGTCCAGGATCTTCGACACCGCGCCGAACCAGGTCCTGGCCGGGGCGTGCCCACCGAAGATGTTGCCGTCGCGGCCACCGGGGCACAGGCTGACCCGGCCCGGTCCGGCGTCGCAGATACCGCCCTTGCCGCCGCCGAACTTGAACGTCATCGCCGCGCCTGCCAGCTGGGGCGTGCCACCGACGAACGCCGCCGACACGTTGGCCTGCGTCGTGCCCGTCTTGCCGACCATCGGCCGGTTCCAGCCGACGTCACCGGCTGCCCGGGCCGACGTGCCGCCCGGCTGGTCGTCCTTGCTCATCCCGACCGCCAGGGTGTTCGCCAGGCCTTCGGGCACCGCCTGCTCGCACGGGGCTTCCTTGATGGGCACCGCCTGCCCGTTGCGGTCGGTCACGCCGGCGATCGGCGTCGGCGGGCACCACACGCCGCCAGAGAGGATCGTCGCGGCGACGTTGCCCATCTCGAGGCCGCTCACCGGGCTGAACCCGAGCGTGAACGCGCCGAATCCCGGGTTGTTCCCCCGCGGGCCGTAGTACTCGGCCTGGCTCAGGCGCTTCTCGTCCTTGTCCGCCTTCGGGTCGACCGTCCCGCCACCGATGTTGCTCCCCATCGTCTCGCGCAGACCGAGCCGCTTGGCCATGTCGATGGCCGGGCCGGTGCCGCCGAGCTGGTCCTCGAGCGCCACGAACGTGGTGTTCGGCGACGTCGCCAGGGCCGTCTGGAGCGTCGCGTTGGCACCCACCCGGCTGTAGTCGCCGGCGTTCCCGACGCAGTACCAGTAGGAGTTGGGCTTCCCGGTCGGGGTGGTGCTGCAGCCGCTCTTGGCGGTCCAGAAGACGCGCGACGTGTAGGAGTCCGGCATGTCCACCGGCGAGTAGATCCCCGCGACCCCCTTGTCGAGGGCGGCCGCCGAGGTGAAGATCTTGAACGTCGACCCCGCACCGCCGGTGTTGTAGACGCCGGCGGGCAGCGTGTACGTCGTCTGGCCCGCGCCCTGGTCCTGCCCGTAGTCGCGGTTCGCCGCCAAGGCGACCACCTCGTGCCGGTCCTTGCCCGGTCTCACCAGCGACAGCGTGTTCGCGATGTACGGCTGGGTCTTGTTGACCTGCGCCTCCGCCGAAACCTTCGCCTCGTGGTTGGCGCGCTCGTCCAGCGTGCTCTTGATCGTGAAGCCGCCGGAGTAGAGCTGGTCCTTGGTCATCCCGCTGCTCTTGAGGAGGTAGTCCTCGACGTACTGGCAGAAGAACCCGGCCTCCGGACCGGCGCCGATGCAGTTGGCGGGCGGCTTCTTCGGGCCGTCCGGGACCACGCCCAGCGGCTCGGCCTTGAAGCGGTCCGCGTCCGCCTTGGCCAGCTTCTTGTTGTCGACCATCCGGTCGAGCACCAGGTTGCGGCGCGCGGTGGCCTTGTCCGGGTGGTTCCACGGGTCGTTGTTGATCGGGTTGTTCACCAGGCCGGCCAGCAGCGCCGCCTGCGGCACCGTGAGCTTCTCCGGGGTGGTGTCGAAGTACGCGTGCGCGGCCGCGCCGACGCCGAAGATCTGGCGGGAGAACTCGACGATGTTGAGGTAGTTGGCGAGGATCTGCTGCTTGCTCAGCTTCGTCTCGAGGTTGATCGCGATCCGCGCTTCCTTCAGCTTGCGCGAGATCGACTGCTCCTGGGCCTTCTTCTGGCCGATCGGGTCGTTCCGGTAGACGACGTTGATCAGGTAGTTCTTGGTGAGCTGCTGGGTCAGCGTGGACGCGCCCTGCGTGTCCGCGCCGGTGCTGTTGCTGACGGCCGCGCGCAGCGTGCCCTGCCAGTCGACGCCGTGGTGCTCGTAGAACCGCTTGTCCTCGACCGAGACCAGGGCCCACTTCATGGCCTCGTTGATCTGGTCCGGGGTGATCGGGAGCCGGTACTGGCTGTACAAGGTCGCGATCGGCTTGCCTGCGTTGTCGGTGACCGTCGTCACCAGCGGTGGCGGGATGTCCGCGAGGTCGGAGGAGGTCTTCTCCACCGTCTCGCTGGCCTGGTTCGACATGACCCCCGCGGCCCCCACGACCGGGAAGAGCATGCCGGCGACGAGCACCCCCGCGAGCAGACAGAGGCCGATGAGCTTGAACAAACCATCCGCTTTTCGCACGAGGGCCAGGCTACCCGGACCGGATCAGGTGGCGGTGACGCCGTGTCCCCGCCGGTGTGAAATCAGTGACAAAACAGCCCCCCTTCGGTGACAACTGGTAACGGAAGGCATTCTGGGTCTCGACGGGGGGAACCGATGGCCCCTACAGTCCGTCAACGTCTCACGAAGACAAGCCGTCGGATGGATCAACGCGAGTGGGAGCTCGCCTGCTCCGTTCGGCGGCACCGGCACCGGGGAGGTGCCCGGGTAACCGACGTGAGCTGAGGGAGACACGCTCGCGGGGGCAAGGGAGCGCAGTGCCTTTCCCCGCTGGTGCGTCGATCACCAGGGTAGGGAGCTGGGGGTATGGAAACCAACCAGTCGAGCTGGCGAATCAACGCGTCCTGCCGGGACGCCGATCCGGACGGCCTGTTCGTCCGGGGTGCGGAGCAGAACCGGGCGAAAGCCGTCTGCATGGGCTGCCCGGTCCGCACGGAATGCCTCGCCGAAGCGCTCGACGGCCGGATCAACTTCGGCGTCTGGGGTGGCATGACCGAACGGGAGCGGCGGGCTCTGCTGCGCCGCCGTCCGGACGTGGTGAGCTGGGCCGAGCTGCTCGAAGCGGCCAAGCGGGACGCGGAGGAACGCGTCTCGGTCGGCTGAGCCGGGCTGCGGGCGGCGCGGTCCTGCTGCCGCGCCGTCCGTACCGCTCACCCCGCGAGCTTCACCCCGATGTCGCGCAGGCCGTCGAGGTCGTGCACGTCGCCGGCCAGCGCGGGCACCTTGGCCAGTGCCACCTCCGGGTGTGCCCGGGTGAAGCGCGCCAGCAGCCGCTCCTCGCGCGCCGCCAGCTCGACGCGGTCCGCGTGCAGCCGCAGCACCGCCTCGGCCAGCGGGGCGTTCGTGTCGCCCTCCTGCAGCGACTCGGCCGCCGCCAGCGCCTCCGCGCCCGAAAGCTTCGCCAGCACCGGGTGCGTCCGGTTCGCGATCAGCCCGGCCAGCGGCATCGACTCGGCCGACAGGCGCTCCACGAAGTAGGACGCCTCGCGCAGCGCGTCCGGCTCCGGCGCGGCCACCACCAGGAACGACGTCCCGGAGGAGCGCAGCAGCTCCGCCGTCTTGCGGGCGCGCTCGCGGAAGCCGCCGAACATGCTGTCGAAGGCCTGCATGAACGCCGACGCGTCGGTCAGCAGCTGGCCGCCGATGATCGTCGACACCGCCTTGGCGAACATCGAGAACCCGGCGTTGACCACCTTGCGCAGGCCCCAGCCGCCGGCCTTCGCCGGCGCGGTGAGCAGCCGGATCATCCGGCCGTCCAGCGCGCTCGAAAGCCGGGTCGGCGCGTCCAGGAAGTCCAGCGCCGACCGGCTCGGCGGGGTGTCGACGATGATCAGGTCCCACTCGCCGGTGGCCGCGAGCTGGCCCAGCTTCTCCATCGCCATGTACTCCTGCGTGCCGGAGAACGACGTGGAGATCGTCTGGTAGAAGGGGTTCTGGAGCAGCTGCTCGGCGCGTTCCGGGCCGGCGTGCACGCGCACCATGTCGTCGAACGTGCGGCGCATGTCGAGCATCATCGCCCAGAGCTCGCCCTTCGGCTCGAACCCCTCGACCTGCACCTGCTTCGGGTGGTTGCCGAGTTCGCGCAGGCCGAGCGCCTGGGCCAGCCGCCGCGCGGGGTCGATCGTCAGCACCACGGTCTGGCGGCCGCGCTCGGCCGCGCGCAGGGCCAGCGCCGCGGCGGTGGTCGTCTTGCCGACGCCGCCGGAGCCGCAGCAGACGATCACGCGGCTTTCCGGGGCGTCGAGCAGCGCGTCGACGTCGATGGTGGTCACAACCGCACCCCCTGGTCGGTCAGGGCTTCGGCCAGGTCGTAGAGGGCCGCGACGTCGATGCCGTCGGTCACGTCCGGCAGTTCCAGGGTCGGCAGGTCGGCCTCGGCGAGCTGTTCGCGGGCCCGCTGCTCCGCGGCGACCCGCACCGCGTGTTCGACAGTCTCTTCGACGAGCGCGTCCAACGTGTCTTGCGGCAGCTTCAGCCCGGCCGACGCCAGCCCGGTCCGGACGCGGGAGGCGTCGACCCGGCCGTCGGCGGCGGCGGTCACCGAACGGGCGGGCAGCCGCGGCGGCCGGACCCGGTTGACCAGCACCGCGCCCGGGCGCAGGTCGGCGCCGTCCAGCTCGGCCACGGCCTCGACGGTCTCGCGCACCGGCATCTCTTCCAGCAGCGTGGCCAGGTGCACGGCGGTTTCGCCGGAGTGCAGCAGGCGGACGACGCCGTCGGCCTGGCCGCGGATCGGGCCGGTCTTGGCGAGGTCGGTCAGTGCCTTGGTGACGTCGAGGAACTTGACCACCCGGCCGGTCGGCGGCGAGTCGACGACGACGGCGTCGTAGGTGTGCCGCCCGTCGGACTCGGTCCGGCCGACGCACTCCTTGATCTTCCCGGTGAGCAGGACGTCCCGCAGGCCCGGCGCGAGCGTGGTGGCGAATTCGATCGCGCCCATCCGCCGCAGCGTCCGGCCGGCGAAGCCCAGGTTGTAGAACATCTCGAAGTACTCGAGCAGCGCGGCTTCGACGTCGATGTGCAGCGCGCGCAGTTCCCCGCCACCCGGGACGGCGGCGATGCGCTGCTCGGCGTAGGGCAGCGGCTCGGTGTCGAAGAGCTGGGCGATGCCCTGCCGGCCTTCGACCTCGATGAGCAGCACCCGACGGCCGTCGCGGGCGAGCGCGAGGCCGAGCGCGGCGGCGAGCGTCGTCTTGCCCGTCCCGCCCTTGCCGGTGACGAAGTGCAGCCGGGCGCGGGCGAGCTCGTCGGTCCAGCCGGCATGGGGAATGGTCACTTCTTCACCCTAATTCAGCGCTCAACTGGCCAGCAGCATGACGCTGACCGCAGCGGCGACGGCCGCGACGAGCGCCCAGCTCACGAGGCCGGGCAGCACGGTCAGCGTGAGCACGCCCACCACCGCCAGCAGGGTGAAGGTGATCACCCCGCCGAGTGCGACCTGACCGGAACTCTGCGTCCGGTCGCGCACCTTCGCCATCACGACGAGCACGAGCGGCAGCCCGGCCGCCGCGAGCAGCGCCGTCGCGATCACCCGCCACGTTTCCACGCCGGCCACGCTAGCGTGAAATGGGCCACACCCCGGCGCGTCGCGGCCGGTTTTCCGGCGGTCGCCCGCGCCGGTCTTGCCCGCTTGGCTACGCTCCCGGTTCATGAGCGCCACCAAGTGGGAGTACGCCACCGTCCCTCTGCTGATCCACGCCACGAAGCAGATCCTCGACCAGTGGGGCGAGGACGGCTGGGAGCTGGTCACCGTGCTGCCGAACCCGAGCGGGGAGCAGCACGTCGCCTACCTGAAGCGTCCGAAGGGCTGACCCGGTGAGCTGGAGCGAACGGCTGAAGGAGCTCGGCATCGAGCTGCCCGGCGTCGCGGCCCCGCTGGCCGCGTACGTGCCCGCCGTCCGGAGCGGCAACCACGTCTACACCTCCGGCCAGCTGCCCTTCGTCGACGGCGTGCTCGCCGCGACCGGCAAGGTCGGCGCCGAGATCAGCCCCGAAGAAGCGAAGGGCCACGCCCGCACGTCGGCGCTCAACGCGCTCGCGGCCGTGCACGCGCTGGTCGGCATTGACAACGTCGCGCGGATCGTCAAGGTTGTCGGCTTCGTGGCTTCCGCGGAGGGCTTCACCGGCCAGCCCGCGGTCGTCAACGGCGCGTCCGAACTGCTCGGCGAGGTCTTCGGCGACGCGGGCATCCACGCCCGCTCGGCCGTCGGCGTCGCGGAGCTGCCCATCGGCTCGCCGGTGGAGGTCGAACTGATCGTGGAGGTGCAGTGATGGACCCGGACATCGAGCAGTCCACCCACGAGCTGCTGATCCGGCTGGCCGGGCGGCTGCCCGACCAGCTGCTGTGGCGGTTCCGCGACTGGCTCGGCGAGGGCGCCATGGGCACCCTCGCCCGGACCCTGCCGAGGTCTTTGCTTAAGCACAGGATCGACCTCGACCAAACGGAGTACCGGCTGCTCGTGGCCGGTCTCATCCCGCACGGCGCCGACTGGCACCAGGTCAGTTCGACGCTGGGGGTAGACGACGTCACCGAGAACCGGTACACATTCACGTCGAGTGCGCCCGAATGGGTTAACTCGGTCGACTCCGTGTCCGTGTTGATCCACGCAACGTTGCGAGGACGCCCGGACGTGGGGGAAGTGCGGCAGAGCTGGCGACACGTCGGTGTGGTCGGGCAGGGGACCGCCAAGCGCGTCCTGCTCATCACCGCACAGGCGGGGTTGCCGAGGCTGACCGGCGAACTGCAGCGCGTGCTGCGGGTGCTGGGCGACGAAGAGCCCAGCGTCGAGGTCATCCCGCCGCGCTTCGACCTGCCGGGGTACCACCGGGCCGCGCTGGCCGACTCAGAGCTGGTCTGCGTGGGTGCCGCGGCGGGGACCCGGCTAGTAGCCGCATAACGCTCGCCCGCCAGCGAGCTGGGAGGGAGCAAGGCAATGGTGGAGGTCCACGACGGCCCGCCCATGGACGGGTTCTCGGTGCCCCTGCGCCTGCACAACCTGTTGCTGGCCCTGGCGGGCCGGATCGACGACAGCGCGCTCACCGAAGCGCGTGAGCTGATCGCCCGAGCCCACATCGACGAGGCGGTCGAGCTGACCACCGGCACGCTCATCGCGGGCCGGATCCCGGTCAGCTCCGCCGAGCAGCGCGAGCTCGCGCTGGTCCTCGAGATGAGCCGGTCGGACGCGACGCTGGCGAACGACCTGCTGGTCGACGAGACCGAGCCGGTCAACACGCACCGGTTCAGCGGCGAGAACGCGCCGGAGTTCGGCATCGCCGAGGCGCTCGACCGCACGCTGCAGGTGCTGCCGGACGTCCGCTCGGTGCACGCGGTGTGGCGCAACACCCCGGCCGGCAGCGTGCCGGGCGCGTTGCCGCAGCGCGTGGTGCTCGTCGAGCTGGGGCCGGAGGG
This sequence comes from Amycolatopsis sp. NPDC004747, assembly GCF_053601335.1. NCBI lineage: Bacteria > Bacillati > Actinomycetota > Actinomycetes > Pseudonocardiales > Pseudonocardiaceae > Amycolatopsis > Amycolatopsis sp. NPDC004747. Next base: position 289,655 of record NZ_JBSGBQ010000010.1, on the reverse strand, counting down.
CAACCCGCCCGCCGTCGCGTTCCGCGTCGACACGGCGTTGCGCCGGGCCGGGATCCACTCGGTCGTCGAGGTCAGCGGCCCGGGCGTCGCGCACTCCGAGTACCACCAGGCGGCGTCGGCCGCCGCGTCGCCGGCCTGGGTGACCGGGAGCACGTCGGCGCCCGCGTCGACGTACCGTCCCGAGCCGGCCAAGCCGTCGACTCCGGTGAGCTCGGAGCCGGTCGCGGAGTCGGGCAGCAGGCACAGCATGCGCTCGAGCAGCACCACGACGGCGCCGGCCGAGCCGGTCGCCCCGGTGGTGCCGATCGTGTCGCCGCCGGCCGCCGAGCCGCCCCGCAAGGCGCGGTCGGAGACACGGGCCGAGCGCACCGCCGACCTGACCCCGGCCGAGGTGGCGCAGCTGCGGCAGGCGCTGGCCGAGGACCCGGAGAAGGGCCGCGAGATCGCCGCGGGCAAGCCGTCGATGCACGAGGTCGTCGAGCTGCCGGCGCTGGACCTGGACGACCCGAGCCTGAGCGAGCGCGACCGGGCGCTGCTGCGCGAGCTGCACGCCGAGCTGGCCGAGCGCGAGCGGGCCGAGGCGGCGAAGATGCGCCTCAACGGGGCTTCCCGCTCCGGCGGCGACCAGCGCGGCTGGACCGCCCCGTAGGACTCTGCCGATGAGAAGGCGGCACTTCCCCTCCGGGAGGTGCCGCCTTTTCCGTGTCCGGCGTGCCACAACTGCGCGACGGGACGTCGGGTACCGGAGGTATGTTGCCCGGGTGGAGCAGCCAAAGGAGTTTGTCTTCGACATCCCGGTCGGCGCGGGGGTGGCCACCCGCGCGAACGCCGACGGCCCGCCGGCGACGCCGAAGGACGCGGCCACCGTCATCCTGGTCCGGGACGGCGCCGAGGGCGTCGAGGTCTTCCTCCAGCACCGGGTGAAGGGCATGCCGTTCGCGGGCGGGATGACCGTGTTCCCCGGTGGCGGGGTCGATCGGCGCGACGCCGACACGTCGGTCGCGTGGGCCGGGCCCGAACCGTCGTGGTGGGCTTCGCGGTTCGGCTGCGACGAGGCCCTCGCGCGGGCGCTCACCTGTGCGGCCGTGCGCGAGACGTTCGAGGAGTCCGGCGTGCTGCTCGCGGGCGGCGCGGAGGAGGTCCTCACCGACGTCACGCCGTACGCGCCCGCCCGCCAGGCACTGGAGACGCGGGAGGTGTCGCTGGCCGGCTTCCTCGCCGACGCCGGCCTGACCCTGCGGGCCGACCTGCTGCGCCCGTGGGCGCACTGGATCACGCCCGAGCAGGAGCCGCGCCGCTACGACACCCGCTTCTACGTCGCGAAGCTGCCCGAAGGGCAGGAGGCGGACGGGGCGACGTCGGAGGCGTCGAGCTCCGGCTGGCAGCGTCCCGAAGACGCCATCGCCGACGCGCGCGAAGGCCGCCGGATGCTGATGCCGCCGACGTGGCTGACGCTGAGCGAGCTGGCGGAGTTCGCCACCGCCGACGACGTGCTCGCCGCCCCGCGCGAGATCGTCCGGATCGCGCCGACGCTGGTGCGCGAGAACGACCACGTCCGAGTCGTCCTGGAGCCGCGATGAACGCCCCCGCCTACGGCGTGCTGCGCCAGGTGTCCGAGACGGTTTCGGTGCTGCTGGAGAACAACCCGTCGTCGATGACGCTCGAAGGCACCAACAGCTGGGTGCTGCGCGCGACGCCGTCGAGCCCGGCCGTGGTCGTCGACCCCGGCTACCGCGACCTCGAGCACCTCGAGCTGCTGGCTTCGGTCGGCCCGGTCGAGCTGATCCTGCTCACGCACCACCACCCCGACCACGCCGAGGGCGCGCCGTGGTTCGCCGAGCGCGTCGGCGCGCCGGTGCGGGCGTTCGACCCTTCGCTGTGCGTCGGCGCTTCGTCCTTTGTGGACGGATCGGTGATCGACGCGGGCGGGCTTTCCCTGCGTGTCCTGCACACTCCCGGGCACACCGACGACTCGGTGTCGCTGGTCCTCGACGGCCAGGTGCTGACCGGCGACACCATCCTCGGCCGCGGCACGACGGTGCTGCACGACCTCGGCGACTACCTGCGTTCGCTGCGCAGGCTGATCGAGCTGCCGTCCGGCACGGTCGGCCTGCCCGGGCACGGTCCAGAGCTCCCCGACCTGCCCGCGACCGCGCGCGAGTACCTTGCCCACCGGGAACAGCGGCTGGACCAGGTGCGTTCGGCCTTGAAGACGCTCGGGGCGGACGCCACCCCGCGCCAGGTCGTCGAGGTCGTGTACGCCGACGTCGACCGGGCGCTGTGGGGTCCCGCCGAGTGGAGCGTGCAGGCGCAGCTGGACTACTTGCGGTCGGAGGAGAACGGATGAGCAACGTCGAGGTCGAGTTCTACTGGCGGCCGGGGTGCGGGTTCTGCGCCGCCCTGGAGCGCCCGCTGTCGAAGAGCGGCTTCAACATCCGCGCGATCAACATCTGGGAGGACCCGGCGGCGGCCGCGCGGGTCCGCGAGGTGGCCAACGGGAACGAGACCGTGCCGACGGTGATCGTCGGGTCGACGGCGATGGTGAACCCGTCGTTCGCCGAGGTCGAAGCGGCGGTCAAGGCAGCTTCGGCCTGATCGCGTTCCACCGCGGGCCGGGCCGTTTCCCGTACGGGGAGGCGGCCCGGATTCCGCGCAACCCGGGATCGGGCTACCGGGACAGCATCGGCATCAGGTAGTACGTCAGCGCCACCTCCCCGGGCTCGGCCGACCGCAAGACGCACGCCCGCATCCCCGGCTGGATGGCCAGCGTCAGCCGCTCGCCCGCGAACGCGCCCAGTGCGTCCAGCAGGTACCGAGCCTGGAACGACGGTGACGTCCGCCCGCCGCCGACCTCCGCCTTCAGCGTCTCCTCGGCCTCGCCCGTGTCCTGGCGCGCGCTCGCCAGGCGGACCTGGGCGTCGCCGACCTCCAAGGTCAGGACTCGCCTGTCCTCCGCGTACACCCCCACGCGACGGACCGCCGCCGCCAGGGTGTCCGCCGCCAGGGTCACCGTCGTGTCCACCGAGCTCGAGGCGATCGACTCCTCCGACAGGAAGCCCGCGTCCAGCACCGCCGTCGCCACCAGGCCGCCCGGCCAGCTCAGCCCGAACCGCCCCGGGCCGAGGTGGAGGCCCACCGCGCCGCCCGCCTGGCGCGCCGCCTCCGACAGCAGTGCCGCCGGAACGAGGACGTCCAGCGCGCCCGGAGTGCGCAGCGGCAGCCGGGCCACCGCCATCCGGTAGCGGTCCGACGCGGTCAACGTCAGGACGTCCCCGGCAGCCTGCAGCCGGACACCCGTGAACAGCGGGAGCGGGTCGTCCTTCGCCGCCGTTCCCGCGACGATCCGCAGCGCCGACGCGAACGCCGCCCCGTCGACCTCGGCCACGCGGGCCGGCGGGCCGGACGCGACACCCTGGTCCGGCAGCAGCGGCAGCGCGAACCGGGCGTTGTCCAGCCGCAACGCCAGGCGGCTGCCTTCGACGACCAAGCGCACCCGCTCGGCGCCGAGCACCTTCAGCGTCTCCGCCAGCGGGGCCGCGGGGACGACGACCGAGCCGTCGGTGTGCGTGGTCGCCGGGCAGCCGAACCCGACCGCGAGGTCCGGCGTGACCCCGGCGACCGCCAGCCCGGCCGCGTCCGCGCTCAGCCGCAACCCGGTGCGGGCAGGCAGCAGGCGCGACGCGGCCGAGACGGCGGCCGAGAGGCCGTGGGCAGGCGCGGTGACGTCCATGCCCGCAAGCTAGCGGCAGGCACCGACAAAAACCGGAAACCTAGGCGTTGACCAGCGAAGGAACCGGAGCGGGCGCGGCCGGGCGGACCGTGCCGCGCAGCAGCCACACGACCATCGCCAGCCCCAGCCCCGCCACGCTCGCCGCCAGGAACGCCGCGCCCGGGCCGGCGTGCTCGACGACGTACCCGCTGATCGACTGGCCGGCCGCCAGCCCCAGCGTCACCGCCGTGAGCACCCAGCCGAACGCCTCCGCCGCCGTCCCGGACGGCGCGACCACCTCGATCGCCGTCGAGTGCGCCGTCGACTGCGGTGTGATCAACGCGCCCGCCAGCAGCATCATCAGCGCCATGCCCCACAGCGAGGACGGCCACGCGAGCAGGGCGACCAGCGCGCCGAACCCGCCGAGCAGCACCGGCAGCCGCAGGCCCAGCCGGCGCGGCCACGGCCGCAGGCTGTAGGCGACGCCGAACGCGACCGAGCTCAGCGACCACGCCGACAGCAGCAGGCCACCCACGGACGCCTGGCCCGCTTCGGTGGCCGCCGCCGGCACCGCGACCTCGACGAACCCGATCACCACGCCGAAGCCCAGCGCGGCGACGGCCAGCGTCCGCATGCCCGGGCTCGCCAGCGCGCCCAGCAGCGACCCGTGCGAGCCGGACGAAGGACCCCACGCGCGCACGGCCGGGCTCAGCGCGAACAGCACCGCGCCGGTGAACTGCAGCGCGACCCCCAGCACCAGGCCGGTGCCCGCCCACGGCGCCATGACCAGCAGCCCGGCCACGCCGGGACCGAGGATGAAGAAGACCTCCATGCTGATCGCCTCGTACGAGTACGCGGCGTTGCGCGGGCCGCCCGGCGGGAGCAGCCTGCCCCACAGCGCCCGCGACGCCGACCCGACCATCGGCTCGGTCAGCCCGGTGAGGGCGCCCAGCGCCACGAGCACTGGCGTCGCGGCGTGCGACTCGATGGCCATGACCAGCGCGCTCATCGACAGCGCCAGCAGCAGCGCGACGACCAGCAGCGGCCGCGTCGGCCCGAACCGGTCGATCAGCCTGCCCTGCACCACCGCGCCGACCGACACCCCGACGAGTGAGCCGGCCGAGACCAGCCCGGCGACGGCGAAGGAACCGGTCTCACGCTGGACGTAGAGCAGCGCCGAGATGCCGATCATGGCGATCGGCAGGCGGGCGAGCACGGCCGCGGCGGCGGGCCACCGGGCCGCCCGGGTCGTCAGTGCGGTGCGGTAGTCGGCGAGGGACGTGCGGCTTTCGTGGTTCGAGACAGACTGGGACACGCGTACAAGTATGCCGCAGAGTGGTACGTAGGTACCAGTTATTTGACGGTCAGGTGCGTCACCGGCAGACTGGGTGTGGATCATGAGCCTGGTGCGACAGGTCTCGATCAGGTAACACTCACGATATTCTCCGTGGACTCCTGCAACGAAACGGCCCAGACGGCGTCCTTGAGAGTGAATGGCCTTGAATTCGTGGGTATGGGCCGTGATGGTTGAACAACAGCAAAGAAACCCAGCTCCCTCCGGCACACGGGTCGGGGCCTGGCCCGGAGGGCGGGGAGCGCGGATCGTCGGGGGATGGTCCGCGCAAACAACGAAGAGCCGGTGCGCCACGTCGGGGGTGGCGCCCGGCTCTTTGTTGTCCACCAGGACACATCAAGACACGAAGAAGCCCCCTCGGCAACCCGAGGGGGCTTCGACGCGAGAGAACTCAGCGGGCGCGGCGGGCCAGCCGCTCCGGGTCCAGGATCAGCACGCTCTTGCCCTCGAGCCGCAGCCAGCCGCGGTGGGCGAAGTCGGCGAGCGCCTTGTTGACGGTCTCGCGCGAGGCGCCGACGTACTGGGCGATCTCTTCCTGCGTCAGGTCGTGCGTGACCCGCAGCAGGCCCGCCTCCTGGCTGCCGAACCGCTGCGCGAGCTGCAGCAGCGCCCGCGCCACGCGGCCCGGGACGTCGGTGAAGATCAGCTCGGCCACCATGTTGTTCGTCCGGCGCAGGCGGCGCGCGACCACGCGCAGCAGCTGTTCCGCTATCTCCGGACGGGTCGAGATCCACTGGCGCAGGGCCGGGCGGTCCATGGTGACCGCGCGGACCTCGGTGACCGTGGTCGCGCTCGACGTCCGGGGGCCGGGGTCGAAGATGGACAGCTCGCCGAACATGTCGGACGGGCCGAAGATGCCCAGCAGGTTCTCCCGGCCGTCCGGGGACTTGCGGCCGATCTTCACCTTGCCGGACTGGATGATGTAGAGCTTGTCGCCGGGTTCGCCCTCGTTGAAGATGACATGGCCGCGGGGGAACTCCACGGATTCCAAGGTCTGGGCCAGCGCCTCCGCCGCTGCCGGCTCAACACCCTGGAATATGCCCGCACGGGCCAGGGTTTCGTCCACCTCGGGTGCCTCCTCGTCGAGAAACGATCACGCTCCCCCGTGCCTGGAGGAGCGTGACGCCGATCACTTGCGCGTCAGTCTAGGGCGTACTCCCGAGATCGCCCGCCGGACTCGCACGTGGCGGAAACGATCTCGTTCGAACGTGGAGCCTAACTCCGCACGCGACGCGCGCGTAGCCTGGCTGCCCGTCCGCCCAGCCTACGCAGCCGGAACAGCTCCAGCGCGCGGCCGATGCCGTGCCCGTAGAGCGCCCTGACCTCGTTGGGCTGCGCCTGCTCGAGGAACTCTTCGACCTCGTTCTCCTGCACCGCGACGTGCTTCAGCCTGCTCTCGACGCGCTCCATGCCGAGCGCGAAGAACATGATCACCAGGGGGACCAGGATGACGAACCAGACAGTCATGACCGGACCCCGAAACACTCGATGGAAAGCATCTACTCCAGATCCTCGCTCATGGCGGCCGGAAAACGCGCCGAGGTGGTGCTCTGGCGTGTCGGTCGTCCACCGGTGCAGTCACCGGCTCGTCCGACGGCGCCCGTAGGCTATCGGGGTGCCACCTGCCACCACGAACGCCCCCCGTGAGGGCGCTGGTGAAAGCCGGTTAGCTCTGGTGAGACGCGCCAGGCGGATGAAGCGTTGCCTCGACGACGTGTATCCGGACGCCCACTGTGAGCTCGACTTCACCACACCGCTGGAACTGCTGGTCGCGGTCGTGCTGTCCGCGCAGACCACCGACGTCCGGGTGAACCTCGTCACGCCCGCGCTGTTCAAGCGCTACCGGACCGCCGCCGACTACGCCGGCGCCGACCGCACCGAGCTGGAGGAGTACCTCCGGAGCACCGGCTTCTACCGGGCCAAGGCGAACTCGGTCATGGGCCTGGGCGCGGCGCTGGTCGAGCGCTTCGGCGGCGAGGTCCCGAACAAGCTCGAAGACCTGGTCACCCTGCCCGGCGTCGGCCGCAAGACCGCCAACGTCGTCCTCGGCAACGCCTTCGACGTGCCGGGCATCACCGTCGACACCCACTTCGGCCGGCTGGTCCGGCGCTGGGGCTGGACGGCGGAGGAGGACCCGGTCAAGGTCGAGCACGTGGTCGGCGAGCTGATCCCCCGCAAGGAGTGGACGATGCTCTCGCACCGGGTGATCTTCCACGGCCGCCGGGTCTGCCACGCCAAGAAGCCGGCCTGCGGCGCCTGCCCGCTGGCCAAGGACTGCCCGTCGTACGGCACCGGCCCGACCGGGTTCGACGAAGCCGCGAAGCTGGTCAAAGGCGAAGAAAAGGACCACATCCTGGCACTGGCTGCGCCTCGGTGACGAGAGTCACCAAGTGGGCGCTGGCCGCCGCCGTGCTGGCGGTGGCGCTAATCGTCGCGCTGCTGCCGCGCGGCGGCGGCGAAACCGCCGCGAAGCCGTCGGAGGACCTCGCGCCCGCCCGGTCCGCGGCGGCGCTCCAGCCGTGCCCGGCGCCGGGCCCGGCGCAGCCGGTGAAGCAGCTCGAAGGCGTCACGGTGGACTGTCTCGGCGACGGCGTGCGCGTCGACCTCGGCAAGGCGCTCGCCGGGGCTCCGGTGCTGGTCAACGTGTGGGCGTCGTGGTGCCAGCCGTGCCGGACCGAGCTGCCCGTGCTCCAGGAGTACGCGAAGCGGCCGGGTGCCGTGCGCGTCCTCGGCGTCCAGGTGCAGAGCCCGGCGAAGGACGGCCTGGACCTGCTGGCCAAGCTGGGGGTGCACCTGCCGTCGGTGTTCGACGGGGACGGGCAGACCGGCCCGGTCCGGACGGCGCTGAAGGTGCCTTCGGCGCTCCCGGCGTCCTACTTGGTCACCGCCGCGGGCGAGGTGCGGTTCATCGCCAATCCCCGCTCGTTCGTGAACACTGACCAGGTGCGCGCGGCAGTCGAGGGGGCATCGTGATCGGACCACTGGTCGAACCCGAGTCGGTTCCCGAGTGGCTCCGGCCGCTGGTCAAGGTGAGCGGCGAAGTCGATTCCAAGACGTTCACGCGGTTCAGCCCGCCCGAAGACGCCTACACCCGCCCGGCCGCGGTGCTCATCCTCTTCGGCGAGCGCGAAGCCGACGGCGAGCCCGACATCCTGCTGCAGCGCCGCGCCGACACGCTGGGCTCGCACGCCGGCCAGGTCGCCTTCCCCGGTGGCGGCGCGGAGGACGGTGACGGCGGCCCGATCGGCACCGCGCTGCGCGAGGCCGAGGAGGAGACCGGCGTGGTCCCCTCCGGCGTCCGGCCGGTCGCGGTGCTGCCGGAGCTGTTCGTCCCGGTCTCCGGCTTCGCCGTGACACCAGTGCTGGCGCACTGGGCCGAGCCGTCGCCGGTGCACGCGGTCGACCCGGCCGAGACGGCGTCGGTCGCCCGCGTGGCCATCGCCGACCTGGTCGACCCGGCCAACCGGTTCACCGTGCAGAAGAAGGGCATGCCCTGGAAGGGGCCGGCCTTCGAGGTCGGCGGGCTGTTCGTGTGGGGGTTCACCGCCGGGCTGCTGTCGGTCCTCCTGGGCCTGGGCGGCTGGGAGCGCGAGTGGGACTCGGGCGACGTCCGGGACCTCGACGAGGCGCTGGCCGCGTTCCAGGCCCGAGTGAAGGGGTGAAGCGGTGAACTGGGTCGATGTCGTCGTGCTGCTGCTGGCTCTGCTGGCCGCGGTGTCCGGCGCGTACCAGGGCGTGATCATCGCGCTGCCCTCGCTCGTCGGCGTCGTGCTCGGCGCGGTCGCAGGGATCAAGCTCGCGCCGGTCGTGGTCTCGTTCTTCGACGACCCGGTCTGGAAGGTCGCCTTCGCGGTGGCGACCGTGGTCTTCCTGGTCGCCTTCGGCGAGGCGATCGGCGTCTACGTCGGCCGCCGGCTGCGGCAGAAGATCAACCCGGACCGGCTCTCCGGCATCGACAAGACGCTCGGCGCGATCGTGCAGGCCCTGGTCGTGTTCGTGGTGGCGTGGCTGATCGCGACGCCGCTGACCACCGTGTCCGGCCTGCCGGGGCTGGCCAAGGCGATCAACGGCTCGGTGGTGCTCGGCAAGGTCAACGACGCCATGCCGTCGGCCGCCCAGGGGTTCCCGAGCCAGCTGCGCAAGCTGCTCGACGCGTCCGGCTTCCCGTCCATCGTGGACCCGTTCCAGAAGGCGCCGACGGCGGACACCTCGCCGCCGGACCCGGCGCTCCAGCGCAGCGGGATCGTCCAGGAGCTGCACGGCAGCGTGGTCAAGATCCGCGGCACCGCGAGTTCGTGCTCGCGGTCGCTCGAAGGCAGCGGCTTCGTGATCGCGCCGCAGCGGGTGATGACGAACGCGCACGTCGTGGCGGGCACCGACACCGTCGGCATCGAGACGACCCAGGGCGACTACCCGGCCCGCGTCGTCTACTTCGACCCGGAGGTCGACATCGCGGTGCTCGCGGTGCCGCGCCTGAAGGCCGACCCGCTGCAGTTCGCCCCGGAGACGGCGTCGGCGGGCGACAGCGCGGTCGTGCTCGGCTACCCGCTCGACGGACCGTACCGGGCGACCCCGGCGCGCGTGCGCGGCCGGATCAACCTGCGCGGCCCGGACATCTACGAGGCGAACACCGTGCAGCGGGACGTCTTCACGGTCCGCGCCGAGATCCGCAGCGGCAACTCCGGCGGCCCGATGGTGACCCCGGACGGCAAGGTCATCGGCGTCGTCTTCGGCGCGGCGGTCGAGGACCCGGAGACCGGCTTCACGCTGACGGCCGAGCAGGTCCGCGCCGAAGTCGACGCGGCTCCTTCGCAGACGGCGAACGTGTCCACCGGCTCCTGCGCGGCCTAACGCCCGTACCGCAGCGCGACGCCGTCCAGCAGGGCACGCAGGCCCGACTCGAAGATGTCGTCCAGCACCAGGTCGTAGCCGGTTTCGGTGAGCTCGGCGAGCATCCTGGCGAACGTCGGGTGCCCGGCCGTCATGGCCGCGACCGCGGTGCTCTGGTGGTCCATCCAGCCGTCCTCGGTCAGCCCGGACGAAGCCAGCGCGCTCTGCTCGCGTTCCAGGTGGACCGCCAGGCCCTGGACGTGGCTGAAGAACAGGACGTGCAGGTTGCACAGCGTCGCCGCGTCGACGCCCAGCTCGGCCAGCGCCGACAGGGCCCACTCGCCGTGGGTGGCGAGGTTGCGCAGCGGCAGCGGCCGCGTGATCGGCCCGAGCTGCGCCAGCCACGGGTGGCGCCGGTAGAGCGACCAGAGCGTGCGCCCGGCCAGCGTCAGGCGGTCGCGCCAGTCGCCCGACGGCTTCGCCGGGTAGCCGCGCTCGCCGAACGCGGCGTCGGCCATGAGCAGCACCAGCTCGTCCTTGCCCCGCACGTACCGGTAGGGCGCCATCGCCGCGACGCCGAGGCGGGCGGCCACCCCGCGCATGGACAGCGCGCCGAGGCCCTCGGTGTCGGCGATGGCGATGGCGGTCCGGACGAGCTGCTCGCGGGTGAGTCCCCGGCGGCCGCCGCGGTGGTCCCGGCCGGCGACGACCGTGCCGGACCGCGGCTCGGCGCGGACGACGCCCTCCTGGCCCAGCAGGTCCAACGCCTTGGCCGCGGTCGCGAGCGCGACGCCGTGGTCCGCCGCGAGCCGCCGGGCGGAGGGCACCCGTGCGCCCGGCGGCAGCTCGCCGCGGGTGATCCGCCCGCGCAGTTCGTCGGCGATGGCCAGGTACTTCACGGCGATCTCCTGAGCTAGTACAGATGGCCGTCTGTACTAGTACAGAAATGGCCAACGAGCTTGGGGTTCTTGAAAGTGGAGCGTACAAGCGTACGACTCTGGAGGAAACCGATGAGGAACGTCCTGATCTCCGGCGCCGGCATCGCCGGCGCCACCCTGGCCCGGTTCCTGGCCCGCGCGGGCTGGGCGGTGACCGTGGTGGAGCGGGCGCCCGGCCCGCGCACCGGCGGCCAGGCGATCGACGTGCGCGGGGTCGCGCTCGACGTCGTCGACGAGCTGGGGCTCGGCGACCGGATGCGCGCGCTGCGCACCCGGATGCGGGGGATGTCGGTGGTGGACGGCGAAGGCCGCGAGCTGTTCCGGTCGGAGGAGCACACCTTCACCAGCGGCCGGCTCGACAGCGCCGACTTCGAGATCCTGCGCGACGACGTCGTCGCGATGCTGCTGGAGGCGCCCGGCGTCGAGTACGTCTTCGGCGACTCGATCACCGCCCTGACCGAAGAGGCGCACGGCGTGCGGGTCGAGTTCGAGCACGGCGGTTTCCGGACGTTCGACCTGGTCGTCGGGGCGGACGGCCTGCACTCGGCCGTGCGGCGGCTGGCCTTCGGCCCCGAGGAGGACTTCACCCGCCACCTCGGCCAGTACCTGGCGATCTTCCCAGCCCCCAACTTCCTGGGGCTCGAAGACTGGCAGGTCTGGTTCCGGCACGAGCACACCGGCGGGGTGGCCTACCCGGTCCGCGACAACACCGAACTGCGCGTCACGCTCGGCTTCGGCTCGGAACCGCTGCCGCGGATGGCCGTTCCGGAGCAGAAGCGGCTGGTCGCCGAGCGCCTCGGCGGAGTCGGCTGGGAGGTGCCGAAGCTCCTCGAAGCGATGGCCGCCGCGGACGTCTTCTACTTCGACGCCATGGCCCAGATCCACCTCGACCGCTGGTCTTCGGGCCGGGTCGTGCTGGTCGGCGACGCCGGCTACTGCGCCTCGGCGCTGTCCGGCCAGGGGACGAGCCTGGCGCTGGTCGGCGCGTACGTCCTCGCGCAGGAACTCGCCCGGGCCGACCACGAAGAGGCCTTCGCGGCTTACGAACGGCGGATGCGGCCCTTCGTCGCGTTGAACCAGGCCCTGGCCACCGAAAACCCGGAAGGACCGGCCTCGGAGGAGTCGGTGGAGCGGGCGAAGAACGCCATCAGGCTCGCTTGAGGAACTCCGCCAGGGCCGCCGACGTGCGGTCCGGCACCTCGAGGTGGGGGAAGTGCCCGACGTCCGGCCAGATCTCCGGCTCGGCGTGCGGGCCCGCCCAGCGCGTCGACGACTTCGCCGTTTCGGGGAGGATGCAGGTGTCCTGGGCGCCGTGCAGCTGCAGCGTCGGTGCCGTGATCCGGGCGCCGACGGCGTCGGTGAAGCGGCGACCTTCGCCGCGGAACTGGGCGCGGAACGCCCACCGGTAGTACTCGAGCGCGCTGTGCGCGACGCCCGGCACGAGCATCGCCTGCCGGAACGCCTCGACGCTGCCGGTGAAGTCCGAAGTGGACTGCCAGCGGCGGCCGGCCCAGCCGCCGAACAGGTCCGCGACGGCCTGGGCGTCGTCCTTGACCAGCCACTTCTCCGGCGCCATCGGCACCTGGAAGCGGAAGAGGTGCCCGGCCGCGCGGCCCTGCCCCCGCCACGGGCGGGCCGCGCCGGAGCGCAGGGCGAGCGGGTGGGCGGCGCCGATCGCCGTCACCGAGGACACCAGCCGCGGGTGCAGCGCCGCGACCGTCCAGGCGAGCATGCCGCCCCACGCGTGCCCGACGAGGTGGGCGCGGCGCGCGCCGAGCGACTTGATCAGGCCGCCGACGTCACCGGCCAGCGTCCACGCGTCGTAGCCGCGGGGCGGCTTGTCCGAGTCGCCGTAGCCGCGCAGGTCGACGGCGACCGCGCGGAACCCGGCTTCGGCCAGTGCCCGCAGCTGGTGGTGCCAGGTCCACCAGAACTCGGCGAACCCGTGCAGCAGCACCACGACCGGGCCCTCACCGAGCTCGGCGACGTGCAGGCGGATGCCGTTCGCGGACACGTCGCGGTGGACCCACGGGCCGTCGAGCCGGACGATCGACGGGTCGGGGGACGCGTGCAACGACTTCAGTCGCGCGTGGTCGTCAAGTCGGCTTCGGGCGCACGCTGCGGCTTGAGCGCCGCGGCGGTCTCCTTGACGCTGGCGATGGTCCGCTCCGGTGCCTTGAACTTCTTCACCTTGCGGTAGCCGAGGAACCCGGCCGCGCCCGCGACGAGCAGCATCAGGACGAACACGATGCCGAACGCGATCCAGCGGTACCGCAGCCACTGGGCCAGCCCCTCGGCCGCGAAGAAGAACAGGAAGAACGTGCTGTACAGGAAGACCGTCAGCGCGATCAGGAAGAAGACGGCCCCCTTGAGGCCCTTCTTCACCTCGCCGACGAGCTCGGACTTCGCCAGCTCCATCTCGGCCCTGACCAGGGTGGAGATGTGCTGGGTCGCGTCGCCGACCAGGCGGCCGATCGACTGGTCGCCGGGGACGTCGGTGGCGGAGGACAGCGGGAGGTAAGGCACGGCCCCCACGCCGTCGGGGCCGGTTCGCTCGTGCTTGGGGCTGCTCACCGGGTCATCGTGCCATGTGTCCCGAAACCGGGCGCGGCGGACTCACAGTGTGTCGTCGATTCGCGCGTGAACCTTGCTACGACGGAGTAGCAAGGCCGCCGCCAGCAGGGACGCCGCCGCCGACGCGATCAGCACGGCCGCCTTCGCCAGTTCGCTTGCGCCGTCGGGCAAGGACAGCTCCGCGATCAGCAGGCTCACGGTGAACCCGACCCCGCCGAGCACGGACAACGCGGCCATGTCCCGCCAGCCCATCCCGCGCGGCTTCTCCGCCAACCGCAGCTTCACGGCGAGCAGGCTGGTGCCGAGGATCCCGACGACCTTGCCGCCGAGCAGCCCGGCGAGCACCGCGAGCGGCAACGCCGTGGTGAACACCGCGCCGAGCGCGTCGGCATTGACCGAGATCCCGGCCGCGAACAGCGCGAACACCGGCACGGCGACGGCCGCCGACCACGGCTGGAGCCGGTGTTCCAGCCGCAGCGCCGGCGACTCCGCCTCGCCCTCATCGGCGCGGACGCGGGTGAGCAGGCCCAGCGCGACGCCGGCGATCGTGGCGTGGATGCCCGCCGAGTGCACCGCGACCCAGGTGACCAGCGCCAGCGGGACGTACAGCCACGGCGTCCGGACCCGGCGGTGCTGCAGGAACGCGTAGAGGGCGAGCGCCACGACGGCGACGGCGACCGCGACCAGGTCGAAGCCCGTCGTGAACAGCACGGCGATGACGACGATCGCGCCGAGGTCGTCCACCACGGCGAGGGAAAGCAGGAAGACGCGGGCGCTCGAGGGCAGGTTCGACGCCGTCAGCGCGAGCACGCCGAGGGCGAACGCGATGTCCGTGGCGACCGGGATCGCCCAGGCGCGCTCGATGCCCGGCGTCCCCCAGCCGACGGCGAGGGCGACGAGCGCGGGCACGACCATGCCGCCGACCGCGGCCACGACCGGCAGGATCGCCTGCTTGAACCGCGACAGCTCGCCGATGACGAGCTCGCGCTTGAGCTCCAGCCCGGCGACGAAGAAGAACAGGGCGAGGAGGCCGTCCTTCGCCCAGTCGTCGAGGGTCAGGTTCAGGTGCAGGAACTCCGGGCCGAGCCGGAACTCACGCAGCGCGTGGTAGCTGTCCCGCAGCGGCGAGTTGGCCCAGAGCAGCGCGACCGCCGTCGCGCCGAGCAGGATCAGCCCGCCGGTCGTTTCGGTGCGCAGGTACCGGGCGAACTCACTGAACGGGCGGGTCATCGGGGCGGCTCCAGGGGTCGCTGATCACTGTTGCCGACCAGGCTTCCCGGCGCACCTTGATCCCAGTTTACCGCCCCTTTGTCACGCATTGTCATGACCGCTGTCACATGGGGTACCGGTGGTGGGTAACCGGGTGGGCTCTTAGCATGCCAACCGACAACGAAGTTGCCTGGACAAAGGAATGACGAGTTGTGAGCACCTCCACCGAGGTCCAGCAGGACACGAGGTTCTTCGGGCACCCACGAGGGCTGGCGAACCTCTTCGGCGTCGAGATGTGGGAGCGGTTCTCCTACTACGGGATGCTCGGCATCCTGCCGATCTACCTGTACTACCAGGTCGACCAGGGCGGTCTGGGCCTCGCGCAGGAGTCCGCGCTCGGCATCGTCGGCGCGTACGGCGGCCTGGTCTACCTCTCGGCCGTCATCGGCGCGTGGGTGGCCGACCGCCTCCTCGGCTCCGAGCGGACGCTGTTCTACAGCGCCGTGCTGATCATGATCGGCCACCTCAGCCTGGCCCTGCTGCCGGGCCTGGCCGGCATCGGCGTCGGCCTCGTGTGCGTCGCGGTCGGCAGCGGCGGGCTGAAGTCCAACGCGACGGCGATCGTCGGCACGCTCTACGCCGAGGGCGACGAACGGCGCGACGCGGGCTTCACGATCTTCTACATGGGCATCAACCTCGGCGGCTTCGTCGGTCCGCTGCTGACCGGGCTGGCGCAGTCCGAGGTCGGCTTCCACCTCGGCTTCGGCCTCGCGGCGATCGGCATGGCGCTGGGCCTGACCCAGTACGCGTTCGGCCGCAAGAACCTCGGTGACAAGGCGAAGGAGGTGCCGAACCCGCTGCAGGCGTCCCAGCGGGCGCTGGCGATCGGTGCCGCCGTCGTGCTGGTGGCCGCGGTGGTGACGCTGGTCGTCACCGGCGTCGTCAACCCGGGCAACCTCGCCGACGTCGTCGTGTGGGTGGTCGGCGTCATCTCGGTGGTCTACTTCCTCGTCATCCTGACCAGCCGCAAGATCACCGCCGTCGAGCGCAGCCGGGTGGTCTCGTTCATCCCGATGTTCATCGCCAGCGCGGTGTTCTTCTCGCTGTACCAGCAGCAGTTCACGGTCGTCGCGGCCTACACCGACCAGCGGCTGGACCGGGACCTGTTCGGCTGGGTGATGCCGGTGTCCTGGGTCAACTCGATCAACCCGGTGTTCATCATCGTCTTCGCCCCGGTGCTGGCGGCGCTGTGGACGAAGCTCGGCGACCGCCAGCCGTCGACGCCGATGAAGTTCGTCCTCGGCACGGTGCTGATGGGCGCGGCGTTCCTGCTGTTCCTGCCGATGGTGGGCAGCGGCAAGAACGCCAGCCCGATGCTCGCGATGGTCGGCATCCTGTTCGTCTTCACGATCGCCGAGCTGTGCCTTTCGCCGGTGGGGCTGTCGCTGTCGACGAAGCTCGCGCCGGAGGCGTTCCAGACGCAGATGGTGGCGCTGAACTTCCTGTCGATCTCGTTCGGCACCGCGATGTCCGGCAAGCTCGCCGCGTACTACTCGGTCGACGACGAAGCGCCGTACTTCAGCACGGTCGGCCTGGTCGCGATCGGCGTCGGCGTGCTGCTGTTCCTGGGCAGTCCCTTCATCCGCAAGCTGATGAAGGGCGTCCACTAGCCCACGGTGACCCCGAAGATGACGCCGACGAAGTAGGTCACGACCATGGTGAGCGCGCCGACGCCGACGTTGCGGACGATCGCGCGCCCCACGTTCGCGTCGCCGAGCCTGGCGCTGACGTACCCGGTCAGCGTCAGGCCGACGACGACGGCGGCGGCGCACGCCCACACCCGCAGGGAGACGCCGGCCCAGGCGATGGACAGGATCGGCAGCAGCGCGCCGATCGAGAAGGCGAGCAGCGACGCCCACGCGGCCTGCCACGGGCTGGTCAGGTTGTCGGGGTCGATGCCGAGCTCGGCCTCCGCGTGCGCCTGCAGGGCGTCCTTTTCGGTCAGCTCACGGGCGACCCGGGTCGCCAGCTCCGGCGAGAGGCCCTTTCCTTCGTAGATTTCGGCGAGCTCGCGCTCCTCGGCCTCCGGCATCGTCTTGAGTTCCTGCTTTTCGAGCCGGAGCAGGGCCTGTTCGGTGTCGCGCTGGGTGCTCACGGAAACGTATTCCCCGCCGGCCATGGAAAAGGCTCCGGCGACGAGCCCGGCGATTCCGGCGGTGAGGATCGTGGTGCTGTCGGTGGTCGCGCCGGCCACGCCGACGACGATGCCGGCCACGGACACGATGCCGTCGTTCGCCCCGAGCACCCCGGCTCGCAGCCAGTTCAGCTTCCCGCCAAGGCCCTGGTGCGGTTCGTGAGTGTGTTCCACGGCGTCACCGTCGATCGTTTCGGTCACCGGACCAGTGAAACACGGAAGCGGAATCGTGGCGAGAGGTGCGTTTTTCTCAGGTGCGCCTAAATAACGACTGCCTTACCTAAGCCGTCCTGTGTGGACTCTCAGCCGGTCCGGGTCATGATGGTCGGCATGGACGAGCAGGTGTGGCAGCCGCTGCGGGCGGTGGAGGGGTCGCCGCTGCTGGGCGGCGAGGGCCGCTTCCGGCTGCTGGAGCAGGCGGCGAGCGGTCTGGCGTACTTGATCCACTACCCGGCGGGGGTGTCTTCACCGCCGCACGCGCACGACCACGACTCGATCGTCTACGTGCTGTCGGGCCGGCTGCGGGGAGCGGTCGACGGCGTGGAGGCGGACCTGGAGCCGGGCGATTCGGTGCTGCACCCGCGCGGGGTGACCCACCACGTGGAGGCCCTGACGGACGCGATGTGGGTCGAGTTCAAGTCCCCGCTGCCGGGCCGCCCGCCGATCACGTCGTAGCGGATTCGGCCCGTTGATGCAAACGGCCATCCACAGCTGCGCAAGTTGTCCACAGATCACCGAGCGGCCGGTTTTTGCAGGTGGGAGCCGGTAGACTGGATCAGGGGACGTCCCCCAAGGGAAGGCGGTTTCTAGCGGTCGAGACCGGCCGGCCCAGCTCGGCGGCGATGGCCCGCAGTGATATCCCGGGTTGGCGGACCCGGTCAGCGATCCGGATCCGCTCCTCAAGGCTCAGAAACCGCGCCGACACCACCGGCGGTGCCACAGCCACTGCCGCATCAGCAGCAGCCGCGGGGGCGGCGGCGCGCCACTGTTTCGCCGTCCGATAGTTGACCCCGACCCGCCGAGCAGCCTCCCGACTGCCCACACCGTCTTCCACCAGCGCAAAGTAGGCCACCCGCTCCTCGACCAACGGCCTACCACGCCGACCCGCACGCCAAACCACACCCCGCGGGGCCCGATCCCGATCCCCGTCTCGACACGAAGCAACTCCTGAACACTCAGGTGTTGCAACCACCCCTAGAAACCGCCGAAGGGCGGGGGCTGCTTGCCGGCCGTCGGGCAAACGGAAACGCCCGGCCCCGCTCGAAGCGGAACCGGGCGTTTCCTGGAGTGAAGCTCAGGCGTCCAGCTCGGCGAGGGCCTGCTTGGCCTTCTCGAGCTCGGCCTCCAGCGCGGCGACCTTCGCGGCCTGCGCCTCGCGGGCCTGGTTGATCACCTCGTCGATCGGGCCGGACAGGTCGCTGTGCAGCTCCTTCGCCGCCCGCGAGACCGCCGCGGCCGGGATCTCGAGGCCCTTCGCGACCCACTTCGAACCGTTCTTCAGCTCGGCCTGCCACTCGCCGTCGGCGGTGCCGGTGACCGTGAGGATCAGCTCGACCGTGCGGGTCTTCTTCGCCGTCGACGCCGTCGCCGCGCCCTTCGGGCGGCCGCGCTTCGGCTTCGGGGCCTCCTCGGCGGCCGGCTCGGGCGAGCCTTCCGAAGAGGTGGCCGGGGACGCGGACTCGGTGACGGCCGCCTCGTCGGCGGAAACCTCCGAAGCAGCCGAATCGGCCGGAGCAGCCGGAGCCGGAGCGGAAACCGGGGCCTCGGCCGTTTCCTCGTCGTGCGTCAGGACATCCACGGTCATCGTCGTGTCGTCTCCTTGCCCGGGAAGTGGGTGTGGTTCGCGGCACAGCGTAGAACATGCGTTCGACTCGTGCCACACGGGGTGTCATGACAGAGCCCTCCCGGCGCGAAGCCGGAAGGGCTCTGACGGCGAGAACGCTAGCTCACTCCTCCGACTTGCCCGACTTCAGGCCCGACGAGATCAGGTCCATCACCGACGAGTCGGCCAGCGTCGTGACGTCGCCGACCTGCCGGTTCTCCGCGACGTCGCGCAGCAGGCGGCGCATGATCTTGCCCGAGCGCGTCTTCGGCAGCTCCGGCACGACCATGATCTGCCGCGGCTTCGCGATCGGCCCGATCTCCTTGGCGACGTGGTTGCGCAGCGCCTGGATGGCCTCCTCGCCGCCGTCGACGGCGTTGCCGCGCAGGATCACGAACGCGACGATGCCCTGGCCGGTCGTCGGGTCGGTCGCGCCGACGACCGCGGCCTCGGCCACCGTCGGGTGCGAGACCAGCGCCGACTCGACCTCGGTCGTCGAGATGCGGTGGCCGGACACGTTCATCACGTCGTCGACGCGGCCGAGCAGCCAGACGTCACCGTCATTGTCGTACTTCGCGCCGTCGCCGGCGAAGTAGAAGCCCTGCTCCTTGAAGCGCGACCAGTACGTCTCCTTGAACCGCTCCTCGTCGCCCCAGACGCCCCGCAGCATCGACGGCCACGGCTTGTCGAGCACCAGGTACCCGCCACCGCCGTGCGGGACCTCCGTGCCGGTGTCGTCGACGACCTTCGCGGAGACACCCGGCAACGCCTTCTGCGCCGAGCCCGGCTTGGTGGACGTGACGCCGGGCAGCGGCGAGATCATGATCGCGCCGGTTTCGGTCTGCCACCACGTGTCGACGATCGGGGTCCGGCCCGCGCCGATGTTCTCGCGGTACCAGATCCACGCCTCCGGGTTGATCGGCTCGCCGACCGAACCCAGCACGCGCAGCGACGACAGGTCGTACTTCTCCGGGATCTCCGCGCCCCACTTCATGAAGGTGCGGATCAGCGTCGGCGCCGTGTAGTAGAGGGAGACCTTGTACTTCTGGACGATCTCCCAGTGCCGCCCCTCGTGCGGGGTGTTGGGCGTGCCTTCGTAGACGACCTGCGTTACGCGGTTGGCGAGCGGGCCGTAAACGATGTAGCTGTGGCCGGTGATCCAGCCGATGTCCGCGGTGCACCAGTAGACGTCCTCGCCGGCCTTGTGGTCGAAGACGTTGTGGTGCGTGTACGCCGTCTGCGTCAGGTAACCGCCGGAGGTGTGCAGGATGCCCTTCGGCTTCCCGGTCGTGCCGGACGTGTAGAGGATGAACAGCGGGTGCTCGCTGTCGAAGGCTTCGGGAGTGTGCTCTTCGGACTGTCCGTCGACGAGCTCGTGCCACCACAGGTCGCGGCCGTCGGTCCACGGGACGTCGCCCTCGAGCTTGTCGCCCGTGCGCTTGACGACGATGACCTTCTCGACGGTCTCGGCGCCGTCGAGAGCTTCGTCGACGTTCGCCTTCATCGGCGCGGCCTTGCCGCGGCGGAACTGGCCGTCGGAGGTGATCACGATCTTCGCGGCGGCGTCGTCGACGCGGGCCCGCAGCGCTGTCGGCGAGAAGCCGCCGAAGACGACGTTGTGCAGCGCACCGATCCGAGCGCACGCGAGCATCGCGAAGATGGCCTCGGGCACCATCTGCAGCTGGATCGCCACGACGTCGCCCGCGGTGACGCCCAGCGACGCGAGTGCGTTGGCGGCCTTGGAAACCTCGGTCTTCAGCTCGGCGTAGGTGATGTCCCGGGTGTCGCCCGGCTCGCCGACCCAGTGGATCGCGACCTGGTCGCCGTGGCCGGACTCGACGTGCCGGTCGACGCAGTTGTAGGCGACGTTCAGCTTGCCGCCGACGAACCACTTCGCGAAGGGCGCATTGGTCCAGTCCAGTACCGTGGTCCACTTCGTGTCCCACGTGAGCCGCTCCGCCTGCTTGGCCCAGAACGCTTCGCGATCGGCGTCCGCCTCGGCGTAGAGATCGGCCTTCGCATTCGCCTGAGCAGCGAAATCGTCGCCGGGCGGGAAGGTGCGGCTCTCGGTGAGCAGGTTGTCCAGGGCGGGGGACTGCTCGGTCATGGTTGCAAGGCCTCCTGTAGTGCGCCGACATGACGGCTAGCGGCACGCTAGCGACGTTAGTCCGCCTTGTAAAAGGTTGCACCCACGTTGCCCCGCCGTTTCACCGAGGCAGGCGAGCCGCGCTGACTAAGCGTTCGTTCAGCCGGGCCTTCGCCGCGGGCCACTCCGGCGCCAGCATCGAATACAGGACGGTGTCGCGGGACGACCCGTCGGGCCGGATCCGGTGCGCTCGCAGCACGCCCTCGCGAAGCGCGCCAAGCCGTTCGATGGCGCGTTGCGACCGCAGGTTGCGGATGTCGGTCTCCCACGCGACCCGTTGCGCGCCAAGGGTTTCGAACGCGTGGGTCAGCAGGAGCAGCTTCGACTCGGTGTTGAGCCCGGTGCGCTGCCAGTCCGCGCCGATCCACGTGTGCCCGATCGACAGGATCCGGTGCTTCTCGACGACCTGGTAGTACGACGTCGTCCCGGCGACGCGGCCGGAAGCGGGGTCGAGCTGCGCGAACGGACGGCGGTCGGGGTCGGCGAGCGCCTGCTCGACCAGCCGCTCGGCAGCCGCGAGATCCCCCGGCTGCCGGGTGCTCAGCCACGCCCAGATGCCCGGGTCGGCGCCAGCCTCCAGCAGGCCCTTGGCGTGCGCGGGCGTCAGCGGCTCCAGGCGGACGTGCTCGCCGGACAGGGTCGGTCGGGTGCTCCAGTCGCTCACATGATCACCATAAGCAGACTATTGGCCGTTTCGGATAGCCAGTTTTCACGCATTTTCGAATGCCACTCCCGCGTTGCCTATGCTCGGCGGACCACGACGAAAGGGCGGGCTCGATGGCCGAAGAGCGGGAAGAGCTGAGTTGGGAGCTGTTCGGCACGGCGAGCCGTGAACTGGCTCACACCATCGCCGAAGACGGTTTCGCGCCGGACCTCATCCTCTCGATCGCGCGCGGTGGGCTGTTCGTCGCCGGCGCGCTCGGCTATGCGCTCGACGTGAAGAACCTGCACGTGATGAACGTCGAGTTCTACACCGGCGTCGACCAGCGCCTCGACCTGCCGGTGATGCTGCCGCCGGTGCCCAACGTCGTCGACCTGACGAGCAAGAAGGTGCTGATCGCCGACGACGTCGCCGACACCGGCGCCACGCTCAAGCTGGTCCGCGACTTCTGCCTCGAGCACGTCGCCGAGGTCCGCTCGGCCGTCGTCTACGAGAAGCCGCACTCGACGGTGAAGTGCGAGTACGTCTGGCGGCACACCGACCGCTGGATCAACTTCCCGTGGTCGGTGCTGCCGCCCGTGGTCACCCGTGAAGGACAGGTGCTCGACGCATGACCGACCCGCTGAGGCCCCTCCTCGACCTCGAAGGCGTCGCCGCGGCCGCGAAGTCGGCGCAGGACGCGGTGTTCGCGGTCCACCGCCTCCCGGCGAACCTCCGCGGCGGCGCGGCGACGGCGGCGGAAGCGTCCGTGCGCGCCGCCCGCGCGTCGGCCGGCATCGAAGGCGCCAACCCGGAACTGCCCGCCGACGGCGCGGTCGCCGACCCGGTCCTCGCCGGCGCGCTGCGCGTCGCGGAGACCCTCGAGTCCCTGCTGCCGACCTGGCGCCGGGCACCCCTGCAGGCGTTGGCGCGGCTGCACGTCCTCGCCGCGGCGGACCTCGTCGAAGACCTGGATGCGTTGGGCCGCCCGCGGTCCGGCGGCGGCCGGCTCGAGCTGCTGGCCCAGCTGGTGACCGGGGCGACGTCGGTGCCGGGCCCGGTCCTGACCGCGGTCGTCCACGGGGAACTGCTGGCGCTCAAGCCGTTCGGCAGCGCGGACGGCGTCGTCGCGCGGGCGGCCGCCCGCCTGACGATGGTCGCGACCGGGCTCGACCCGAAGTCGTTGAGCGTGCCGGAGGTGGCGTTCTTCCGCCGGGTGCCGAAGTACCTGGAAGCCGCCGAAGGCTTCGCCGGCGGTACGCCCGAGGGCGTCCGCGCGTGGCTGCTCTTCTGCTGCGAAGCGTTCGAAGCCGGTGCGCGCGAAGCGAAGTCCATTTCGGACGCGGCTTCTTAGCCGGAGAGCTTGGCCGACCACTTCTCTTCGATCCGCCCGAACCGCCACACCGCCAGCGCAACCACCCAGGTCAGCACGAACAGGCCGACGATCCCGAAACCGACGTAGTCCAGGTCAACCGAAGCGATCGCGGCCAGCGGCCCGCTCGTGATGTCCAGCTTCTCGGCGAGGATCGACACCAGCTCGATGGTCCCGATGAGCAGCGCGACCGCGACCGACAGCGCGGTCACCGTGATGTTGTAGAAGATCTTGCGCACCGGCTTCGCGAACGCCCAGCCGTAAGCGAAGTTCATGAAGCAGCCGTCGACGGTGTCGAACAGGCTCATCCCGGCCGCGAACAGGATCGGCAGCACGAGGATCGCGTACCACGGCAGCGCGAACGTCGCCGCGCCCGCGGCCAGCACGAGCAGCCCGATTTCGGTCGCGGTGTCGAAGCCGAGGCCGAACAGCAGCCCGACCGGGTAGATGTGCCACGGCTTGCGCACGGCCTTCGTCGCGCCGCGCAGCAGCCGGTTCATGAAGCCGCGGTTGTCCAGCCGGCGTTCGAGCTCGGCTTCGTCGAAGTCGCCGCGGCGCATCTGCCGGAAGACCCGCAGGATCCCGACGAGCACGACCAGGTTCAGGATCGCGATCACGTACAGGAACACCCCGGACACCGACGTCCCGATCACGCCGGTGGCCCGGTGCAGCGCCGACGAGCCGTCCTCGAGCTGCCCGGCCAGCGCGCGGACGCCCAGCGACAGCAGCAGGCACAGCACGAACACGATCGTCGAGTGCCCGAGGGAGAACCAGAAGCCGACCGAAAGCGGCCTCTGGCCGTCACCCATCAGCTTGCGCGTCGTGTTGTCGATCGCGGCGATGTGGTCGGCGTCGAACGCGTGCCGCATGCCGAGCGTGAACGCCGTGACACCCAGCCCGATCCCGAACACGCCGGACGTGCCCAGCGCGTAGTGGTGCGGCACGACGAACGCCGTGAGCACGCCCCAGCCCACGACGTTCAGCAGCAGGATGAACCCGCCCATCCCGCCGATCGACAGCCACTCGCGACGCGACAGCCCGCGCCGCGAGTCCTCCGCCGTGCCCGCCATCGCCCACCCGCCTTCCCGCTCATCTGAGAGGTTAGACAGGTGAACAGATGAAGATCTAGCTCGCCCGCACCCTAAGAGTGTCGAGCGCCTTGCGCACGTGCCCGCCGGACGTGTGCAAAGCCTTCGCGGCGCTCTTGACGTCCTCCCCGGACAGCAAGTGCACCAGCGCCACCTTGAGGTCGCCCCCGGCCTCGGTGAGCGCGTCCGAGCAGTCCGCCATCGTCATGCCGGTGGCTTCCTGCAGGATCCGGATGGTCCGGCCGCGCAGCTTCGCGTTGGTCGCCCGCATGCTGACCATCAGGTTGGAGTAGGTCCGGCCCAGCTTGATCATCGTCGCGGTGGAGAACGACGTGAGGATCATCTTCTGCGCCGTGCCCGCCTTCATCCGGGTCGAGCCGGCGATCGCCTCGGGACCGGTGTCGACGGCGATGAGGACGTCCACCCCGGCCGGCTTCGCGGCCTTGGCGTTGCCCGAGACCAAGCCGGTCCGGGCGCCCTGGCGCGACGCCGCGGCCAGCGCACCCAGCACGTACGGCGTCCTGCCCGACGCCGTCAGCCCGAGCACGAAGTCGCCCGGCTGCACCATCGCGGCCATCTCGGCGGCCCCCGCCGCCGAGTCGTCCTCCGCGTTTTCGACGGCGTGCCGCAGTGCGCGCTCGCCGCCGGCGTGGTGGGCGATGAACCAGTCGCCCGGCACGTTGAACGTCGGCACCAGCTCGGCCGCGTCCAGGGTGGCCAGGCGCCCGGACGTGCCCGCACCGACGTAGTGCACCCGGCCTCCGGCCCGCAGGGCGTCCACCGCGAAGTCCACCGCGTGCGCCACCTGGGGCAGCACCGCGGCCACGGCACCGGGGACTGTGCGGTCCTCGGCGTTGATCGCGCCCAAGATCCCCGCGGTGGACATCAGGTCGATG
Source organism: Amycolatopsis sp. NPDC004747 (assembly GCF_053601335.1). Lineage (NCBI taxonomy): Bacteria > Bacillati > Actinomycetota > Actinomycetes > Pseudonocardiales > Pseudonocardiaceae > Amycolatopsis > Amycolatopsis sp. NPDC004747. Next base: position 264,883 of record NZ_JBSGBQ010000010.1, on the reverse strand, counting down.
TCCTTGGTGCGGGGATTGCGGGTCTCGGTCGGCGAATCGACGTGCACCGCCTGCATGGGGACGGTCATCATGCGCCTCACCTTTTCTCCGGTCATCTACTTGCCGGTTTCCCGCGGACGGCGACGACCGTCCGGCCTGACCCCCAAGCGGTGCGATCCGACTGCGTCCCGCGTCGCGTCCAGCGCGCTGACCGACGCGTCCATGTGCCGCTGCGCGACGCCGATGAACAGGCAGTCGATGACCGTGAGCTGGGCGATGCGGCTCGCCGTGGCGCCCGAGCGGAACGTGGTTTCCCGGGCCGCGGTCGTCAAAACGTGGTCGGCGACTTCGGTGATCGGGGAGCGCGGGAAGTTCGTCACGGCGATGGTGATCGCGCCGTGCTCACGCGCCACGCGCAGCGCCTCGACGGTGTCGGTGGTCGCGCCGGTGTGCGAGACGCCGATCGCGACGTCACCGGGGCTCAGCACCGCGGCCGAGGTGAGCATGATGTGCGTGTCCGACCACGCGAAGCACACGCGGCCGATGCGGTGCAGCTTCTGCTGCAGGTCGGCGGCGACGAACGCGCTGGCGCCCACGCCGTAGACGTCCACGCGGCCGGCGTTCGCGACGACCTCGATCACCTGCTCGAGCGTGGCGACCTCGAGCTGGTCGGCCGTCTCTTCGACGGCGCGCGCGTCGGCGAAGCTGACCTTGCCGATCACGGCGGCCAGGTCGTCCTCCGGGCCGATCTCGCCGCCGAGGTTGCGCGTGGTGCGCGCCTCGGTGCGCGCGGTGTCCGCGGCCAGCGCGATGCGCAGCTGCGGGTAGCCGCCGACCCCGACGGCCTTGCAGAACCGCGTCACCGTGGTCTCGCTCGTGTTGGCGGCCAGGGCGACTTCGGTGATGCTGCGCCGCGCCACCGAGGCGGGGTCTTCCAGCACCACCTTGGCCACGCGCTGCTCGGCACGGGCCAGTCCGGGGAGCAGGGACCGGATCCGCACCAGCGGACTGGAATCGGCGTCCCGCACGGCCGTCTGGACCGATACGGGCTCGGACGGTGCCGTGCCGACTACGGATTCGGTATCACTCACCGTCGGAAAGTTACTAACCGTTGGCATCTGCGACAAGGCTACCCACACCCTTCGGTCGGATCGCAACCCGTCCGTGTCTGCGGATCTGGATTTGCGATTAATCACTGACCAGAAAGTCGCCAACCAGGTCGACCTTGTTAACGAGCTCAAGCTAACGACTTGGCAACTTAGTGTCGCTGCGCAAGCGGCAAAGGGACGGTAAATTCGGGCTTCCGGTCGACGTTCGGCGACCGATCGGTCACCGAGAGGTCAATTGCCAGCCGTCCGCGGTGAAGACGGCGGGGTCTCGTTCACCGTCGAGGAGTGATCGGCCGCTCTCGGTGACTTTCACACCGTCCACCGAAACTCCTCGTCCGGTGTAACTCGGGTCGGTGCTGTAACGCCAGCGGAGGCTCACCGACGCGCCTTCCGGAACGGCGCCCACCACCCGCCACCAGCTACGGTGCCCGTGCCCGGAGAGCGACATCACAGTTCCGGAGGGTGCGCCCGGCCCGGAAACCGATAGGGCGATCGGTTGCCAGTTAACGCCGTCGGTGCTGGCCTGCAGCTGAAGTGGATCACCACTGCCTTCGGTGTCCACGAAAGCAGCGAAGGAGACTCGCGCCTGAGCTCCGTGCGTCGTGAACGGCCGTGTACTGAGCGTTGCCACCCCGGCGTTACCCAGCGTGCTCGTCCAGGCGTCCGTCCCGGCCACTGGCCGCACCGCCATGGCCCTGGCCAGCGAAGTCGCCCAGACCTGGCGGGCGGTGTTGATCGAGCCCCAGTTCCGGCTCGGGTGCACCCGGTTGGTCAGCAGGATCGCGAACGACCGGGACTCCGCGTCGATGACCAGCGTCGTTCCGGTGTAACCGGTGTGCCCGGCGGTGACCGGCGACGCCAGCGCACCCATGTACCAGGGCTGGTCGAGCTCGAAGCCCAGGCCGTGCGCGTCGTCGGGGAACTGCTGGTTGTAGTTCGTCAACAGCTGCCGCACGGTCTCCTCGCGCAGGATCCGGTGCCCGCGGTAGCTGCCGCCGTTCAGGATCGTCTGGGCGAGGGCGGCCATGTCGCCCGCGGTGCTGAACACGCCGGCGTGCCCGGCGACGCCGCCGAGGGACCACGCGTTCTCGTCGTGCACGCTGCCGCGCACCATCCCGCGCGGCGGGTTCGCCTGGAACTCCGTCGCGGCGATCCGGGCCAGCTTCGCCGCGGGCGGGTTGTACCCGGTGTCGGCCATGCCGAGCGGCGCGGTGATCCGGTTGTGGACGACCTTGTCGAGGGACTGGCCCGTCAGCTTCTCGACGATGAAGCCGAGCGTCAGCAGGTTGATGTCGGAGTAGAGGTACGTCGTCCCCGGCTTGTTCTTCAGCGGGCTGTCGAGCACGGCCTGCCGGCGCGACGGGATGTCCGGGTAGCCCGCCCAGAGCGACGGGATCGGGTCGGCGTCGAAGCCGGAGGTGTGAGTGAGCAGCATCTTGACCGTGATGGCGGCCTTGTCGCCGGTGGCGAACTCCGGGAAGAAGCGGCTGACCGGCGTGTCGATGGTGAACTGACCGCGTTCGACCAGCTGCAGCACCGCGATCGAGGTGAACAGCTTCGAGATCGAAGCCATGTCGAAGATCGTGTCGTTCTTCATCGGGACCTGCTGGCCGGCAGGCAGTTCGGTGCCCTTGGCGTCGGCGTACCGCAGCGCGCCGCCGACCGCGTACCGGTCGACGACCACGCCGTCGTGCGCGAGCAGGCCGACCGCCCCGGAGAAGTGCGGGTGCCCGGAGGCGTCGGGTTCGGTCCAGCTCGCCAGGAAACTCTCGGCCGCCTTGATCGGCGCCGGGTCGAGGTCGACCTCCTGCGGCCGTCCGTCGCGCAGCGTCGTCCACGGCGGGGCGAACCCCTGCCGCGGCCGGTCGAAGCGGCCGGCCGCCGGATCGTGGCTGGTGATGGCGCTGGCTCCCGAGTCCGACACGGTCAACGTGGTCAGTGCGGCCAGCACTGCGGTGACCGCGACGAGCACCTTCCTAACACGCACGAGTCTCCCCCTCAGCGGTAGCGCAGGTACGGGCGGCGTCTCCGGTCGAACTCGGCCAGCTCGGCCCGCCAGGCGCCGGTGACCTCGTCGACGCCCGCGCCGGCGTCGACCATGGTCCGGAGCCGGTCGGACCCGGACAGCTTGTCGATGTAGTTGTCGGGCCGCCAGGCGAACAGCTCCGGGTGGAGGGCCTTCGCCGTGACGAGCATGGCGACGGCGGTCCGGATCGCGTCGAACGCCTGCGGGTCGCTCACGCCCAGCTGCACGCCACCGCACGTCTGGTTGACGAACTTGCCGAACGTCGGGACGAAGTAGGTCTCGCGGAACCGGGCGCCGGGCAGGGCCAGGTCCTCGAGCTTCTCGCGCCAGCGCCAGTCGAGCCCGGGCGCGCCGATGATCTCGAACGGCCGGGTCGTGCCGCGGCCCTCGGAGAACACCGTGCCCTCGAACATCCCGGTGCCGGGGTAGACGAGCGCGGTGTCCGGCGTCGGCATGTTCGGGCTCGGCAGCACCCAGTTCAGCCCGGTCCGCGCGAAGAGCGCGTCACGCTGCCAGCCGCGGACTCCGACGACGTCGAGCTGCAGTTTTTCGTCCGGCAGGAACTCTCCGGCGAAGAACCGGGCGAGCTCGCCGACGGTCATGCCGTGCTGCTGGGCGATCGGCTGCCGCCCGATGCCGGAGGCGAACTTCGGGTCCAGCACCGGCCCGGCCGCCCGGCCGCCGATCGGGTTCGGCCGGTCCAGGACGATGAAAGTGGCTTTGACCTGCGCCGCGGCCACCATCGCGGTGTAGAGCGACCAGATGTAGGTGTAGAAGCGCGCGCCGACATCGGCGATGTCGAAGACGACCGTGTCGACGCCCGCCTTGGTGAACAGCGAAGCGAGCTTCGTCGCGTCGACGCCGTACGCGTCGTAGACCGGGACGCCGGTGCGAGGGTCGGTGTAGTCGCCCTCGGACCCGCCGGCCTGCGCGCTGCCGCGGAAGCCGTGCTCGGGGCCGAAGGCCGCCACCGGTTTCACGCCGGCGGCCACCATGGAGTCGACGATGTGGTCGCCGTTCAGCAGGACGCCGGTCGGGTTCGAAAGCACGCCCAGCTTGCGGCCCTTGAGGGGTCGCCAGCTCTGCGCGGCCAGCTGCTCCGCGCCGGTGAGGACCCGGCCGCGGCTTTCGGGCTCGGCTCCCGCCACCGCGGAGCCGCCCGCCAGCGCCGGAACGGCGAGCGCACTCGCGCCGAGGAAGTGGCGGCGGTTGAGGTTCACCAGGTCAGCCCGTGGCCGAAGGGGTACTTCACGGTCTGCACGTCGGCCCCCGCCGGGATGTCCACCGGCAGCTTCCCGACCGGCTTCGTCTCGCCGAGGATCACCTTGGCCAGCGCCTCGAGCGTCGGGCCGATGTAGCCGTAGGTGGCCAGCCAGGTCCGGACGGCGCTCGGGTAACCGGCGTCGTACGGGATCTGCGCGGCCACCGCGACGACCGGCTTCCCGGTGGCCTGCAGCGCGTCGAGCAGCTTGGTCTGCAGGGGGTAGGTGGCGATGTTGTTGGTCAGCACGACGACCAGGTCGGCGGTCTGGGCCTTGGCGACGGCCTGCGCGACCTGGGCGTCCGTCGGGGTCTGGCCGGTCTGGTAGGCCGTCGCGGCGGTGCCGTGGGCGGTCAGCTTCTGGGCCAGGGTCGCCGTCGTGGAGACGCCCCAGCCGGTGACGAGCGTGGTCGCGGGCTTCTGCGCGAGCGGCAGGAGGCCGGCGTCGTTCGCGATGGCCGTGATGCCGCGGTCGGCGATGTCCTGGGCGGTCTTGAGGCTCGCCGGGATGCCGACGGTCTTCATGACCCGGCCGGTGTCGACGAACGGCGAGAATAGGATGCCGCGCTTGAACTTGAGCTTGAGCACGCGCAGCACGCTCTGGTCGATCCGCCGCATCGGGAGCTCACCGGACTTGACGGCGGCGAGCACCGAGTTGATCGCGAGCTCCAGGTGCACCGGCATGAGCAGCTGGTCGACGCCCGCCTTGAGCGCGAGCACCGGGATTTCGGCGTCGCCGTGCAGCTTGCGCACCCCCTCCATCTCGAGGGAGTCGGTGATCACGACGCCGTTGTAGCCCAGCTCGTTGCGCAGGCGGTCGGTGATGATCGGCTTCGACAGCGTCGCGGGTTCGAGCGACGGGTCCAGGCTCGGGAACTGGATGTGCGCGCTCATGATCGAGTCGACGCCGGCGGCGATCGCGGCCTTGAACGGCGGCACGTCGGTGGCCCGCCACTGCGCTTCGGTGCTGTCGATCCGCGGCAGCCCGGTGTGGCTGTCGGTCGGCGCGGCGCCGTGGCCGGGGAAGTGCTTGGCCGTCGCCGCGACGGACTTCTCGAAGCCCTTCACCTCGGCGGTGACGAAGTCGCCGGCCAGGCCCGGCCGCCCGGAGAACGACCGGACGCCGATGACCGGGTTGACGGGGTTGGAGTTGACGTCCGAATCGGGCGCGAAGTCCTGGTTGATCCCGACGGCGCGCAGTTCGCGGCCGAGGATGGTCGCGGCCTGCGTGGCGCGGTCGGTGTCCCGTCCGGCGGAGATGGCCATGGCGTTCGGGAACTCGGTGGCCGGCGCCCCCATCCGCGTGACGGTGCCGCCCTCCTGGTCGGCGGCGATCTGCAGCGGGATGTGCGCGCCGCTCGTGACGGCGGCCCGCTGGAGGCCGTTGGACAGCTTCGCGACCTGCACGGGGTCGTCGAAGTTGTCACGCGAGTCGTTGTTGAAGTAGATGACCCCGCCGAGGTGGTACTTCTGGACGACCTGAGCCGGGGTGTCGACGCCGAAGTCGGCCTGGTTCTTCGGGTTGACCTCGTCGGCGGTCTTGCCGTTCACCCAGGTGACGAACAGCTGGCCGACCTTCTGCTCGAGCGTCAGCCCTCGCAGCGCCTGCGTCGCCGCGGCCTCGGCCTGCGCGTCCGCGCTCACCCGCGGTGCGCTCGCGGCGGTCGCGACACCCACACCGGTGAAGGCGAGCACCCCCGCGACGGGCAGGGCGAGCGCATGGAACCTCCGATTTCGGGTCGTCACGACCAGCCTCCCAGAAGTAGCGGGCGCCGGTCCGGACGTCAGAAGTCCACTTGGAGGCGCCAGTATCGGGAAGCTACTCACCGAATCCGGCGCTGTCCATCGACCGTCCGCGCGAACGGCCAGGTCGTACCCGGATCGGTAGGAAATTCTCCGCTTGCAAGCTGCAGCACGCCACGCGTGATGCCCCGCCAGTCACGTGTGATGCCCCGCCAGTCACGCGAGATGCCCGAAACGTCCCCCCGAATAGACGAGGCGGCGCCCGTGGCCGAAGCCACGGGCGCCGCCTGCAAGCGCGAACTTCTCGGGCGACCAAGCGTGCAACTCTGGTCGTACCTACATGGACTCGGCGTGTGGCGTCCCACTACGCAGTCCCTAGACGACGAGCCTCCCGCGGCGCGCTGCGCGTGGGTACCCGGAGTCCGCGCACGGAGGTTTGCCGGGGTGGAACAGGCTTCTCTTCTACCTGCTCCCTGGCCGACCGAACGTCCGCACCTACTTTCTACGCCGTGAGCCCGGTCACTTCAAGTGCGCGGACGGGTGCACCGGTACAGAGGCTGGATCGGGTGACATCGGCACCCTCCGCGACGGACAATTCGGGGCTGGGCCAAGCAAAGCGGAGGCCGTACGGCCGTGTGGGTGGCGCGTGTCCGGCTAGCGGGACCGACGGCGACGACTGAGGCCGTACCAGGTCGCTCCGGCGGCCACCGCGCCGACGCCGAGCGCCACCATCCCGGCCGATCGCGTCGGGATCCGGGTGCGCAGCGACATCGGCCGGTCGAAGGCCAGGATCGGCCAGCCGCGCTCGAGGGCCTCGCGCCGCAGGAGCTTGTCCGGGTTGACCGCGTGCGGGTGCCCGACGACCTCGAGCAGTGGGATGTCGGTGCTCGAGTCGGTGTAGGCGAAGCACTCGGCGAGGTCGTACCCGTAGGTCGCGGCGAGCTGCTTCGCGGCGACGGCCTTGTTGGCGCCGTAGCAGTAGAAGTCGACTTCGCCGGAGTAGCGGCCGTCGACGATCTGCATCCGGGTGGCGACGCTCCGGGTCGCGCCGAGCATCTCCGCCACCGGCGCGACGACCTCCTCGCCGGTCGCCGACAGCACGATGACGTCGTGCCCGTCTTCGCGGTGGCGGGCGATCAGCTCCGCCGCCTCCGCGTACACGAGCGGGTCGACGACGTCGTGCAGGGTCTCGCGGACGATCGCCGAAACCTGGGCGACGTCCCAGCCGGCGCACAGCGCGGAAACTTCGGCGCGCAGCCGCTCGGTTTTGTTCTCGTCGGCGCCGGCGAGTGAGAACACCAGCTGCGCGTACGCACTTCGCAACGCGGCGCGACGGTTGATCAGCCCTTCTTTCAAGAGGGGCTTGCTGAATGCCAGTGCGCTCGACGAAGCGATGATCGTCTTGTCCAGGTCGAAGAACGCGGCCACCGCGTGCTCCGGGCCCGGCTTCCGGATGCGCGACGGCGCGCTGCTCGGTTCGGCCACCTCTCCAGGATAGGAGCTTGATCGGCGCGCGTCCCGTTGATCCACCACGCGCGCGTCGCGCCGGGCGGAAAATCCATGACAGGCAGGCACTTCGGGCGCGCTGTGCCGTTATCGAACTGTGTGCCTCATCCGGCGCGCGAACCGGTGTCGGGCGGAGTTACAGTGAGGGAGCCCGGTGTCCAACCGGGCCGGTTCAGTCCGACCCCCCGGGGCTGAACCCACGGCGGCCCCCGTCCCTCCCCCCTGGCGGGGGCCGCCCTCTTACCTTCCGTTTGCCTTTCCCGGTTCCCTTTGTGCCGGTCGCATTCCGCTTTCCCACGGTGTTCTTACCTTCCGCTTACCTTCGTCGATTTTTTCGTCGAGCCAGGATTCATGGTTGGGACGGCGCGCAAATCTTCGCGTGCGGATGTCCGCGCTCATTCCCGCCGCAGATGCGTCGCCCGACAACCCCGATGCTGCCACGGCCCACCGTCGGAACAGGCCCTCGAGCGCTCCACGAGCGGCAGTTGTCCACAACACCCCGGTTGTCCACAGCCTGCTGTCCGACCCGTTGTGCCGCCCCGCCCCCGCCCGCGACGGTGGAACCCGGGCCACCCACGGCCCGCACCGACGACGGGGAGGAACGCATGACGGGGGAACGACCGCTGGTGATCGCCGCGGACGAAACGGTGCTCGACGAGATACTGCGCGTGGCCGCGGTCGCGGGCTGCGAACTCGACCGCGCACCGGACCTCACGGCGGCGAGCGGCCACTGGGCCAATGCGCCACTGGTGGTCCTCGACGAAGAAGCCGTGCGGCACCCACCGGTCCTGCCCAAGCGCGGCGGGGTCCTCTTGGTCTGCAAGGGCAGCCCGGGGCCGGCGACGTGGGAGCACGCGTTCCGCAGCGGCGTCCAGCGCGTGATCTCGTTGCCGGACGAGGAGACGGCGCTCGCCGGCGCGTTCGCCGACGTCGTCGAGACACCGGCGGAGCAACCCGGTCTGGTGCTCGGCGTGGTCGGCGGCCGGGGCGGCGCGGGCGCGTCCGTGTTCGCGGCCACGCTGGCCCTGGTGGCCGACGGCGCTCCGGGCGGGGCGTTGCTGGTGGACTGCGATCCGCTCGCCGGCGGCCTGGATGTGTTGCTCGGGCTGGAAAAGACGCCCGGGGCACGCTGGCCGGACGTCCGGCTGAGCGGCCGGATATCGGTGACGTCGCTGGCCGCGGACCTCCCGCAGCGAAGGCACCGCGGCGGCAGCCTGCCGGTGCTCGCGTCCGGGCCCGACGGCAACGGCCCGGAGGTCGAGTCGTTGTCGGCGATCCTGTCCGCCGGCCGTCGCGCGGGCCGCACGGTGGTGTGCGACCTCCCGCGCACCCTCGGCGAGGCGGCCGAGGAGGTGGTGCTGCGGGCCGACCTGGTCCTGCTGATGGTGCCGCTGGAGATCCGGGCCTGCCTGGCGGCGAAGAAGGTGCTGAACAGGCTGGCCAAGCTGACGGCCCGCGTCGGCGTGGTCACATGTGGACACTCGAAGGACCCGGCGGTGCGCACGGCCGCCCTCATCGGCCCGCCCTTGATGGCCGCGATGCCCCCGGAGCGCGGTCTCTGGCAAGCACTGGAGCGAGCCGAATTCCCGGCAAAGCCCAAGGGCCCTTTGGCCAAGACAGCGGCCGAGATCTTGACGATAGCCCGCCGCGAAGCCCAGGCGGCCACCCGATGACCGCCGCAGCGGAAGACCTCCGCACCACCGGCGCCCCGACAAGGGTGTCGGAGCTGCTGCTGCCAACGCTGATCGGCCTCCTGACCCGATCCCCGGCAGGCGCGGCGACCTTCTCGACGCTGCTGCAGCCCCCGCGAGACGCACCCGCAAGACCACGGTCAGGCACCCGCGTGACAGCGGCGGCTCTCGGCGGGTCTGCGGCACCCGAAGCTGCGCTCGCGTCCGTCGCGGGAACCCGCGTTGCGGCATCACACCACCACTCACCTCAGGCCCACACCGAGCAAGGCGGCTGAACCCATGACCACCGACTTCGTGGACCGCGTCCGCAACCGCCTGGCCGGCGACCGTCGCCGGGCCGACCCGGTCGCCGTCGCCACCGCCGTCCGCGCCGAAGCCGGCGGTGCCCTCGGCCACGACGCGGTGCTCGACGCGGCCCGCCAAGCCCGCGACGAGTTCGTCGGCGCCGGCCCGCTCGCCCCGCTCCTCGACGACCCCGCCACCACCGACGTCCTCGTCACCGGGCCCCACGAGGTCTGGACCGACGGCCCGCAGGGCCTCACCCGCACCGGCATCAGCTTCACGGGCGAGGAATCCGTCCGCCGCCTGGCCCAGCGCCTGGCCCTCGCGGCCGGGCGCCGCCTCGACGACGCGCAGCCCTACGTCGACGGCTGGCTTCCCGGCACCGGGCCCCACGGCCGCATCCGCGTGCACGCCGTCCTCCCGCCGATCGCGGCCGGCGGCACCTGCCTGTCCCTGCGCGTCCTGCGCCCGGCGACGCACGACCTCGCCACCCTCGGCGAACTCGGCGCGTTCGACGAGGCCGGCGCCCGGCTCCTCCGCACCGTCGTCTCGAAGCGGATGGCGTTCCTCGTCACCGGCGGCACAGGCGCGGGCAAGACAACGCTCTTGGCCGCGCTGCTCGGCGCGGTCGACCCGGGCGAGCGGATCGTCTGCGTCGAGGACGCCGGCGAGCTGCAGCCCGCGCACCCGCAGTTCGTCGGCCTCGTCGCCCGTCCGCCCAATGTGGAGGGTGCCGGCGCGGTCGGCCTGCCCGAGCTCGTGCGCCAGGCGCTGCGCATGCGTCCCGACCGGCTGGTGGTCGGCGAGGTCCGCGGCGCAGAGGTCGGTGCGCTGCTCACCGCGCTCAACACCGGCCACGACGGCGGCGCCTGCACCGTCCACGCCAACTCCCCGGCCGAGGTGCCCGCCCGCATCGAGGCGCTGGCCGCGCTCGGCGGCCTCGGCCGCGATGCCGTGCACAGCCAGCTCGTCGCCGCGATCCGGGTGGTGCTGCACATGCGGCGCGAACCAGGCGGGCGCCGCCGGCTCGCCGAGGTCGGCGTGCTCCGCGCCGAACACGGCCGGGCCCGGGTCGTGCCGGTGTGGCGCGCGGGCCGGTGGACGGTCGACAGGCACCTGTTCACGACCCCGGGGGCGATCGCGTGCTGAGCCTCCTGCTGGTGCGGATTTCCTTGCTGCTGAACGTTTTCCCGCACAACCGAAGGAGGCGCCGATGATCAGCCCGTGGTTCCCGCTGTGCGTGGGCGCGGCTCTGGCGTGCTGGCCTGCAGCGCCGAACCGGCTCCAAGTCGCGATCGAGCCATCGGGAACCGTCCGGATCCCCGAAGCGTGGCGCGTCGTCCGCTGGCTGCTCCCGGCCGCCCTCGCCGGATTGCTCGCGGGTGCCGGAGGCGCGATCGCCGCCGCAGTGCTGACGCTGGCGTGGAACCAGGAGTGGCGAGCCCACCGCCGAGCCACCGCGGAGCTGGCGATGGCCGCCCACACCGCGACAGCGTTGCGGACGATGGTCACCGAGCTCCGATCCGGTGCCCACCCGGTCACGGCGGCGGAGGCCGCCGCGGACGTGGTCCCGGCCGTGGCGGCCGATCTCCGCCTGCTGGCGACGGCGGCCCGCCTCGACCTCGAGTTGCCTGCGCCGGCGCTGCCTCGGCTGGCCGCGGCCTGGACGTTGGGCAAGCGCTACGGCCTCCCGATGGCCGAAGTCCTCGACGCGGCCCGCCGCGACGCCGAAGCCGGCCTGGCGTTCGGCCGCCGGATGCGCGCCAAGCTGGCCGGGCCACGGGCGAGCGCGGCGGTCCTCACCGGGCTGCCGGTGCTCTGCGTGCTCCTCGGGCAGGCCATGGGCGCGGCCCCGCTGTCCGTGCTCACCGGCAGCCCGCCGGGCCAGGTGCTGCTGGTCGCCGGGTGCGTCCTGCTCTGGGCGGGCACGGCCTGGTGCCGGGCCCTGACCGGACGGGTGCGGATCCGGTGACAGCCATCGCGCTCCTGCTGCTCGCCGGGGCATTGCTGAGCTGGCCGGACGAGGCGATCACGCGGCGCCTGAGCCGCTTGACCGACGGCCCGAAGCCCCCTCGCAAGGGGCGTCGCGCCCTGCCTCACATCGCGGCGGCGGTGGGCGGGGTGTCGATGGCGGTGCTGGCCGGAGGGGCCGCCGGGGTGATGGCGGGCACGATCGTCACCGCCACCGGGTGGTGGGCGATCCACCGCACCCGCCGTCCGCGAGCACCGGGCGCGACCATCGCCGACAAGCTGCGGCTGGCGGGCACGCTCGATCTCCTCGCCGCCTGCCTGCGCGCCGGGCTGCCGGTTCCCTCGGCGCTGGAGGCCGTGGCGGGCACCGCGCCCGTGGCGGCGAGCACAGCGCTGAGCTCGGCGGCCGGGCTGCTCGCGCTCGGCTCCGGGCCGGACGAGGCCTGGGCGCCGGTGCGGGCCGTCCCCGGCCTCGGCGAGCTGGCGGCCGCGGCGGTCCGCACGTCCCGTTCGGGCGCGGCGTTCGCCACGGCGGCGGGCGACCTCGCCGGACGCTTCCGCGACGAGCTGGCCACGGAAGCCGAGGAACGCGCCGAGCGGGCCGGGGTGGCGCTCGCCCTGCCGGTCGGTCTGTGTTTCTTGCCCGCCTTCTTCTGCCTGGGCGTGCTCCCGGTCGTCCTCGGCCTCGCCGGACGGCTCGGCCCGCTCTTCTGACCACGAACCCCATCGAAGGGAAGCCCCATGCGCGCGTTCCGCCGCCGCCCCCGCTCGGACGCCGGTTCCACGACGGTCGAGTACGCCATCGTCACGGTCGCCGTCGCGGCCTTCGCCGCCGTCCTCTATTCCTTGCTCACCGGAGATTCGGTCGTCTCATGGCTGACGAACCTGGTCATGAAGGCGCTGTCGGTGCCGTCATGAGAGACAAGGACGACGGTTCGGTGACCGTCGAGGCAGCGCTCGGCCTGGCCGGCCTGACGGTGGTGACGGTCCTGCTGTTCGCGGGCCTCATGGTGCTGACGAGCCAGCTGCGCTGCACAGACGCGGCCCGCGAGGCGGCGCGCCTGCTGGCCAGAGGCCGCCCCGACGAGGCGGCGGCCGCGGTCCACCGGATCGCCCCACCGGACGCGAACCTGGCGTTCGAGCGAATCGGCGACACGATCACGGCAACGGTGACAGCCCACCCACCGGCCGGCCTCCTCCCGGCAATCCACCTGGACGCAACGGCCTACGCGGTCGCCGAGCCGGGCACGGAGGCGCCGGGTGCCCCGCGCTGAAGAGAAGGTGCAGGACACCGGAGCGGCCACGATCTGGACGGCAATGGCGGTGGCGGCCCTGACGGGCGTGGCAACGGTCGCGCTGTGGCTGGGAGCGACGGTGATCGCACGCCACCAGGCGGAGTCCGCGGCCGACCTGGGCGCGTTGGCCGCGGCTTCCCACGCGAGCGAAGGTCCAGTCCAGGCGTGCGAGCGCGCAAGATGGGTCACCGACCGCATGAGGGTGCGGCTGGTGACCTGCCGATGGCAACAGCTCGACGCCCTGGTGGAGGTCGAGGCCCCCACCCCGGCCTTCGCAGGCTTGCCGAAACCATCCGCCCGCGCCCGCGCAGGCCCGACGTCCAAGCCAAAGCCCCCAACAGCGGCAACGCCGGACGGCCTCGGCGGTACACCCATCCACCGGCGCTGAGAGGAAGGACGACAGCACCCAGGCCAAGCAGCGCAAACCACTCAGGCCAAGCAGCGCAAATCGGCGGCCTTGGCCCCGACCCCGCCCGCCGGGCGGCCGGGCGGGGTCGGGCGGCCCCAATGCCCCCACCAGCTCCCTCGGCCCACCTCTTCGCCCGGCCGGCCGGCGCGGTCCCCACCTTCGGGCCGCGCCGTAGAAGCAGGCCACCCGTCCGCGGCGCGCGACACCGCGCTGTCGCGCACTCGCGACACCCGGCGCCCGCGGATACCGGGCCGCGTTGTCGGGCGCCTGCGCATCCGCGTGCTCGCGATACTGAACTGTCGCGCACCCGCGACACCACGCCCCCAAGCGCACGACACCGCACTACCGGGCACCTGCGCCACACCGCACCGTCCGCGCGCCGCCACAACCACAACCGTCGCCGGTCCGCGACACCACACCCCCGGCGCGCCACCCGGCCTCAGCGCCACCCACCCCACGCCGCCCGGCGGACGCCGACCGGTCGGTATGGGGCGGTGACCGGCTGATCCGTCCGGCCCGGCGATGAGCGGCCGATTGTCACGGGCAGCGGTCGTTGGTGCACGGCGAGCGGTCGAATCGGCTGCCCACCTGGGCCGAAGCGGCGCGCTCACCCCGTCGAAGAGGCGTCCGGGACCCCGCGGATTCAGGGGTTTCCCGCGACGAACGGTCCGTGTGCGGTCGCCGTTCACCGTCCAGCCGTGCCGGGGGGTTCGGTCGGGCCGTATGGATCACTGGGCGTTCATCGCCTCGTAACCACCGGTTGTCGCGCGGGGGTTCCGGGCAATGTGCAACTTGCCGTTAAGTGAGATGTGCGACACCACGACAGGGTCTAGCGGGTCGCGGAGAACCGGAACTTGAAGGCAGGAAACACAATGTTGGACGCGAATTGGCCGGACAGCTGGCGCGGTGCCTTCCGCATCGAACTGCGGGCGGAGGCGATCGGGCTCGCTTGGCGCGGCTGGCCGGTGCTCCCGGGCGTCGACCCCGCTCCGCTCACCGAAGGCGACGACCTCACCTGGCGCCGTCCCGTTCCGGCCATTGACGACTGGCGTGAGCAGATCGGCACCCACGCCCACGAGGTCGCCACCTGGTTCTCCGACCGCACCCACAGCCTGCTCGTCGCCACCGGCACCGTGCTCGACGCCGTCGAGGTCGACGACGAACTCGGCAAGCGCGCCTGCCGCCTCCTCCGCGCCATCGGCCACCCCGCGCCCATCATCGCGCTGCCGAACGGCCGCTGGCTCTTCCTCACCACCGTCGCCGACCACGTGCCGGCCGAGCTGGCCACCCGGGCCTCCGTCCAGTGGCACGGCAAGGGCAGCTACATCCCGCTCCCGCCCTCGCCGTTCCAGCACGGTGTCGTGCACTGGCGCGTCAAGCCCGAGGTCTGCGGCTGGCAGCTGCCGGACGCCGCCGAGGTGCACGACGTTCTCGTGCGGGCCCTGGCCGGTGAGCACTCGCCGCAGCTGGTCCAGTCCAGCGCAGCCTGAAAGGCCTGAACCACCCGAACCACCGCCGCCGGCCGGTCCCAGCCCGGCCGAGGCGGAGCAGGACACAACTCCATGAACCACCAAGTGGCCGTTCTAGGTGCCGTGTTGACGCAACGCCCCGAGCACGGTTCCCAGCACAGCCACTGCCCCCGCCTTGTCCAGCGGCTCGTTGCCGTTCCCGCACTTCGGCGACTGGACGCAGGACGGGCATCCCGTCGGGCACTCGCAGGAGACGATCGCCTCCCGCGTTGCGGCCAGCCACGGGACAATCGCGGCATAACCGCGTTCGGCAAATCCCGCACCCCCGGGATGCCCGTCATGCACGAACACCGTCGCCTCCCCGGTGTCTTCGTGCCACGCGGTACTCACCCCGCCGATGTCCCACCGGTCGCACGTAGCGAACAGCGGTAGCAGGCCGATCGCCGCGTGCTCGGCGGCATGCAGGGCACCGGGGACCCGTGCCGGAACCAATCCGGCACCCCCCGGTGCCCTGCCACCCTCGTGAGCGGGCCCCCGACCGCTCGCCAGGGGTTCCTCCCCGGTCCCCACCGGCCCCGCAGATTCGGTCCCCACCCGATGGCCCCCGGTCCCCACCTCGCCATCGGCCGAAGTACGCGGACGACCGGCAGCAACCGCCGGCCCCAGCAGCGAAGACGACACTGTGTACCAGACGGCCCGCGTGCGCAGGCTCTGCTCGGGCAGGTCGAGCGGCGTGTGGTCGATGACCTCCCCGGACGGCCGCCGTCGCAGGTAGCCGACCACCTGCGACGTCACGGCCACCTCGCCGAGGCAGACGCTCACCCCGCCGTAGTCCTGCTTTTCCTGGGTGCTCAGCACCGAGATGTCCACGACTTCGCGCGGTGTCGTCGTCCAGTCCGGGTTCTCCGCGTGCACCAGCGCCAGCCCGGTTTCCAGATCCAGCTCGTCCACGACGTACGACGACCCCTGGTGCAGGTACACCGCGCCGGGGTGCACGGCGAAGCAGGCCGAACCCGGGTCGACCGTTCCGAGCATCCGGCCGGAGTCCGATTCGACCACCGCGATCTGCTCGCCGCCCGTGCCGCGGATGCCGACTTCGGCGTGCGGTCGCTCCCGCGAAGTCCAGTACCAGCCGCTCGACCGGCGCCGCACCAGCTTCTGCTCCGCCAGCTCGGCCAGCACCTCCTGCGCCGCCGCGCCGCCGAAGACCTCCAGCTCGGGCAGCGTCAGCGGCAGCTCGGCGACGGCGCAAGCGAGCTGCGGCGCCAGTACGTACGGGTTCGCGGGGTCGAGCACCGCCGTCTCGACCGGCCGCGAAAGCAACGCCGCCGGGTGGTGCACCAGGTAGGTGTCGAGCGGGTCATCCCGCGCGACGAACACCACCAGCGCCGAATCGCCGGACCGGCCCGCCCGGCCGGCCTGCTGCCAGAACGACGCGAGCGTGCCCGGGTAGCCGGCCAGCACCACCGCGTCCAGGCCCGCGATGTCGACGCCGAGCTCGAGCGCGTTCGTCGTCGCGACCCCCAGCAGCCGGCCCGACAACAGCGCGGCCTCCAGCGCGCGGCGCTCCTCCGGCAGGTAACCGGACCTATACGCCGCAACGGTTTCCGCCAACACAGGGTCCACTTCGGACAGAATGCGCCGCGTCCCCAGCGCCGCCAGCTCCGCACCGCGCCGCGACCGGATGAAGGCCAGCGAGCGTGCGCCTTCCAGCACCAGATCGGCGAGGATCCGGGACGTCTCCGCTCCGGCCGAACGCCGGACCGGCGCGCCGTTCTCCCCGGTCAGCTCCTCCAGCAGCGGCGGCTCCCACAACGCGACCGTCCGCGCGCCGCGCGGCGAAGCGTCCTCCGTCACGGCGACGCAAGACACGCCCGTCAACCGCGAAGCGAACGAAGCAGGCGAAGCCGTCGTCGCCGAAGCGAGCACGAAGACCGGCGAAGCGCCGTAGTGCTCCGCCACCCGCCGGAGCCGGCGAAGCAACAGGGCGACGTGCGAGCCGAAGACGCCGCGGTAGCTGTGGCACTCGTCGACGACCACGCAGGTGAGCCGCCGGAAGAACGTCGCCCACCGGCCGTGGGCCGAGAGGATCCCGCGGTGCAGCATGTCCGGGTTCGTGAACACCCAGTTCGCGTGCGCGCGCACCCAGTCGCGCTCCGCCATCGGTGTGTCGCCGTCGAACGCCGCCGCCCGGACGCCCGGCACGTCCAAAGAGGACACGGCACGCAGCTGGTCCGCGCCCAGCGCCTTCGTCGGTGACAGGTACAGCGCTGTGGCAACCGGGGCTTCGCCCCGGGCCGGGGGCTCCGCCGCCCGGGTCCCCCGAACCGAAGCTTTCGCCTTCTCGCCCGCGGCGAGCCGGGACAGCACCGGCAGCTGGTAGGCGAGCGACTTGCCCGAGGCCGTCCCGGTCGAAATCACGACGTGCCGGCCCTCGTACGCGTGCGAAGCAGCCTCCACCTGGTGCGCCCAGGGGGCGGAAATGCCGCAGTCACGCAGCGCAGCGACAACCGCCGGATCCGTCCACGACGGCCACTCTGCGTAGCGCGCGGCGCGGCCCGGCAGGTCCGCGACGTGCGTGACCGGGTGCTCGCGCGCCGGCACGCCGGCGGTCACCCGCCTCAGCAGCCGCTGCCCACGTGATTCGTCCACCCGCCGAGCTTGGCACAGGGGTACGACAGTTTCGGCATCCCAGCTGCGCCAACGGATCGGCGTTCGAGTGATCGATCAAGTGAGGAGGCTCACAAGGTAACGGAATGTACCGTGCCCGGGACGGCGTGAAGACGCTGGTTGCGATACCAATACACTCCCGCAATCCACACCCTCTGTGGTGAGCGTCATGTGAGACGTGCATTGCTGCCCGGCTAGCGTGTCGCTCGGTACAGGGTCCATGCCAGCGCCGGCCGTGTCGAACCCTCGGCTTGCCGTCGACGCTGGCGCACGGCGACGTCTCCTGGAGGACGAATGTCACGGCAGTTCCTCGCGGAGGGCGGGAATCTCTCGCTCACCGGAGGTGGCTACACGATTGTCGGTGTAGTCGCCGTGGTCGCGCTTGCCGCACTCGTCATCGGCTACGTCCTGCTCAAGGAGGTGCTGGCCGCAGGCCAGGGCACCGCCAAGATGCAGGACATCGCCAAGGCGGTGCAGGAAGGCGCGGCCGCGTACCTCAAGCGGCAGCGGAACACCCTCGCCATCTTCGGTGCGATCGTGTTCCTCTTGCTCTTCATCCTTCCCGCGGACGACTGGAACGAGAAGATCGGCCGTTCGATCTTCTTCCTGGTCGGCGCGGGTTTCTCGTTCGCGATCGGATACCTCGGCATGTGGCTGGCGACGCAGGCGAACCTGCGCGTCGCGGCCGCCTCGCGTGAGGAAGGCGGCCGCGAGAAGGCGATGCGCGTCGCGTTCCGCACCGGCGGCGTGGTCGGCATGATCACCGTCGGCCTCGGCCTGTTCGGTGCCGCGGTCGTCGTGCTGGTCTACACCGGGCAGGCCCCGAAGGTGCTCGAGGGCTTCGGGTTCGGCGCGGCGTTGATCGCGATGTTCATGCGTGTCGGCGGCGGTATCTTCACCAAGGCCGCCGACGTCGGCGCGGACCTGGTCGGCAAGGTCGAGCAGGGCATCCCCGAGGACGACCCCCGCAACGCCGCGACCATCGCGGACAACGTGGGCGACAACGTCGGTGACTGCGCCGGCATGGCCGCTGACCTCTTCGAGTCCTACGCCGTCATGCTGGTCGCCGCGCTGATCCTGGGCAGCACCGCCTTCGGCGTGCACGGCCTGATCTTCCCGCTGATCGTCCCGGCCATCGGTGTCATCACGGCCGTCATCGGTGTCTACATCACGAAGGCGCGCGCCGGCGAGGGCGGCCTGGTCACGATCAACCGCTCCTTCTACATCTCCGCGGTCATTTCCGCGGTGCTGTCGGCGATCGCGGCGTTCGTCTACCTGCCGAGCAGCTTCGCCGACTTCGGTGCGGGCTTCGAGGGCAGCGGCAACCCGGCGGTCATCGCGACCATCGCGGTGATCATCGGCATCGTGCTCGCCGCGGTCATCCTGAAGCTGACCGGCTACTACACCGGCACCGAGTACAAGCCGGTCAAGGACGTCGGCAAGACGTCGGAGACCGGCCCGGCGACGGTGATCCTGTCCGGCATCTCGGTCGGGTTCGAGTCCGCTGTGTACACCGCGCTCGTGATCGGCGCGGCCGTGTTCGGCGCCTACCTGCTGGGCGGCGGCATCGCGCTGTTCGCCGTGGCGCTGGCCGGCACCGGCCTGCTGACCACGGTCGGCGTCATCGTCGCGATGGACACCTTCGGCCCGGTTTCGGACAACGCGCAGGGCATCGCCGAGATGTCCGGTGACGTCGACGAGAAGGCCGCGCAGATCCTCACCGAGCTCGACGCGGTCGGCAACACCACCAAGGCGATCACCAAGGGCATCGCGATCGCCACGGCGGTCCTCGCGGCGACGGCGCTGTTCGGGTCCTACTCGGACGCGATCACGAAGACGCTGTCGGGCATGGGCACCGGCGTGGTCACCGGGCTCGACACGGCGAAGTCCTTCGTCAACCAGATCGTCAGCCCGAACACGCTGGTCGGCGTGATCATCGGTGCGGCCGTGGTGTTCCTCTTCTCCGGCCTCGCGGTGAACGCGGTCTCCCGCGCCGCCGGTGCGGTCGTCTTCGAGGTGCGCCGCCAGTTCCGCGACATCCCGGGGATCATGGAGGGCACCACCCGGCCCGAGTACGGCAAGGTCGTCGACATCGTCACGCGCGACTCGCTGCGCGAGCTGACGACGCCGGGTCTGCTGGCGGTCTTCGCCCCGATCGCGGTCGGCTTCGGCCTGGGCACCGGCGCGCTCGCCGGCTACCTGGCCGGCGCGATCGCCTGCGGCACCCTGATGGCGATCTTCCTCGCCAACTCCGGTGGCGCGTGGGACAACGCGAAGAAGCTGGTCGAGGACGGCAACCACGGTGGCAAGGGCTCGTCCTCGCACGAGGCCACCATCATCGGTGACACCGTTGGCGACCCGTTCAAGGACACCGCCGGCCCGGCGATCAACCCGCTGATCAAGGTGATGAACCTGGTCTCGGTGCTGATCGCGCCCGCCGTCGTGCAGTTCTCGATCGGTCCCGACGAGAACGCCGCCGTCCGCATCATCATCTCGCTCGTCGCGGTCGCCGTGATCGTGGCGGCGATCGTGGTGTCGAAGCGGCGGGGCACCGTCATTTCCGACACCCCGGCCGAAATCAAGGCCTGAGCTCCACGGTGATCCCGGGCCCGGTGCGCGGCGACGCGTGCCGGGCCCGGGCCTGCCCGTCCCAGAAAGGCCCGGCGACTTGCGAAGCACCACCGAGTCGGTACCGTCGGGCCTGCCGGGACGTCGTCGGGCAGGAGGTACGCCAGTGCGGCAGCGGTCGGCCGTGTTCGCCGCTCTGACCACGACGATCGCCATCGGCCTCGCCGGGTGCGGGCAGCCTTCCGAGGTGCCGGCGCCGCCGCGGGACCAGGACCTTCCGGCGACGACCGTGGCGCCCCGGGTCGATCCGGCGGCGAGCTGGGCTGGTGGCTACTGCGAAGCGGTGACGCACCTGGTCCGCGTGCTCGCGGCACTGCCCGCGGTCGATCCCAGCACCCCGCAGAAGGCGTCCCGGACGTCCAGTGACCTCCTTTCCTCCGTGGTCGGCGGGCTCGACCAGAGCTTGGCCGGGCTGAACGCGCTCGGTGCGCCGCCGATGCCGTCGGCGGACAGCGGGCGCAAGGACGTCATCGGGCAGTTCGCCGAAATCCGCACGGAAGCCGAGAACGCGCGCCGGCGCATCGAGGCGGCCCGGGGGAACTCCTCGGCGACGAAGGACGCCCTCGGCCAGGCCAAGGCGACGCTGGACCGCATCGACGCGCTCGACTACCTCAAGGGCCTCAAGGACGTTCCGGCGCTGGCCGCGGCGGAACAGCGCGCGCCGGCCTGCCGCCAGCTGGATCAGCCCGCCGGCTGAAGATCCCCGCGAGACCTGCCGCGAATCGAACTTGTGTTCTAGTATGGCGCGGTGGATCGGACGATCTCGCTCTTCTCCGCCGAGGCCAGCGGGCCGGGCCTGGGCGACCTGGCCGGCCTGTTGTGCTGCCACGGCCAGATCACCGGTTTCGGGCGCACGGCCGCCCGGCTGTCGGTGGTCGTCGAGGAGCCGTGGCGGGCCCACGTCCTGGCCGGTGAGTTCCGCTGCCGCGGTGCGGATGCCCAGGTCTCGAAGGCCGACTGCGGCCGTCCGCAGGTGCGCACGTCGTTCCGGGTCGATCTGCTGCCGCTGGCGCTGCGGTGGCTGCGTGAGGGCTGCGCGGGCCCGGTCGAGGACGACTCGGGCAAGGCGGTGCCGGAGGGGTTCCGGCTGAGCGGCGCGATGCTGCGGATGTGGGCGCTGGCCGGCGGCCGTCCGGGCACGCAGGGTTACCTGCTGGGCGTCGACCCGCTCGCCCCGGGCATGCACGAGCGGCTGGTCGAAGCGCTGACGCCGTTGGGTGTCGCGGCGAAGCTGACCGGTCCGAAGGCCGACACCCCGGCCGTCAAGGTCACCGGGAAACGCCGGTTGGAGGCGCTGCTGGAGCTGATCGGGGAGCCGCCGCCCGGCGCCGAAGCGGCGTGGCCGGGCGCGGAACCACAACCGCACCCGGAGGCCGCGACGAGCACGGCCTGACCGGGTGCGGCGGGAGCGTCAGGGGCGGGGCAGCGTGCAGCCGGCCTGGGTGAGCGCGATTTCGTTGGCCGCGGTGAGGCAGGCCGGGATGCCGTAGGTCTCCTGGCCGTAGTTCGTCTTGTAGTGCACGGTGACGTTGCCGGCCTGGTCGACCTCGCACGGGTTGTTGTCCGTGCAGCGTTCGCCGTCCTCGTTGCCGGTGTTGTTCACGCCGACGACCTTGCCCCCGGAGATGACCGGCGAGCCGGAGGTGCCGCCGATGGTCTGGCAGGCGGAGGTGTAGCGGATCGAGTCCTTCCAGGTCCAGCTGCCCTCCTTCAGCCGGTAGACGAAGCCGTCGATGTTGCAGGAGTAGACGCGCTTCCAGTAGCCCGAGACGACGTCGATCGCCGCACCGGCCGTGGGGTGGGCGTTCGACAGTTCCAGCGGCGAGATCCCGTAGCTCGCCTTGATCTGCGCGTAGGTGGTGGTGAGCTGGTAGAGCGACACGTCGGTGTCGGTCATCGTGCCGTAGACGATCTTCTTGGCCCGGAGCGTGGCCTTGTTGCTGCCGCTGGCGTCGAGCAGCGTGAACGTCCGGCTGGAGGTGCGGTTGGTGATCACCTGGCCCGGCGCCGGGAAGCCGGTTTCGAGGCAGTGGCCGTTGGACATCACGAGCGCGGGCGCGGTGTCGGGCGTCGCGGCCGGCTTGACCACCGATCCCGAGCAGTTGGACAGGGCCACGGTGCCGGCGAAGTTCGCGACGGCCGCGTTCGCCGGAGTGGCCCCCAGCAATACTGTGGCGGTCGCGGCGGTGAACAGGGCGCCGAGCAGGCGTCGGGTCATGGCGGATCCTTTCGGCTGGGCGGGGAAACCAGTGAAGCGGTGACGTCCCCGTGCCCACCACCGTCGAACGGAGGGTATCCGGACGGTCACGCGCTAGGCTGCGCGGGACGTGGCCGAAATCACTTGGCAGGTACGTTGGGGAAACATCGTCGAGGTCAGCGGCGATGCGCTGGGCACAGGACCGGCGGCGTGTTGGACCACCTCCGCGCCGTCCGGCCGGGAACAGCGTGCACACTGGCAGGTCGAGACACGGGCCCTGGCAGGGACGTGGTGCAGTCCCGCGGCGGCGGGACGAGATGAGCGGAGAGCAGGACAGCGTGGCAGGAGCACGGACCAAGAAGAACGGAGCCACGGCGGACAACGGCGCCGGGCACCGGCGGCTGGTCATCGTCGAGTCGCCGACGAAGGCCCGCAAGATCGCGCCCTACCTCGGCGGCGGTTACGTCGTCGAGTCCTCCGTCGGGCACATCCGCGACCTGCCGCGTGGTGCCGCCGACGTGCCCGCCCAGTACAAGGGCGAGGCGTGGGCGCGGCTCGGCGTCGACGTCGACAACGGCTTCAAGGCCCTCTACGTGGTCACCCCGGACAAGAAGTCCAAGGTCACCGAGCTCAAGGGCCTGCTGAAGGACGTCGACGAGCTCTACCTCGCCACGGACCCCGACCGCGAGGGCGAGGCCATCGCGTGGCACCTCCTCGAGACGCTGAAGCCGAAGGTCCCGGTCCGCCGGATGGTCTTCCACGAGGTCACCGAGCAGGCCATCCGCGCGGCCGCCGACTCGACCCGTGAGCTGGACGCCGACCTCGTCGACGCCCAGGAGACCCGCCGCATCCTCGACCGCCTCTACGGCTACGAGGTCTCGCCGGTGCTGTGGAAGAAGGTCATGCCGAAGCTTTCGGCGGGCCGCGTGCAGTCGGTGGCGACCCGGATCGTGGTCGAGCGCGAACGCGAGCGGATGCGCTTCACCTCGGCGTCGTACTGGGACATCTCGGCGACGATGGACGCCGGTGAAGAGGCGTCGCCGCGGAACTTCCCGGCGCGCCTGGTCGCCGTCGACGGCGCGCGCCTGGCGACGGGCCGTGACTTCGGCTCGGACGGGCAGCTCAAGGCGTCGAACACCGAGGTCCGCGTGCTCGCGGAGGCCGACGCGCGGCGGCTGGCCGAAGCGCTGAAGCAGCGTGACTTCAAGGTCTCGAGCGTCGAGGAGAAGCCGTACACGCGGAAGCCGTACGCGCCCTTCATGACGTCGACGCTGCAGCAGGAGGCCGGCCGCAAGATGCGGTTCACCTCCGAGCGCACCATGCGGATCGCGCAGAAGCTGTACGAGAACGGCTACATCACCTATATGCGTACCGACTCCACGACGCTGTCGGAGTCGGCGATCTCGGCCGCGCGCAGCCAGGCCACGCAGCTGTACGGCAAGGAGTACGTCTCGCCGACGCCGCGCCAGTACACGCGCAAGGTCAAGAACGCACAGGAGGCCCACGAGGCGATCCGCCCGTCGGGCGAGGTCTTCCGCACGCCGGGCCAGGTCGCGGGCGAGCTGGACACCGACGAGTTCCGGCTCTACGAGATGATCTGGCAGCGCACGATCGCGTCGCAGATGGCGGACGCCAAGGGCACCACGATGTCCGTGCGGATCGTCGGCAACGCGACCTCGGGCGAGGAGTGCACCTTCGCCGCTTCGGGCCGCACGATCACCTTCGCGGGCTTCCTCAAGGCGTACGTCGAGGCGGTCGACACCGAGACTGGTGGCGAGGCCGACGACAAGCAGAGCCGCCTGCCGGTGCTGGAGAAGGACCAGGCGCTGACCGCGACCGAGCTGAGCCCGGACGGGCACACGACGTCGCCGCCGGCCCGCTACTCCGAGCCGAGCCTGGTCAGCAAGCTGGAAGAGCTGGGCATCGGCCGCCCGTCGACGTATGCGTCGATCATCAAGACCATCCAGGACCGCGGGTACGTCTGGAAGAAGGGCTCCGCGCTCGTTCCGTCGTGGGTCGCGTTCGCCGTGATCGGCCTGATGGAACGCCACTTCGAGCGGCTGGTCGACTACGACTTCACCGCCGGCATGGAGGACGAGCTCGACCGCATCGCGGCCGGTGACGAGCAGCGCGCGCAGTGGCTGTCGAAGTTCTACTTCGGCGGCGACATGGGCGTCGACGGCTCGATCGGCCGCCTGGGCGGGCTGAAGAAGCTGGTCGAGGGCAGCGTCGAGGACATCGACGCGCGCGAGATCAACTCGATCCCGCTGTTCAGCGACGCCGACGGGCACACGGTCGTGGTCCGCGTCGGCCGCTACGGGCCGTACCTGGAGCGCGAGGTCAACGGCGAGTCGCAGCGCGCGAACCTGCCGGAGGACCTGCCGCCGGACGAGCTGACGCAGGAGATCGCGGAGAAGCTGTTCGCGACCCCGCAGGAGGGCCGCACGCTGGGCACCGACCCGGTGAGCGGGCACGACATCGTCGCGAAGGAAGGCCGCTTCGGGCCGTACGTGACCGAGGTGCTGCCGGAGATCGAGATCCCCGAGGACGCGACGGCCGCGCAGAAGAAGGCGCTGAAGGCGAAGGCGCCGAAGCCGCGCACGGGCTCGCTGTTCAAGTCGATGGACATCGAGACCATCACGCTGGACGACGCGCTGAAGCTGCTGTCGCTGCCGCGTGTGGTCGGCAAGGACCCGGAGTCCGGTGACGAGATCACGGCGCAGAACGGGCGCTACGGGCCGTACCTGAAGAAGGGCACGGACTCGCGTTCGCTCTCGACCGAGGACCAGCTCTTCTCGATCACCCTCGAAGAAGCGCTGAAGATCTACTCGGAGCCGAAGCAGCGTGGGCGCTCCGCCACGGCGAAGCCGCCGCTCAAGGAGCTCGGCGAGGACCCGGTTTCGAAGAAGCCGATGGTCGTCAAGGACGGCCGGTTCGGTCCGTACGTGACCGACGGTGAGTACAACGCGACGCTGCGAAAGGGCGACGAGATCGAGTCGCTGACCGCGGAACGGGCGTCTGAGCTGCTGGCGGAGAAGCGGGCCAAGGGGCCGGCGCCGAAGCGGAAGGCGCCGGCGCGCAAGCCGGCGGCGACCACGGCGAAGACGGTCAAGGCGGGCACGACGAAGAAGGCGACCACGGCCAAGCGGTCGAGCTCGACCGCCACGAAGGCCAAGTAAGCCGGCTCGAGGGCCTCCCGCAGGTGGGAGGCCCTCGGCGTCACACCTTCAGGTGACACCTCGAACGGATGTTCGGGAAATTGTCGGTGGTGCCGGGTTCCATGAACGCGTGACCACAACACCACGCACCGTGCACGCGGTGACCACGAAGATCCTGAAGCCCGTCCGCTCGCTGGCCGCCGGGAGTCCCACCGCTCTGGACCTGATGGAGTCGCTCAGCGGCTTCGTCGGTAGTGGCGGCGTATGCGGTGTGGCCGTCGCGATGTCCGGCGAACCGTGGACGTCGGCGTTCTTCGACGACCGGTCGGCGTTCGGTGTCGCCGGGGAAGGCTTGCGCCTGTCCGGGCCTTCGCCGGGCGGCGTCGCGGAGCTGCTGCGGCTGGCGTTGACGCGGCTGCCTCCCCTGGTGCCGGTGCCGGGCGAGGGGCTGTGCCTCGATGCCGACGAGCGTGGGGTGCTCGAGCCCGGGCAGGAGTGTCTCGTCCTCGAGCTGATGGCTGATCTGCGGCGGCCGCGGCACGGCACTGTGCAGTTCGACGTGGCCTGGGACGGCTCGCCCGCGCGGTGGGAGATGCTGGCGTTCGTCGACGACGACCGCGGCCGGCACCTGGCGGCCCTGAGCAGACCTCGGGGCGGCCACCGCCGGCTCTGGTGGCTGCCCGGGACCGTGGAGCGGCTCGCGGAGTTCGTCGAAGGGCGGGTGCCGGAGCATGCCTGAGCCGTTCGCCGACCGCTTAACGACCGATGTCACCCTCTCGAACATATGTGCGAGAAATTGTCGGTGCCAGGGTGTTCAATCGAGGGGTGAGCAACGCAGTCGCCGTCTTCGACGTCATCGACGAGGTCATCGCCCCGCTCTCGGCCGAGGTGCCGGAGCGGCCCTCGGTGATGGAGTTCTACGACCCCGAGTTCGAGATCCCGCCGGTGCTGGCGGACACCGGGCCGCTACCGGGCCGCCCCTGCTCGTCCGAGCTGAGCCTCGCGGACGAGGTGGAGCAGTACACGCGGTTCGTCGCCGGGATGGCGGCGATCGGCCTCGCGCCGGGTGGCGAGGTCACCGCGGAAGCCGTCGGACTGTACCGGGCGCTGCGCGGCGGCTTCATCCGCGGCGTGGTCACCGGGGTCTTCCCGGCGCGGGCCAAGCCGTGGGAGGTGCGGTTCTTCGGCGACGAGGACTACACCACGGTGCTGCACAAGCTGGGCAACCGCGCGCGGCTGCGGTCGGGCTTCCTCAGCGAGCTGCCGGGCTGGGTGTTCGACGGGCTGCCCGACCGGCCGCCGGGGCCGGGCGAGCACCTGCGGATCGAGACCGACGAGCGCGGGCTGATCCCGCGGCGGTGCGAGCGGGCGGTGGAGCTGATCCGGGAGTGCGCCGCCCGGCCGCGGCTGGGCACGGTGCTGGTCGACCTCGCGGTGCGCAACGCGATCCTGGCCGAGTACCCGCACGGCGCGTTCGGGCTGGTCGACAACGACCTCGGCCGGTACCAGTTCAGCGCGGCGGTGGCCCGGAGCGGGCGCTGGACGGTCACCTGGGGTCCGGCGTCGCGCAGCACGGCCGAGCAGTGGATCGTCGAGGCGGTGCAGAGCCATGCCTGAGCGGGTGGAGGTGCGGAAGACGGCCGGTGAGGGAGTCGACAGGGTGGTCGAGGCGGCCCCGCGTGACCTGACGGTCCGGGAGGCGATCCTCGCGGCGGCCGAGCTCAACAGCGGCGTCCCGGAGCAGCGGCAGGCGGCCACGCCACCGGCGGGCCCGGGAGAGAGGCGGCGACATGGCTGAGCGCACGGCGGCGCGGGAGCTGCTCGAGCTGGCGGCCGGCCCGGTGCTGACGGCGATGCCGGACCGCGAGCCGGTCGACAGGCTGTACAACCCGGACGTCAGCGACGACGACATCCTGGTCCACGGCCCGGTGTCGGACGACCCGGCGGACCTGGTGGCCGAGGTCGAGCGGCACGTGGCGTGGGCGGCTTGGATCGACGGCACACCGTTCGGCGAGAACGGCGAGCTGAACGAGATCGGCTTCGAGGTGGTCTCCCTGATGCTGCGCGGTTCGGTACGGGCGGCGCTGTGCGGCGTGTTCGACGAAGGCCCGGAGACGGCGGACATCCGCTGCTACGCGGACGGCGAGCGAGCGTTCATGATGGGCTCGCTCCCGGGCCGCACGGCGATCCACCTGGCCGACTTCGAAGAGCTGCCGGAGATGCTGGTGGCGGAGCTCCCGGAGGTCCCGTTCGGCGCACCGGCCCGGGCAATCTGGGTCTCGGTGGACGACGACGGCCTGGTCCACGACGGCCAGGACGACGACGTGGGGGCAATGCGAGAGCTTCTGGCCCGCCCAAGATCCGGAACGGCGGTCCTGGACATGCTGGCGTTCGGAGGCTTGTGCGCAGAGTTCCCCGACCACGGCTTCGTCCTGATCGACACGGACCTGGGCCGCTTCGCCTTGGCGGCCTTGGACCGAGGAGAGGGCCGCCGCCAGCTGGTCTTGAGCCCCTTCAGCCGCGGCATGCTCCGCGACTGGTGCCGCAAGATGATCGACCTCGGACAGGAGGAGACGCCCTGACCGGAGGGGCTCACGGATAGATCGGGAGGGGAGGGGGAGGGGCGGGGGCGGGGGCGGGGGCGGGGGGCGAGGGGATGATCGCTCGGAGCTCGGCGCCCGAAACCCCCGAACCCGGCGTGCCAGGCAGGCGCGCGCGGCTGGCCTCCGGGTTTATGCCTGTAGGAAGCCGGGAGCCGGGAGCCGGGAGCCTCGCCGCCGGCAACCCCGCAGCCGGGATGGCTGCCGCCCGCTGCCATACCGCCCCCGCAGCCCCGCAGCCCCGCAGCCCCGCCGCCCCCGCAGCCCCGCGGCCCGCGTCAGCCAGACTGGTCCAGCCCCGCCTAGTCCGCCCGCGATCCCACACCCGCAATCTGGCCACCAAAGGCCACCCACTGGCCAACCACCCCCAGCAGCGACTGTGACCCGTTTCACTACGATCTGTCACCAACGGCGGTCGACCCGGCCACCGGCGGACTGGACACTGCAGGGGGTTCGGGCACAGGCTTGCGCTGAGTGACCGACCATCCACTGGAGACAGAGCCATTGGGCGGATGCGTTATCCGCCTGCGTCGCTACCCTGGAAAGGCGAGGACATTCAGTAGTGAGGTGGTCACCATGAGCGCGAACGGTGAGGCTCCCTTCTTCAATGCCCCCGAGCTCACTCAGCGCGACGGCACTCTGTCCGAAGCACCCGGCGAGATGTTCGCGGATCCGGTCTCCGGGCTGGTCACCGCGTCGCCCGAGCCGCGCACCGCGGTGGCGAATGGCCACGAGCCCGCCGCCATCCCGGTGGCCGGGCCGGTGAAGCCCGACGAAGAAGTCGTGCGCCGGATGGTCGAGGAGACGCTCCGCGAGGAACAGGAGGCCGGCGTCAAGGCGCCGGAAGCCGTTCCGCCGGCCGGCACCCTGAACCAGGGCCAGCCGCTGGGCCTGCTTCCCCGGCAGCGGAACCGGCGGCGCACCTGGCCGACCAGGCCGCCGCAGATCATGCGGCCCGTTCGGCAGGATCCGCTGGTCGACGACGAGGCCGAGGACGTCGAACTCGTGCCCGTCAAGCGGCGCAGGCTGCCGAAGATGCCTTCGGTGTCCATGCCGGCGTTCAACCGGCCGTCGTCGAGTGCGGCAGGGGTCATGCTGGCCGTCGTCCTGCTGATCGTGTTCGGTTTCGTCGCCATCGAGATGGTGTCGAGCCTGGTCAGCAGCGTCACCGGGCTGTTCGACTAGCGTTCCCCCGCCGGTCGCCGCCTGCCCCGCACCACGGGGCCGTCCCGCGCGCCAGGGGCCGATCGGGCTACCCTGGCTTCACGGTCGGGTCCCGCCCGAGGGCGTCCGGCACCGCGGTGACTAGTGGGGTGGGCGTATCAGCGAGGGCGTGCGTTCGGTACCCGAGGCCGGCCCGGGTGCGTCGTCGGGTGCCGAGGCGTCCACGATCAACCGGGTCCGGCGGGTACTGGCGATCAAACCTTTCCGGCGGCTCTGGGGCGTCACGTACCTGTGCAGCGTGGCCGACTGGCTGAACATCCTGGCCCTCACCGGCCTGGCCACGAAGCTGACGGACAACTACTTCGCGCAGAACTTCGCCTTCGTCGGCGTCGTCCTGACCGGTCTGGCCCCGGGGCTGCTGTTCGCCCCGGTCGGCGGGCTGCTCGCGGACCGGTTCGACCGCCGCAAGGTCATGGTCGTCGCGGACCTGCTGCGGTGCGGGTTCCTGCTGTCCATCGCCATCGTCAGCGCGCCCTGGTGGCTGCTGGCCGGCAACTTCCTCGTCGGCTGCGCGTCGAGCATGTGGATCCCCTCGAAAGAGGCGGCGGTCCCCAACCTGCTCCGCCGTCCCGACCAGGTCGAGACGGCCAACCAGCTCGGCATGGTGATGACCTACGGCCTCGCCGTCATCACCGCGGCCGGCGTGAACGCGGTCATCACCGGCGTCAACACGACGTTCCACCTGTTCGCCGGCGACCCGAGCCTCAACATCGCGAAGCTGGTCGTCATCATCACCGGCCTGCTCTACCTGGCCAGCGCGATCCTCATCGCCACCCGGATCCCCGAGCTTTCGCTGCGCAACGTTCACGCGCTGCCGGAGCAGAAGGTCAAGGCGGCCGACGAGGAGAAGCTCGGCATCGGCGCGATGATCGCCGATGGCTTCAGGTTCATCCGCAGCACGCCGCTCGTGCGCGGGCTGCTGGTGGGCGCGTTCGGCGCGTTCGTCGCCGGCGGCGCCGTGATCGGCTCGGCCAAGCCGTACTCCTCCAGCCTGGGGGCCGGTGACTCCGCGTTCAGCCTGCTCGTCCTCGCCGTCTTCCTCGGCCTCGCCACCGGCATGGTCTTCGCGCCCAAGCTCGCCCGCCGGCTCCCGCACGACCGGCTGTTCGGCCTCTCGATCGTCGCGGCCGCGATCTCGCTCGGCTTCGTGGCGCTGTCCCCGCACCTGACCGTCTCGCTGATCGCCGTGGTGCTGGTCGGCATCTGCGCCGGCACCGCCTTCCTCACCGGCGTGACGATCATCGGCTCGCGCGTCGAGGACGCCATCCGCGGCCGGATCAATGCGATCTACCAGCTGATGATGAAGCTGGTGCTGTTCGGCACCACAGTCACCGTGCCGCTGCTGGTCGGTCTGGTGGACCAGCGCAAGATCACCGTTTGGGGCAGCCCGCTCACCATCGACGGCACACGCCCGGTGATGCTCGGCGGCGCCGCGATCGCGCTGGTCGCGGGCCTGTTCGCCTACCGGCAGATGGACGACAAGCGCACCGAGCCGATCCTCGCCGACCTGCGCAACGCGCTGCGCCGCACGCCGCGGCGCGTCAACGGCTTCCTCATCGCCGTCGAGGGCACCACCGCGATCAACACCGCCGTCCAGGCCGTCAACCTCGCCGACTGGATGCGGGGCGGCACCCGGCCGGTCGTCGTCGCCGCCGACCCGGCGCTCGATGACAAGCGGCTCACCGCGCTCGTCTCCGGCGCCTCGCTCACCGGCGCGCGGGCCCAGGCGCTGGCCGCCGCCGCGGTGCGGGCCGACATCGTCGAGCGGCACGTCCAGCCGGCGCTCGACGCCGGTTCGGTGGTCGTCATGGAGCGGTTCGTCGACTCGCCGCTGGCGCACCTGTCGGCCGTCGCCGGGCTCGACAGCGACGAGCTGGAAGGCCTCGCCGACTGGGCGACCGGGCGCCTGCGCCCGGACCTGACCATCCTGCTCGACGCCGCTCCGAACGGTGCCCCGCGCGACAGGTCGGCCGCGATGAACGACCAGTGGCGCGTCCAGCACCTGCTCTCCGAGATGGCCGCGGCGGACCCGGACCGGTACCTCGTGATCGACGCCGACGGCACGGACGCCGAGGTCGCCGAGCGCATCCGCACCGCGCTGCGCGCCGTGTTCGTCGGCCGCCTGGCCGCGCTGGCGCCGACGACGGAGAAGCCGGTGACGCTCCCGCTGGACACGTTGCCCATCGAGACCCCGGAAGAGCCTCGCGTGGAGGCGAAGTGACGACGACCGAACGCATCGGCGTCTGGAACCAGCTGGTCGGCCAGGAACCCGCGGTCGAAACGCTGAGTGCGGCCGCCTCGGCCGCGGCCAAGATCATCGCCGGCGAACCGGCCCCACCTGGCGCGATGACGCACGCCTGGCTGCTCACCGGCCCGCCCGGCTCCGGCCGCTCGGTGGCCGCCCGGACGTTCGCCGCAGCGCTGCAGTGCAGCACCGGCACCGGCTGCGACGCCTGTCCCGGCTGCCACACGACGATGGCGGGCACGCACGCCGACGTCCGCCTCGTGGTGCCGGAAGGCCTGTCGATCTCGGTCGCCGAGATGCGCGCGCTGGTGCAGGCCGCCGCGCGCCGCCCGACGACCGGCAACTGGCAGGTCGTCATCATCGAGGACGCCGACAGGCTCACCGAAGGCGCGTCGAACGCGCTGCTGAAGGCCGTCGAGGAGCCGCCGGACCGCACGGTTTTCCTGCTGTGCGCGCCCTCGGACCACCCCGAGGACGTCTCGGTGACGATCCGCTCGCGCTGCCGCCTGGTGACGCTGCGGACCCCGCCGCCGGAGGCGATCGCGGACGTGCTGATGCGGCGCGACCACGTCGACGCCGAACGTGCGCAGTGGGCCGCCTCCGTGTGCGGCGGCCACGTCGGCCGCGCGCGCCGGCTCGCCACCGACGAGGCCGCGCGGCAGCGCCGCGCCACCGTGCTGCGGATCCCGCTCGGCCTCCGCCGGGCCAGCGACGTCTTCACGTGCGCCGACCAGCTGATCAGCGCGGCCGAGGCGGACGCGGGCGAGGCCAGCAAGGCCCGCGACGAAGACGAGCGCAACGAGCTGCGGACGGCGATGGGCGGCGACGGCGTCGGCAAGGGCGTCGCCGGCGCCAAGCGAGCAGCCGAAGCCGCGGTCAAGCAGCTCGAGAAGAAACAGAAGTCCCGCGCGACCCGCACCCAGCGCGACACGCTCGACCTCGCGCTGGTCGATCTCGTCGGGTTCTACCGCGACGTCCTGGTGATGGGGACCCGCTCCGGCGCGACGCTCAACCACCCGGACCACGTCGACCAGATCCGCGAAGCGGCTTCGTCGTGGACGCCCGAGTCGACGCTTCGGCGTCTCGAAGCGGTGCTGGAATGCCGCGAGGCGATCGAGCTGAACGTGAAGCCGCGCATCGCCGTCGAGGCGATGGTCACCACGCTGCGCCAAGGCTGAACCGCCGAAACGCAAAGGAACCCGCCAGGCGCGCCTGGCGGGTTCCTTCATACCCCTCGGGTCACTCGCGCGGACGCGGCGAGGGCTTGAACGGCTTCTCTTCGACGGCCACGGCCAGCGGACGCCGGCGTCCGCCCGGCATCGCGGCCACCATGACCACGCCGAGCAGCAGCATCGCGGTGCCGGTCCAGAACAGCGGGACGGTGTCGTACGCGCCACCGGTGTAGGCCAGGTTCTTCACCGGCCCCTTCGGCGCCTCACCACCCGCGGGCGGCGGGGTCGGCTTGGTCCCGCAGACGACACCGCCGGTCGGCGCGTACGCCCGGGCGATCTGCTCGCCGAGCGACAGCTGGGCCAGCGAGGACGGCAGGTTCTTCGCCTGGTCGTCCGGCAGCAGGCTCTTGAGCCTGGTCGTCGGCAGCAGCTGCAGGTCGAACATCCGCGCCGACGCGCCCAGCTGGTAGCCGGCGAACGGCGTGGTCATGTTCGCCGACTTCTGGTCGAGCCCGGCGATGCTCAGCCGCAGTACACCGAGGTCGAGCACGGTGCCCGCGGTGGTCCCGACCTGCTGCACCTGCCCGGCGGCGGTGGCGAGCAGGCCGCCGACGACCGGGATGTCCTTGACCGCGCCGAACTGGTCGCTCAGCGGCTTCAGCGGCAGCCCGATCGGGATGTCCTTGGTGGGGTGCGCCGCGTCGAGCGTGTACAGCACCTTGCCGCCGGCCTCGATGCTCAGCACCGGCGCGGTGTACTCGACCTTGGACGTCTTCGCGTCACCGGTCGAGGTCACCTTGAGGGTCGGCTGGCTGACGACCTTGACGCTCAGCGCCAGCGGCGTCCCCTTGAGGATCTCGATGTCCGCGGCCTGCAGCGTCGAGGTCGACTGCACGGCCTTGTTGTCCGAGCCCGGGATGTCGACCAGCTTCACCTGCGACCGCGACGACAGCGTGTTCGGCAGGCTCAGCAGCGAGCCGTTGCCGTCCGCGGTGGTCTGGCCGCCGCCCTGCAGCAGGCCGCCGAGGCTCTGCAGGCCCTTGGCCAGGTCGAAGCCGCTCGCCAGCGAGTTCGGGTCGAGCTTCGGCTTCAGCGCATCCAGCCCGAGGTTCGGCATCGAGGGAACGACGTTCAGC
Organism: Amycolatopsis sp. NPDC004747; assembly: GCF_053601335.1. Lineage (NCBI taxonomy): Bacteria > Bacillati > Actinomycetota > Actinomycetes > Pseudonocardiales > Pseudonocardiaceae > Amycolatopsis > Amycolatopsis sp. NPDC004747. The sequence continues at coordinate 231,112 of NZ_JBSGBQ010000010.1, read as the reverse complement.
AGCGACAGGCTGGCCACCGACGTGCTGGCGTCGGCGATGGTGTCGACGCACGGGCCGAGCGTGTCGCTCCACCGCGCGTGCGCGCTCCCGTTGAGCAGGCCGACGTTGAGCAGCGGGTTCGACGGCGCGTTGAGGCCACCGCTGACCGGCTGCGGGTTGTCCGGCAACGCGGTCTGCACAACACTGCCCGGCGTCTGCGGCGCGTTCCCGCCCACGGACAACCCGAACGGCGACGCTTGAGCGATGGACTTCTCGTAGCTGAGGTAGGCGTCCGAGTTGGCCGACGCACTGGACAGCCCCATCCCGGCCTCGAGCGCGGACTGCTTCGGCAGCGTCTGCCCGAACCCGGGCAGAATGGTGCTGGTCGGCACGGCGTTGGGCAGCAGCCGGATGATCCCCAGAGCGGTCCCGGCATCCCCCACGGCCTGCCCCAGCGGCTGCGGCCCGATCGGCGCGGAGATCGGCGCCTGCCCCGGATGCGCCGGCTGCGGAATCGGCGTCGTCGGATAGGTGGTGTCGGCCGTCGCAGGCGCCGCGCTGAGCAGGAGCAACGCAGCAGCCGCCGGCAGCGCCGCCGAGCGGGGCAGTCTTCGCCGCATGTGCCAGAGCCTCCAAGTGAGTCGACCGGGGAGTGAGACCGGCGTCATAGGGCCCTAACGACGGTGCCCCGGGAAAGTGACGCGCACAGCTTCCGCTACACTTGCTATCGTCGCCAGCGCGAGCCGGAGACATGCCGCCTTAGCTCAGTCGGCCAGAGCGATTCACTCGTAATGAATAGGTCAGGGGTTCGATTCCCCTAGGCGGCTCCGCAGGTCAGGCCCCATCCGAGAGTCTTCGGATGGGGCCTGATTCGTCTGCTGGGTGACAAAGTGAGTGTCCAAGCGGACGGGAAAAGTTCCACGGGTTCATCCGTTGGGCGGAACAACCGGCACGGCAGCCGGTGGTCGACTCGGCTGATGGTGGTGCGCGGTGTCGGATGGGCGGCCGGGTTGGTCGTCGGCAAGGTTGGCGAGCTGGTTGGTTCCGCGCGCTTCCTGGCGTGCCGCCGGGCTCGGGTTCGCCGCGAGAGCCACGCGGGTTCTCGCCGAGGAGCAGGTACTCAACCGCGAAGCTGTGGTGGCGGTCTTCGCGCGGCGCGGGCACCGACCGGACGTCATCGCGCGGGAACACCGGGCCGTGTACCGGAGCCTGGCTCGGCTGGCGATGACCTCCACGCGCCTCCAGTATCTCGGCGGATTCGTCGCCATCGTGACGGGGCTTGCGCTGTGGCTGGGCGTCCGAACCCACTTCGGCACCGTCTCGACGGTCCTGGCTGCCTATGGCGGCTTTCTTATCGTCGGCGACGGACGAGGTGTTCCTCCGCGGGGACACCAGGCCGTGCGGATGGTCCTGTGGGTCTGGCTCGTGGTCGCATTGCTCAGTGCCTTGGGCGAACTGAGCGCCGGGCGGACGTTGTTCGACCGCACGCTCGACCTCTTCTCCCGGATCGCGAAGAAGTGAGACCCACACGGCCGGAGGCTCCTCTCCCCGCGGGAAAGGAGCCTCCGGTCCGGGGGCTGCCTACTTCGGCGGCGTCAGCTTCACGACGGTGGCCTTGGCGTCGCCGCGGGGGGTTCGATAGGTGATCTCGTCGCCCGCCTTTGCGCCCACCAGGGCCAAGCCCAAGGGGCTGTCCGACGTGATTGCGTCCGCGTCCTCGCCCGGGACCGTCACCACCTGGAACGTCTCTTCGTCTCCGTCGGGGAAGCGGAGGGAGACCACCGTGCCGTCCGGGAGCTGGCTGTTGCCGTAGCCGCCGTGTTCCATCTTGGCCGCCAGGTCGGCGATCTGGCGGTCCAGCCGGGCCGCGGCCTCCGCCCGGTCGATCACGTCCGCCTGGTCCGCCGCGTCGCCGGTGCGTTCCTGCTCGCCGGGTTGCGGCGCGAGGGCCTCCCGCTGCGCGCGCAAGTTCGCGATTTCCTTCTCCAGCTGGCTGCGCGCAGCCGGGCTGAGCCCCTTGTCCCCTGAGATCACCATGCCGGGCATTGTCCGCTGCGCGGAGCGGGGTGGCCAATCCGGTTTTTCACCCGAACGCCGCCCACAGGACGTCTGCCCTAGGATTTCGGGTCCGGCGTCCAGTAAGAAGGTAACGAGAATCACCGTGAGCGCAGTCCCCGGCCGCAGCGAGAGGCTCTCGCCGAACCAGCTGGCCAAGCAGGAACAGATCGTCGAAGCCGCCCGGGTCGTGCTCGCCCGCGACGGGCTCGCCGGGTGCACCGTCCGGGCCATCGCCGACGCCGGCCCGCTCACCAAGAGCGCGATCCACTACTACTTCGCCGACATCGACGTCCTCATCGATCGGGCGATGGCGGCGCACATCACCGCCTTCGCCGCCGGCCTGCGCGAGGTCGCCGCGAAGCACGACGAACCCCGCGAGCGGCTCTTCGCCGTCCTCGAGGAGTACCTGAGCGTCTTCGCCGCGAACCCGAACGCCGCCTTCCTCTGGTTCGAGTACTGGATCGCCGCCGGGCGCGCGCAGCACCCGCAGGCCATCGACGTCATGCTCACCTCGCTCACCGAGCTGCTCGCCGAGCTCCTCGCCCCGCTCGACGTCGACGACCCGCGAGCGCGGGCCCGCGCGCTCCTGTCGTACCTGCTCGGCACGGTCGTCCAGCAGCGGGTGCGCCCTCGGCCGTTCGCCACGCTGCGTGCCGACATCGAGGCGCTCTGCTTCGCGAACTACGGGTAGAAACCACCAATAGATCCGTACTGCTCCGGATTGTGCCCTCCGTCCGGCTCCGGCCAAGGTCGAGGAACCCCCGAGAGCAGGAGACGTGATGCGCACACGAACGTGCATGGCAGCGGCCGCGGCCGTCCTCTTGGTCCTCACCACCGGCGGCCAGGCCGGTGCCGCCCAGCCCGACGGCCCGCAGGTGTACGAGGTGACCGGCGCCGCCACCGCCCAGCAGCGCACCGAGATCGCGCGGACCGGCGCGGACATCCTCGACGCCGACGGCGGGACGACCACGGTCATCGCCAACCCCGGCGAAGCCGCCCAGCTGCGCGCCCACGGCTTCGGTGTCCGGGCGCTCGGCAAGGTCGACCGGTCGCAGGGCGCGGCGGCCGCCGCGGACTTCCCGGCGGGCTACACCGGCTACCACACCTACGCGGAAACGCAGACCGAGCTGCAGAAGGCCGTCGCGAACTACCCGTCGCTCACGAAGCTCGGCAGCGCCGGCACCTCGTACGAAGGCCGGGCGCTCTCGCTGATCAAGATCAGCGACAACGCCGCCACCGACGAGAACGAGCCCGAGGTCCTCTTCACCTGCAACCAGCACGCGCGCGAGCACCTCACCACCGAGATGTGCCTGCACATCGTCGACCGGCTGACCAGCGGGTACGCCACGGACAGCGCGATCAAGCGGCTGGTCGACAGCACCGAGATCTGGGTGATCCCCAGCGTCAACCCGGACGGCTCCGAGTACGACATCTCCGGCGGCACGTTCCACAGCTGGCGCAAGAACCGCCAGGGCCCCGGCACCGACACCAACCGCAACTGGGGCTACAAGTGGGGCTGCTGCGGCGGCTCGTCGGGCTCGACGTCGAGCGAGACCTACCGCGGCACGGCGGCGTTCTCCGCGCCCGAGACCCGGGCGGTCTCGAACTGGGTGAACTCGCGGGTCGTCGGCGGCGTCCAGCAGATCAAGACGCACATCGACTTCCACACCTACTCCGAGCTGGTGCTCTGGCCGTTCGGCTACACCTACGCCGACACCGCGCCCGGGCTGAGCGCGGCCGAGGCGCAGAAGTTCCAGACGCTCGGCAAGCAGATGGCCGCGACCAACGGCTACACGCCGCAGCAGTCCAGCGACCTCTACATCACCGACGGCAGCGTCAACGACTGGATGTGGGCGCAGCACAAGATCTGGAGCTTCACCTTCGAGATGTACCCGAAGGGCAGCAGCCCGGGCTTCTACCCGCGCGACACCCAGATCGTGCCGCAGACCACCCGCAACGACCAGGCGGTCGACATCCTGATCAACGCCGCGATCTCCGGCTGACCCCCAGCAGCCGGTCGCGGCCCGCGGATGGGCCCCCTTCCCCGTTGGACCGGGGGAGGGGGCCTTCTCGGTCTAGGGTGCGGGCATGCCTCTGTTCTCGTTCGAAGGGCTCAGCCCGCAGGTCCACCCGGACGCCTGGATCGCCCCCACCGCCACCCTGATCGGCGACGTCGTCGTCGAGAAGGACGCCTCGGTCTGGTTCGGCGCGGTGATCCGGGCCGACTTCGGCCGGATCGTCATCCGGGAGGGCGCCAACATCCAGGACAACTCGGTGATCCACGTCAACGACGGCGTCTGCGAGGTCGGCAAGAACGTCACCGTGGGCCACCAGTGCCTGGTGCACGACTGCACGATCGGGGAGCAGGCGCTGATCGGCAACGGCTCGACCGTGCTCGACAAGGCGAAGATCGGCGCGCGGGCGCTGGTCGCGGCCGGAGCGACCGTGACGCCCGCGACGGAGGTGCCGGGCGAGGTCATCGCGATGGGCAGCCCGGCGAAGAAGTTCGTCCCGCTGACCGACTCCGCGCGGATGTGGGTCGAGCACAACGCGGCGATCTACCAGGAGCTGGCGCGGCGGCACCGCGCGGGCACAAAACCGGTTTGACCCTCCAGTAACTGGAGACTCTAGCTTCGGGGCATGGCTCCGAAGAAGAAGCTCACCCACCAGGTCACCCTGGAACTCACCGCGGGCAACGCCCCGGTCGTCGACCTCGGCAAGATGCTGGGGCAGACCGGGGTCAACCTGGTGGAGATCAAGAAGGCTTACGACGCCGCCACGGCGGCCCAGCGCGGCGACATCGTGCCGGTGGTCGTCTCGGTGTTCGAGGACCGCTCGTTCGCGCTCCGGCTCAAGACGCCCCCGACGTCGTTCCTCATCAAGAAGGCGCTGGGGGACAAGGGTTCCGCGCGTCCCGGGCACGAGGTCGCCGGCAAGCTCACCGAGGCCCAGCTTCGCGAGATCGCCGAACGCAAGCTGCCGGACCTCAACACCTCCGACATCGGGGCCGCGATGCGCACGATCGCGGGCACGGCCCGATCGATGGGAGTGGTCGTCGGCTGAGTGCATCGCGCTTCGAGCGTCGTGGACTACGCTTTACCGCGCAGCAGCGACTGGCGCCATCGAGGTGGAGCACCACCGGGAAGCGACGACGAGGCCGGCACCGCGCGCCTGGGTGAAGGCCACTCCAGAGCCGGAGTACGCCATGACACACCAGCCGAAACTGACCGCGCTCGCCGCCGCCGACCCCGCCATCGCCGGGCTCGTCGAGGACGAGGCCAAGCGGCAGCACGACAAGATCCGCCTGATCGCGTCGGAGAACTACGTCTCGCAGGCCGTGCTCGAAGCCACCGGGACCGTGCTCACCAACAAGTACTCCGAGGGCTACGCGGGCAAGCGGTACTACGAGGGCCAGCAGTTCGTCGACCAGGTCGAGCAGCTCGCCATCGAGCGGGCGAAGGCCGTGTTCGGCGCCGACCACGCGAACGTCCAGCCGTACTCCGGGTCGCCGGCGAACCTGGCCGTGTACCTGGCTTTTGCGCAGCCGGGTGACACCGTGCTCGGCATGGCGCTGCCCGACGGCGGCCACCTCACGCACGGCTGGAGCGTGTCCGCCACCGGCAAGTGGTTCAACCCGGTGCGCTACGGCGTCGCCAAGGAGACCGGCCGCGTCGACCTCGATCAGGTGCGCGACCTGGCCCGCCAGCACCGGCCGAAGCTGATCTTCGCCGGCGGCACGGCGATCCCGCGCACCATCGACTTCCCGGCGTTCGCCGAGATCGCCGCCGAGGTGGACGCGGTCCTCGTCGCCGACATCGCGCACATCGCCGGCCTGGTCGCGGGCGGTGCCCACCCGTCGCCGGTCGGGCACGCGCAGGTGATCACGACGACCACGCACAAGACCCTGCGCGGCCCGCGCGGCGCGATGATCCTTTCCGACGCCGACCACGCGAAGGCGGTCGACAAGGCGGTGTTCCCCGGTCTGCAGGGTGGCCCGCACAACCACACGACGGCCGCGATCGCCGTCGCGCTCGGCGAGGCGCAGCGCCCGGACTTCAGCGAGTACGCGCACACGATCGTCGCCAACGCGAAGGCGCTCGCGGACGCCCTCCTGGCGAAGGGGTACGACCTGGTGTCCGGCGGCACGGACAACCACCTGCTGCTGATCGACCTGACGAACAAGGCGGTCGCGGGCAAGTCGGCCGCGCAGGCCCTCGACCGCGCGGGCATCGAGCTGAACTACAACACGGTCCCGTTCGACCCGCGCAAGCCGTTCGACCCGTCCGGCATCCGCCTCGGCACGTCCGCGATCACCACCCGCGGTCTCAAGCCGGAGCACCAGCCGCAGGTGGCGGGAGTGGATCGACCGCACGATCACCGCGGCCGCCGTGCACGACGAGTCCTCCCTGGACGCGATCGCCGCGGAGATCCGCGAGTTCCTGGCGCCGTTCCCGATCCCGGGCTACTCCGCCTGACGCTCCTCCCCGAGGGCGGCACTTTCCCGTGAAGGTGCCGCCCTCGGCATGCCCGAGACGGGCGTCACAAATTATTTGGTTGCACGCTACAACCTTCCCGGGGAATACTTGGCTCAGGCAAGTAGTTGAGAGGTACAAGCAACTACGCGGAGACTTCCCGAGGGAGACCACCATGAGCGACCCCACCACGGCGGAAGGAGCAGCCGCTACGAACGGCAAACTGACTCACCGCCAGATCCTGACCGTCCTGTCCGGGCTGATGCTCGGCATGTTCCTCGCCGCGCTCGACCAGACCATCGTGTCGAGCTCGATGCGCACCATCGCCGACGAGCTGCACGGCCTGTCCCTGCAGGCCTGGGCCACCACGGCGTACCTGATCACCGCCACGCTCTCCACGCCGCTGTACGGCAAGCTGTCCGACCTCTACGGCCGCAAGCCCATGTACCTGACGGCGATCTCGCTGTTCCTGGTCGGCTCGCTGGCCAGCGGCATGGCGACGTCGATGTACGAGCTCGCCGCGTTCCGCGCCTTCCAGGGCCTCGGTGCCGGTGGCCTGATGTCGCTGGCGCTGGCGATCATCACCGACATCACCGCGCCGCGCGAGCGCAGCAAGTACCAGGGCTACTTCATGGCCGTCTTCGGCATCTCGAGCGTCGCCGGGCCGGTCGTCGGCGGGTTCTTCGCCGGTATCGACACCTTCGCCGGCATCACCGGCTGGCGCTGGGTCTTCCTGGTCAACGTCCCGATCGCGCTCGCCGCGCTGGTCGTCGTCACCAAGGTGCTGAACCTCCCGCACACCCGCGTCGAGCAGAAGGTCGACTACTGGGGTGCCGTGGCGCTGGCCACCGGCCTGGTGCCGCTGCTGATCGTCGCCGAGCAGGGCCGTGAGTGGGGCTGGGGTTCCGCCGCTTCGATCGCCATGTACGTCGTCGGCGCGCTGGGCGTGACCGCCTTCGTCTGGATCGAACGCCGGATGGGTGACGCCGCCCTGCTGCCGCTGCGCCTGTTCAACCGGTCGGTGTTCCGGATGTCGACGATCGTTACGGTCGTGCAGGGCGCCGGGATGTTCGGCGCGATGATGTCGCTGCCGCTGTACCTGCAGATCGTCAAGGGCGCGACGCCGACCCAGGCCGGCCTGCAGATGCTCCCGCTGACCCTCGGCATCATGGTCGCCAGCCTGACCAGCGGCCGGATCATCGCGGCCACCGGCCGGTACAAGATGTTCGCGGTGGCCGGCATCGGCCTGATGGCGGCGGCGCTGTTCGCGCTGTCGACGATCACCGTCGACACCTCGCTGGCCCTGGTCATGGTGATCGCCTTCGTGATCGGGCTCGGCCTCGGCGCCTCGATGCAGACGCTGGTGCTGGCCGCGACCAACGACGTCCGCCCGCAGGACATCGGCGTCGCCACCTCGGCGGCGACGTTCTTCCGGCAGATCGGCGGCACGGCGGGCACCGCGGTGTTCCTGTCGATCCTGTTCGGCACGGTCGGCGACCGGATCGCGAACGCCATCCGCTCGGCGATGACCACGCCGGCCTACACGGCGGCGCTGGCGCAGCACCCGGAGTTCGCCAAGCAGATGCAGGGCGGCCTCGACGTCAACGACACGTCGTTCCTGTCGACGCTCGACCCGACGCTGGCCCGGCCGATCCTGCAGGGCTTCGCCGAGTCCATGAGCACGGTGTTCCTGGTCGGCGGGATCGTGCTGACCGTGGGCTTCGCGCTGGTGTGGTTCCTCAAGGAGAAGCCGCTGTCGGACAAGTCGGCCATGGAGCAGCGCGCCGAAGCCGAAGCGGACGCGCCGGCACTCGCCCTGGCGCACTGAACGGCGAAAAGGCCCCTCGGGAAGCTTCCCGAGGGGCCTTTTCGCGTGCGGCGTCAGTGACCGCCGTTGGCCTCTTCCTTCGCCAGGCGGTCGGTCTCGCGCTCGTAGGACCGGGCGATCTCCGCCTCGGCCTCGCTGCGGCCGACCCAGGTCGAGCCTTCGACGCTCTTGCCGGGCTCGAGGTCCTTGTAGACCTCGAAGAAGTGCTGGATCTCCAGCTTGTGGAACTCGTTCAGGTGGTGGATGTCCCGCAGGTGCTCCAGGCGCGGGTCGTTCGTCGGGACCGCGAGGACCTTGTCGTCCGGGCCCTTCTCGTCGGTCATCCGGAACATGCCGATCGCGCGGCAGCGGATCAGGCAGCCCGGGAACGTCGGCTCCTGCACGAGGACGAGCACGTCGAGCGGGTCGCCGTCCTGGCCGAGGGTGTCGTCGATGAACCCGTAGTCGGCCGGGTACTGCGTGGCCGTGAACAGGGTCCGGTCCAGCTTGATGCGGCCGGTCTTGTGGTCGACCTCGTACTTGTTGCGCTCCCCTTTGGGGATTTCGATCGTGACGTCGAACTCCACGCCGTCCTCGCTACTTCTTTGTTGGATCCGGGCACCACAGTCGTGGGCGGCAACCTTCATGACTGTCTTGACGTCTCCTAGTGTGGACTACGCCCTGCCGGGGGGCCGCATCGATGTCGGCCACGCGGCATGTGAGCTTGGCCCCTCCCGGGGCAGGTGAGAAGGAGTGGTGGGTGCCGGAAAACGACCAGCCGATGTGGCCTTCGTCGGACGAAGACCGCTCGTCGTCCGGCGCGCGGGAGACCACTCCGATGGCCCTGCCGGACCCGCCGGAGAGCGCGAAGGACGGCCCCGGCGTGCCCAAGGTCACAGGCAGTGACGCGCCGAAGGGATCGTGGTTCGCGCCGAACGTGCCGCCCGAGCCGATCCCCGGCCTCAACGCCCCGGCCGAGGAGCCGCCGCCCCCGCCGTCCCCGGCCAAGCAGGACCTCGCCGACCGGCTGGGCAGCCGCGAGCCGAAGAAGCAGCCGTCCGTCCCGCAGCCGCCGGCCGGGAAGCCCGCCGAGAGCACCCAGTACATCCGGGTCGAACAGTCCGAGCTCGCCGCGCCGGCCGCAGCTCCTTCGGACGGCGAGAGCACCCAGTACGTCGAGCAGCCCGAGCCGAAGCCCGCCGAGCCGAAGCCCGCCGGGGAGAGCACCCAGTACATCGAGGTCAAGCCGTCCGGGCCGGTGCCCGTGGTGCCGGTCGAGCGCCACGTCCCGCCCCGGGAGGAGCCGAAACCGGAGGAGCCACAGCAGCAGTGGCGTGAGGAGCTGCAGCACTGGCGCGAGGAGCAGCAGCGCCGTGAAGAGCAGCTGAGCCGCGCGGCCGCGCAGCGTCAGGAAAAGCAGCAGGAGGCCCAGCAGCCCGCCGCGCCCTGGAGCCAGCGCATCGAGCTGCGCGAGGACCGCGCCGGCGACCGGCCTGCCGAACCGGGCGAGCGCCGTCCCGCGCTGCCGCCGGAGCCGCCGCGCGGGGTGGTGCCCTCGGCGTCCGCCGGCTCGCTGGCCCGCCCGCAGCGGATCGAGCCGGACGGGCAGCGGTTCGACGCCGAGGCGACCGTCGGGATCGAGCGGCCCACCCAGTTCCCCGGCGTCTTCCAGCAGCAGCCCCAGCAGCGCACCGAACCGTCCCGCGCCGCCCAGCCGCCCGCCGAACCCCCGGTGCCCGCCGAGCCGGCCTCCGCCGCCGAGCCGCCGAAGAAGAAGCGGCGCAAGGGCAAGATCATCGCGCTCGTCGTGGTCGTCCTCCTGCTGCTGGCCGGCGGCGGGATCGCCGCGGCGATGCCGAAGGTGGCGAACCGGCTGGCCCTGCCGTGGGCGCCGAACGCGCCCAAGGGCGACCCGCCGTCGCCGTCCGCGGCCACGCGGCAGCTGCAGGGGCCGGCCACGTCCGGGACGGCGCCGACCGCGAACGGCGTCAAGTCCGCCCTGGCCCCCGCGGCGGGCAACGGCGCGCTCGGGCAGCTCACCGGCAGCGTGATCGACCCGGTGACCGGGACCGTGCTGTGGGACCACAGCTCGTCGACGCCGGTGACACCCGCCTCGACGACGAAGGTGCTGACGTCCGCGGCCGCGCTGCTCTCGCTGGACCACAACCTGCGCCTGTCGACCAAGATCGTGCAGGGCGCGGACCCCGGCACGGTGATCCTGGTCGGCGGCGGCGACACCACCCTCACCAACCTGCCGCTGGGCACCGACTCCCCGCTGTACCCGGGCGCCGCGCACGTCGACGACCTCGTCGCGCAGGTCAAGAAGGCGGTGCCGGGCGTGAAGAAGGTGCAGGCCGACCTGACGCTGTTCAAGGGGGCGACGACCGCTCCCGGCTGGGAGGCGGGCGACGCACCGTCGACGTACGCGACGCAGATGGCGCCGGTGATGGCCGACGGCGGCCGCATCAACCCCAAGGACAACAACTCGCAGCGCACGGCGAACGCGGGCAGCGCGCTCGCCGGGACGATCGCCTCGAAGCTGGGGGCTTCGGCGGGCGGCTCGGCGACCGCGCCCAAGGACGCGAAGGTGGTCGCCGAGGTCAAGTCGGCCCCGCTGACCGAGCTGGTGTCCGACCTGATGGAGCTGTCCGACGACGTCCTCGCCGAGGCGATCGCCCGGCAGGTCGCGCTCGCGAACGGCGAGGAAGCCAGCTTCGCCGGCGGCGCCAAGGCGACCCTCAAGGTGCTGAAGGACAACGGCTTCGACGTCTCCGGCGTCGCGCTGTCCGACGGCAGCGGCATCTCGTCGCAGAACCGCATCCCGGCCCGGCTGCTGACCCAGCTCCTGGCGGCCGCGGCGGCGCCGGAGGGCAAGAACCCGGGCACGGCGAAGCTGCGCCCGGTGCTGGCCGGCCTCCCGGTCGCGGGTGGCTCGGGCACCCTGGCCGACAAGCGGTTCGACACCCCGGCGTCGCAGGACGGCCGCGGCTGGGTGCGCGCCAAGACGGGCACGCTCACCGCGGTGAACACCCTCGCCGGGCTGGTCCTCGACCAGGACGGCCGGGTGCTCGTGTTCGCCTTCATGTCCAACGGCTCCGACACCGAACCCGGCCGCGACGCGATCGACGCCCTCGCGACCAGCCTCCGCAAGTGCGGCTGCGCCTAGCGGACGCCGAACCGTACGAAGATCGTGGCCGGAAACCCCGCGGCGGGCAGGTAGCGTCGGAAGGGTGAGTCAGGAAACGCAGACCCGGCCCATGGTCGACTGGGCGATCGCCGCGCAGACCGGCGCGCTGCTGGTGCGCGGCGGCCCGCAGGTGCCGCGGGAACGGGCCGAGGAAGCCGTCACCGACCTGCGCGAGCTGACCGTCGAGGCCGAGGGGCACGTCCGGCAGCTGACGAACCTGGGGCTCGACCTGCCGCTGCTGCCCGGCGAGGTCGTCGACCGCCCGGGCTGGGTCCGGTCGGCCGCGGCCGGGCTGGACGCGCTGACCGGGCGGGCGCTGCCGCAGCAGGGCGGGCCGCTCGGGCCGATCCTGGCCGGCGGCGCCGGTGTCCAGACCGGGCTGGTGCTCGCGTTCCTGGCCAGCCGCGTGCTCGGTCAGTACGACCCCTTCGGCGGCCCGGACAAGGAAGGCCGGCTGCTGCTGGTGGCGCCGAACGTCGTCGCCGCCGAGCAGGCGATGGACGTGCCGGGCCGCGACTTCCGGCTCTGGGTCTGCCTGCACGAGTGCACCCACCGGCTCCAGTTCACCGCGGTCAAGTGGCTGCGCGACTACTTCGCCGACGAGGTCGAGCGGCTCGTCTCCGGCCTCGCGGGCGGCGGCACTGACAGCCTGTCCGACCTGGTCGGCCGGCTGCCGGAGGCGATCAAGCAGGGGCCGAAGCTGAACCTCGCGGAGCTGCTCCAGTCGCCCAGGGAGCGCGCGGTCTTCGACCGGCTGCTGGCGCTCTCGACGCTGCTGGAAGGGCACGCCGACTACGTGATGGACGCCGTCGGCCCGCAGGTCGTGCCGAGCGTCGACAAGATCCGCGCGCGGTTCACCGCCCGCCGCAAGGGCGGCGGCGTCTTCGACCGGCTGTTGCGCGCGCTGCTCGGCGTCGACGCGAAGATCCGCCAGTACGAAGAAGGCGCGAAGTTCACCAAGCACGTCGTGGACGCCGTCGGCATGGACGGCTTCAACGCCGTCTGGCGGTCGCCGAACACCCTGCCGTCGCGCGCCGAGATCTCCGACCCGGCGGCGTGGGTCCGGCGCCTGCACGGATGACCGGGACGGCGGTCGCGGCCGTCCGCCGGGCCGTTCGCGCCTTCCTGGAGACGGTCGAAGCGCCGCCCGAGCTGTGCGTCGCGGTCTCCGGCGGCGCCGACTCCCTCGCGCTGGCCGAGGCGGCGGCCCACGTCGGGCACCACCGCGGGCACGTCGTCCGCGCGCTGGTCGTCGACCACGGCCTGCAGGACGGCTCGGCGAAGATCGCGCGCGATGCGGCCGCCGCGGCGAAGGCCTTGGGCGTCGACGAAGCCGAGGTGCGCGAGGTCGACGTCACCGGCGCGGGCGGCCCGGAAGCCGCTGCGCGCAAGGCCCGCTACCGCGCCCTCGCCGGGCACGGCCTGGTGCTGCTCGGCCACACCCTGGACGACCAGGCCGAAACGGTCCTGCTCGGGCTCGGCCGCGGCTCCGGCGCGCGCAGCGTCGCCGGGATGCGGCCGCACGACCCGCCGTGGGGGCGGCCGCTGCTCGCCGTCACCCGGGCGACCACCCGGGCCGCGTGCGCCGAGCTCGGCGTCGAGCCGTGGGACGACCCGCACAACGCCGAGCCGCGCTTCACCCGCGTCCGGCTGCGCACCGAAGTCCTGCCGCTACTGGAAGACGTCCTCAACGGCGGGGTGGCCGCCGCGCTCGCCCGCACGGCCGCGCAGCTGCGGGAGGACAACGAGGCGTTGGACACACTGGCGGAGGTGATCTTCACCCGCGCGGGCGGCCCCGATGGGCTGGATGTGGGCGTCCTCGCGGTCGAGCCCGCGGCCCTCCGGCGGCGGGTTCTCCGCAGGTGGCTGCTGGCCTCGGGCGTGCGCGAACTCACCGACGCGCACCTGCGCGCGGTCGACGCGCTGGTCGCCCGGTGGCGTGGTCAGGGCGGCGTGTGGTTGCCGGGCAACTTGGAAGCGCGCCGGTGCCGTGGCAGGCTCAGCGTCGTCTCCCAACCCACCACCCGAGGGGAATGACCCGTGTACGAGGGCGAAATCGCCTCCGTGCTCGTCACCGAGCAGCAGATCAAGGACAAGATCGCGGAGCTGTCGGAGCAGATCGCCGCCGACTATCCGGCCAACGGGCAGGGCGAACTCCTGCTGGTGGGCGTCCTGAAGGGCGCGGTCATGTTCATGACCGACTTCGCCCGCGCGCTGCCGCTGCCGACGCAGCTGGAATTCATGGCCGTGTCTTCGTACGGATCGGCGACGTCGTCGTCCGGCGTCGTCCGCATCCTCAAGGACCTCGACCGCGACATCGCGGGCCGGGACGTCCTGATCGTCGAGGACATCGTCGACTCCGGCCTGACGCTGTCATGGCTGCTGAAGAACCTCGCCAGCCGCAACCCCGCGTCGCTCGAGGTCGTTTCGCTGCTGCGCAAGCCGGAAGCGGTCAAGGTGGACGTGCCGGTGAAGTACATCGGCTTCGACATCCCCAACGAGTTCGTCGTCGGCTACGGCCTCGACTACGCCGAGCGGTACCGGGACCTGCCCTACATCGGCACCCTGGACCCGAAGGTCTACACCTCGTAGCCGACCGGGGAGTTCACCGACCGTTCAGCGCAATTACCGGATCCGCGGAACCCCGGGCACGAAGTTTGCGTCATAGGCTCTGATCACGTGCGTTAACCTATGCGAAGACCAATCGTGCCCGCGGTGACCGGGTCGGGGGAACGGGAGAGAGTGCAGATGGCGAACAGCAGCGCTGCCGACGCGAACGCCTTCAAGGCCGCGGCCGCGGCGGGTCAGGTCGGGATCGACCCCGACGCCGCGCAAGCCGTGCTGAACAAGATCCGCACCGGCAAGGACGCGGTCGAGGCCCTGCTCGCCGGCGCGGGCACGCTCGCGCAGCCGCCGAAGCTCGGGGACAACCCGGTCGGCCACGCGATGGCCGCGAAGTTCGTCCAGCGCGCGGACGGCGGTGGCGACTCCTACGCCGCCGCGCTGCAGAACCTGCTCCAGCAGTACTCCGACGCCGAAGAGGGCATCGTCACGGCGATGGCCCGCTACCACGAGATCGACCAGGCCGCGGCCGACCCGTTCCGCAACGTCTGAGTCCAGAGGGGGATTTCGAAGTCATGGCTCCGAACCAAAGCGACCAGCCGTCGAAGACCGACCCGGGCTCGCTCGTCCCGCTCGGCGACAACTCGGCGTCGCAGAACATCGTCGAAAACGCCCGCGGCCGGTCCGATGGCTTCGACGTCGGCGACGACCGCGCGATCGCCAACCCGCCGAACTGGAACGCCCAGAACAGCGACCAGCTCTGGCACGCCGCGAACGACAACAACGAGCCCGGCACGGCCACCGACACCGGGCACGCCTGGGCACACCACGGCAACGAGCTGAAGCAGGCGTCCGACCACCTGTACAACGCGATCGCCGAGCTCGGCAACGCCTGGGTCGGCAAGGGGGCCGCGGGCGCCCAGGGTGCGCTGGTGGCCATCGCCAACTCCGGCTCGCAGGCCTCCGAGGCCGCGCACACGATGTCCGACCGGCTCGCCCGGCAGTCCGCGGCGGCGGCGGCGGTCAAGCAGATGCCGAAGGCGGTGGAGTTCGACCCGCAGACGGCCATGACGCTGGCGCTGGGCGGCGGCCCCGCGGCGCTGACCGACGACCAGAAGGTGCAGTACGACGCGGCCAACAACGTCAAGGCGCAGCAGGTCGCGATGTTCAACGCCTACACGCAGGCGATGAGCGAGATCGACAGCACGACCCCGAGCTTCGGCCCGGAGTCGCTCGGCATGAAGCCGACCGCGACGCACAACTCCATGTCGATCAACGCGGTCAACAACGTCGGCAGCGCGGGCTCGGTCGACGCCCTGCCCGGCGCGGCCGACGCGATCTTCGCCTCCGGCGGCGCGGGCTTCGGCGGCCACAGCGGCGCGTTCGGCGCGCAGCACGCCGGGGTGGTCGGCCCGAACGGCGTCCACGGCGGGGTGGCGGGTGCGGGCTTCGGCCCGGACGCGGCCACGCTCGGCAGCGACGGCGCCGGCGGCACGGCGGCCGGCGCGGGTACCGCCACCGGCGCGGGCCACGTCGGCGCGGGCGCCGGGCAGCAGGGCGGCAGCAACCCGCTCGGCAAGATCGGCATGGGCCTCGGTCTCGGCGGTGCCGCCGGCGGCCTCGGTGCGCTGGCTTCCCGCGCGCTGGGCAAGGGCAGCAAGTCCGGCGCGAAGTCCGAAAACGACACGACCCTGGCGTCGGCCGATGGCCAGGGCCAGAGCGCCGCGTCGGCCCAGGCGCCGCAGCAGGGTCTCGTCTCTTCCGCGGGCACCATCGGCGGGCAGACCCCGCCGCCGATGAACCCGGCGGGCATGGGCGGCATGGCCCCGCAGACCGCTCAGGGCGAGCAGGACGAGGAGCACACGCACGCGTCCTTCCTCATCGAGGCGGACCCGGACGAGGCCTTCGGCGCGAACCAGGCGACCCCGCCGCCGGTCATCGGCTGGTCCGGGGACGACGAAGACCGCTGATCCTTTCGGGCCGGGCGCGCCGGCGGCGTGCCCGGCCCGGCTTCTCTTGGGGGTGGCTCGATGCCGAAAGCTGAGCTGCTCACCCCGGTCGAGGTGGACTTCCTGTGGGAGTCCGCCGGGCTGGGCGAGCTGCCGTACCCGCTGCGCATCCGTTCGCACGGCGCGACCGTCGACGAGCGGTCGATGCTGCGCCGCCGCACGCTTGAAGGTCTCACCGCGCGCGGGCTCGCCGACGGCCGCGGCCGGCCCGAGCCGCACGTCGAGGACTACTCCGGCGTGCTGGCGAGCCCCGAACTGAGCCTGGACGCCGTCCAGCTGATCGCCCCGGAGGCCCAGCCGCTGCTCGCGGTCGCCGGCGTGCTGGGCGGCCAGGGCCTGCTGGCCGTGCAGGACACCCGCGGCCTGCACCTGCAGCCGTGCCCGGCCGACGGGCTCGCCAGCGCGATCGTCTCGCTGCTCCCCGGTGGCCCGCGCGGCACGGAGAAGTCGATCACGGTGCCGAAGGAGCAGCTGACCGGCGACTTCCGGCGCGGTGGCAGCGGCGACGAGCGCGCGTCGGCCGACGAGGACCGCAAGGCGCTGGCCCGGCTGCTGGCCCAGCCGCGGCTGCGCGGCGGCCAGATCGGCGCCAACGCCCGCAGCAGGCTGGGCGGGCGCACCCGCACGCCGGTACTGGGCTGGTTCGACACCGAGACCGGCCGCTACCTGACCCAGGCCACCCGCGGCCGCGACGGCCGGGACTGGATCACGATCGCCCCCGCCGACGCCGCCACGCTGCGCCACCGCCTCGGCGAAATGCTCGCCGGAGCCGCGGCGGCGACCAGCTCGGTCTGAGCTCTGGGAGGATCGGTCTTCGGACGTGCCCAGCCTGCCCCGGAACCATCCGGTTTTGTCGGGGGTGCGGGCTACGCTGAGCAAGAGTCCGATCCGGGAGAGTGATGATGCAAGAGTTCTTCTCGCCGATGGCGTTCGACTTCCTCTGGGAGTCGGCGCGGGTCGGGGAGCTGCCGTACCCGCTGATCGTCCGGTCGCACGGCGCGACCGAGAACGAGCGCGTGTCGCTGCGTCACCGCATCGACGTCGAGCTGAAGGCGCGCGGCATCCGCGAGCCACGCGGCAGGCTCGCGCCGCCGATCGAGGACGCCCTGCACCTGCTGGCCTTCGCGCCGCTGACCATCGACGCGCTGCACATCCCGCAGTTCGAGGCCCCGACGGTCGGCGTCATCGCGGCGGCCGACGAGACCAAGGGCGTGCTCGCGATCCAGAACGCCGACGGGATCTGGCTGCGGGACGTTCCGCCGGACGGCCTGGTGTCGGCCGTCGTCGGGGTGCTGCCCGCGGGGCCGCGCGGCAGCGAGGCGTCGGTCACACTCCCGCTGGACGACGCCCTGCGCACCGCGCCGATCCGGGTGCCGGTGCCCCTGCCGTCGTCGCCGGGTGAGGAAGAAGACAAACGCCGCGGCAAGGCGCGCCGGGTGCCGCTGAGCGAACGCTTGGCGGCCGACCCGCGCGAGGCCTACGGCCGCATCGCCGGGCAGCCCCGGCTGCGCGGCGGTCAGCTGGCAGCGAACAGCCGTTCGCAGGTCGGGGCCAAGCAACGGTCCCGCGTGCTGGCCTGGTTCGACACCGCGACCGGGCGGTATCTAAGCCTCTCCCGCGCTGGTACGGACGGGCGCGAGTGGGTCACCGTGGCCCCGGCGGACTCGAAGACGCTGCGCACCCGGCTGGGCGAGATGGTGAACAGTGTGTCGGACAGCACGCGCTAGCGTGACCGGCGTGGAACACCCGCGGGAACCTGGGCGCGGTATCGCCCGTTGACCTGCGAGAGGCTCACAGGGGATGAACGCGGCAGCGGGCGGTACCCTGATGGGCAGGTGTCCAGGCACCACGGGTTGTCAAGATCGTGATGGCGGGTATCACAGGAGCCGCCCAACCAGGGAGGGTCGAGGCCACCAGGGCCGAGTCGTATGAACCGGAAGAGCGTGCTCAGGAACCCACTGCTGTGGATCGTCGCGGGGTTGCTGGCGTTGTTCGCGTACAACACGATCTTCGACAGTGATCGTGGGTACACCCAGGCACCCATCTCGGTGGCGAACTCCCAGATCACCTCGAACAACGTCAAGGAAGCCAGCCTCGAGGACAAGGAACAGCAGCTCAAGCTGCTGCTGGCCAAGCCGATCGACGTCGACGGGCAGCAGGTCACCCAGATCATTTCGCAGTACCCCTCGGACGCCACCCGCCCGATCTACGACTCGTTGATCGCGGCGAAGGCGGGCGGCCAGCCGATCAAGTTCACCACCAAGGTGACCCAGCAGGGCGTGCTGACGCAGATCCTCATCTTCGCCATCCCGCTGGCCCTCGTCCTGGGCCTGCTGATGTGGATGATGAACAACGCGCAGGGTGGTGGCAACCGCGTCCTCAACTTCGGCAAGTCCAAGGCCAAGCAGCTGAACAAGGACATGCCCAAGACGACCTTCGGGGACGTCGCGGGGGCCGACGAGGCCGTCGAAGAGCTGTACGAGATCAAGGACTTCCTGCAGAACCCGGCGCGCTACCAGGCGCTCGGCGCGAAGATCCCGAAGGGCGTCCTGCTCTACGGGCCGCCGGGTACCGGCAAGACGCTGCTCGCGCGAGCCGTCGCCGGCGAGGCGGGCGTGCCGTTCTACACGATCTCCGGCTCGGACTTCGTCGAGATGTTCGTCGGTGTCGGTGCCTCGCGCGTGCGTGACCTGTTCGAGCAGGCCAAGCAGAACGCGCCGTGCATCATCTTCGTCGACGAGATCGACGCGGTCGGCCGCCAGCGCGGCGCCGGCCTCGGCGGCGGGCACGACGAGCGCGAGCAGACGCTGAACCAGCTGCTCGTCGAGATGGACGGCTTCGACGCTCGCGGCGGCATCATCCTGATCGCGGCCACCAACCGGCCGGACATCCTCGACCCGGCGCTGCTGCGCCCGGGCCGGTTCGACCGGCAGATCCCGGTGTCCGCGCCCGACCTGCGCGGCCGCAAGGCGATCCTCGAGGTGCACGCCAAGGGCAAGCCGATCGCCCAGGGCACCGACCTGACCAGCCTGGCCAAGCGGACCGTCGGGATGTCCGGCGCCGACCTGGCGAACGTGCTGAACGAGGCCGCGCTGCTCACCGCCCGCCAGAACGGGCACGTGATCACCGACGCGGCGCTGGAGGAGTCGGTCGACCGCGTCGTCGGTGGCCCCGCCCGCAAGAGCCGGATCATCTCCGAGAAGGAGAAGAAGATCACGGCCTACCACGAGGGCGGGCACGCGCTCGCCGCGTGGGCGATGCCGGACATCGAACCGGTCTACAAGCTGACCATCCTGCCGCGCGGCCGCACGGGCGGGCACGCGCTGCTCGTCCCCGAGGACGACAAGGACCTGATGACCCGCTCCGAGATGATCGGGCGGCTGGTCTTCGCGATGGGTGGCCGCACGGCGGAGGAGCTCGTCTTCCACGAGCCCACCACCGGCGCGTCGTCCGACATCGAGCAGGCGACGAAGATCGCCCGCGCGATGGTCACCGAGTACGGCATGAGCGCCCGGCTCGGCGCGGTCAAGTACGGCCAGGAGCAGGGCGACCCGTTCCTCGGCCGGTCGGCCGGGCGGCAGGCGGACTACTCGCTGGAAGTGGCGCACGAGATCGACGAGGAGGTGCGCAAGCTCATCGAGACGGCGCACACCGAGGCGTGGCACGTGCTCAACACCTACCGCGACGTGCTCGACGAGCTGGTCATCGAGCTCCTGGAGAAGGAGACGCTGACCCGCAAGGACCTGGAGCGGATCTTCGCGACGGTCGAGAAGCGCCCGCACATCACCGTGTTCAACGAGTTCGGTGAGCGGACGCCGTCGGACAAGCCGCCGATCAAGACCCCGGGCGAGCTGGCGATGGAGCGCGGCGAGCCGTGGCCGCCGCCGGAGAAGGAGAAGCCGGTCCTGAAGCCGGAGCCGACCCCGGTCGGCACCGCCCCGGGCGCGGGCGACCTGCCGGGCGGGCCGCCGTACCCGTCGCCGTCGCCGGTCGACCCCAACGCGAACCCGTACGCCCCACCGCAGCCGGGCGCCTACCCGAACGGCGGCCGTCCCTACGGCGGCCCGAACGGTGGCCCCAACGGCACGTCCCACTGGCCGCAGGCCTACGGCGGCCAGCAGCCGGGTGGTCCGGCCGGCCAGAGCGGCCCGCCGAACTACGGTGCCCCTCCGGGCTGGACGCCCGCGACCTCGCCGGGCGGTCAGCCTGGCCAGTCGTGGCGGCCCGGTGGTGAAGAACGCCCTCGTGAGCACGGCTGGTTCGCCGATCAGGCGGGCAACCAGCAGAACGAGGGAGAGCGTCGTGACGTGGATGGACCAGAAAAGCCGCAGTGACGCCGACCGCCCGGTCTTCGACCACGACCGGGCGGA
The DNA here is from genome assembly GCF_053601335.1 of Amycolatopsis sp. NPDC004747. Taxonomy (NCBI): domain Bacteria; kingdom Bacillati; phylum Actinomycetota; class Actinomycetes; order Pseudonocardiales; family Pseudonocardiaceae; genus Amycolatopsis; species Amycolatopsis sp. NPDC004747. The sequence continues at coordinate 210,668 of NZ_JBSGBQ010000010.1, read as the reverse complement.
GAAGGCGATCCGCGAGCTCTTGCTGGCGTGTGGAGAGAACCCGGAGCGGGACGGTCTCAAGGACACTCCCGCCCGGGTGGCCCGCGCGTACCAGGAGATGTTCGCGGGGCTCTACACCGAGCCGGACTCGGTGCTGGACAAGACGTTCGACGAGTCCCACGAAGAGCTGGTGCTGGTCACGGACATCCCGATGTTCAGCCAGTGTGAACACCACCTGGTGCCCTTCCACGGCGTCGCGCACGTCGGGTACATCCCGAACGCCGCAGGGAAGGTCACCGGGCTGTCCAAACTGGCCCGGCTGGTCGACCTCTACGCCAAGCGGCCCCAGGTCCAGGAGCGGCTGACGTCCCAGGTCGCCGACGCCATCGTGCGGAAGCTGGAGCCGCGCGGGGTCATCGTCGTGATCGAGGCCGAGCACCTCTGCATGGCCATGCGCGGCATCCGCAAGCCCGGTGCCCGCACCACCACCTCCGCCGTGCGGGGCCAGCTGAAGACTTCGCCGTCTTCGCGGGCGGAGGCGCTGGATCTCATCAAGGCGCGCCGGTGAACGTGGGGCTTCCCACGCCCGGGCGGTGCGTCGTGATGGGCGTGCTGAACGTGACGCCCGATTCCTTTTCGGACGGTGGCCGCTACCTCGGGCTCGACCAGGCGCTGGAGCACGCCCGCGAGATGTGGGCCCGCGGCGCCGACCTGATCGACGTCGGCGGCGAATCGACGCGGCCCGGGGCGTCCAGGGTGGACGCCGAGACCGAACTGCAGCGCGTGCTCCCGGTGATCAAGACGCTCGCCGCCGAAGGGGTGGCGCTGTCGGTCGACACCACCCGGGCCGCGGTGGCCGCGGCGGCGCTCGAAGCCGGCGCGCACGTCATCAACGACGTCTCCGGCGGGCTGGCCGATCCGGACATGGCGCGCGTCGCGGCCGAGGCCGGTGTGCCGTGGGTGCTGATGCACTGGCGCGGGCACAGCAAGGACATGCAGGCGCTCGCCGAGTACCGGGACGTCGTGGCGGACGTGCGGGCCGAGCTGCTGTCCAGAGTGGACGCGGCGCTGGCGGCCGGCGTGGCCGAAAGCGCCGTCGTGCTGGACCCGGGGCTCGGTTTCGCGAAGAACGCCGAGCACGACTGGGCGTTGCTGCGCGGGCTGGACTCGTTGCTCTCGCTCGGTTTCCCGGTGCTCGTGGGCGCCTCGCGCAAGAGGTTCCTCGGCCGCCTGCTGTCCGAAAAGGACGGGACACCGCGCCCGCCGGACGGCCGGGAGGACGCCACCGCCGCGATCTCCGCGCTCGCCGCGGCGGCCGGCGCGTGGGGCGTGCGCGTGCACGAGGTCGGGGCTTCGCTGGACGCGGTCGCGGTGGCCGCCGCGTGGAGGACGGATGGCTGACCGGATCACGCTGACCGGCCTGCGCGTGTTCGGGCGCCACGGCGTGTTCGAGCACGAGAAGCGGGACGGCCAGGAGTTCGTCGTCGACGTCACGGTGTGGCTGGACCTCGGGCCGGCCGCCGCGTCGGACGACCTGACCAAGACGTTGCACTACGGCGAGCTGGCCGAGCTGGCGGCCGGGATCGTCGCGGGTGCGCCGTACGACCTCATCGAGAGCGTCGCGGGCAAGATCGCCGACGAGGTCATGCGCGACGAGCGCCTGAGCGCGGTCGAGGTGACGGTGCACAAGCCGTCGGCACCGATCCCGCTGACGTTCGACGACGTGGCCGTCACGGTCCGGCGCGACCGGTGAGCCGCGCGGTGCTCTCGCTCGGGTCGAACCTGGGCGATCGGCTGGGGTTCCTCCGGTCGGCACTGGACGCCGTCCGGCCGGCGCTGGTCGCGGTGTCGAGCGTGTACGAGACCAAGGCCTGGGGCGTGGCGGACCAGCCGGACTTCCTCAACGCGGTCTGCGTGGTCGACGACCCGGCCCGCGACCACTGGGCGTGGCTGCGCACGGGCCAGGCCGCCGAGCGGGCGGCGGGCCGGGTCCGCGAGCTGCGCTGGGGCCCGCGAACGCTGGACGTCGACGTCGTCACGGTCGACGGCGTGACGTCGGACGACCCGGAGCTGCTGCTGCCGCACCCGGGCACGCCGGACCGCGCGAGCGTCTTGGTGCCCTGGGTGGAGATCGACCCGGACGCGGTCCTGCCGGGCCACGGCCCGATCGCGCAGCTGCTGCGGGCCCGCCCGGCGGACGAGGTGGCCACGGTCCGCCGGACGGACCTCGAACTGAGCTGAAACCGATTCACATCGGCGGATCGAGCTTCTTCGTTACGGTCCGTTTCCGGGTGTTCGGCGAACGGTGGTCGCGGTGCGGTCAGCCGCGCAAGGCCGCGATCATGAAGCCGACCGCGGGCTGCGTCGTCGGCACCGGCGGCCAGCTGTTGATGACGGCCAGCAACTGCCAGTAGCGCTCGGCCCGCGCGTCCCCGCTACTGGCGAACCGATCCGCCAGCTCGCGGCGGAACGAGTCCGACTCCGCGTCCTGACCCGGCCGCGCGGACGCCGCGGCGATGTCCGCCGCAAGCGCTTGCCCCTCCGGTGACGTCGGGGTCAGCCCGGCGTCGACGGCTTCCTGCGCCCGCGTCATCCAGGCGTTCCAGTGCTCCCGCCAGGCCTCGGCGGGCTGCTGGAACTCGCCGGCCTTGATCTGGGCGGCCTGGGTTTCGCTCATCCGGCGGATGAGGGCCCGGAAGTCCGGGTCCTGCACCAGCTCGGCGAACTCGATCCAGGCCTCGAGCTGCTCGGGGGTCGGGTCGTCGGGCAGCTCGGGCTTCCCCGACCGCATCCGGCGGTAGAACTCCTGGTCGATGTCGAGCCCGGCGACCATTTCGTCCCAGAACTCGTCAACCAGCCGCTTGCGCTCCTCGTCGGACATCGACGCGAGACGGTTCATCAGGTTCACTTCCTCCAGTTCGGAATTGCGCTTGGCCACCGCGCGCAGCACCGCCCGGCGCAGCCGCAGCCGCCGGATCTGCTCGTCGAGCGCCTCGACGTGCCGGACCGCCAGCTCGCCGACGGTCGTCGACTGGCTCAGCGCGGCGGAGACGTCGGCGAGGCCGAGGCCCAGCTCCCGCAGCGTGCGGACCAGTTCGAGGCGCGCCATCGCCGCCGCGTCGTAGAGGCGGTAGCCGGCGTCCGTCCGCTCGGTCGGCGGCAGGAGGCCCTCGTCCGAGTAGAAGCGGATGGTCTTGACCGGCAGGCCGGTCCGCCGGGACAGCTCGCCGATGGTGAAGGTCGCGGTGGTGCCCACAAAGCGCATGATGAACTCTCCAGTCGGTGGAGAGTCAACTCTTCCACGGTACGGTTGAGGCATGCACTTCACCCGGCCCCGCGACCTGGTGATCGCCGGGCTGCTCGGCCTTGGCCTCGGCTACCTGCTCTTCCAGACCGCCTACGGCTCGCTCCCGCAGCTGCCGCTGCTCGCCGGCGTCACCTTCGCCGTGCTGGCCGTGATCGAGGCCGTCCTCGCCTTCTCGATCCGGTCCCGCATCAAGAACGGGCGAGTCGTCGGCGCGATCGGGGTCGCCCGATCGGTGGCCCTCGCCAAGGCTTCGTCACTCGCCGGCGCGTTCATGGCGGGCGCCTGGCTCGCGGCGCTCGCCTATGTTTTACCCAGACGTGACGAACTCGTCGCCGCGGTCCTCGACACGCGGGCCGCGGCGGTCGGCGTGGTGTCCTCCGCAGCCCTGGTAGCAGCGGCTTTGTGGCTCGAGCACTGCTGCCGGACCCCGCAGGACCACGATCGTGAGCGCACCCGCGGGACGACCGGTTAGCGCTGGAATCACACCGCTCGCTGGACCGAGTAGGTCTCGTTCGGATTACGAGCAGGTACGGTGTCAGTCATGACCGGCGTGGGTGACGACTCGCGCGGCCGCCTCTTGGGCAGGCCGTGGCTCGTCGTCGGCTTTGTCCTCGCCATCGGAGCCACCCTCGCACTGGTGCTCAGCGACGATCTCCGCTACCTCCGGCTCGGGATCGTCGCGGCCCTCTGGGCCGCCCTGATCGGCGCTTTCCTCGCCGTGAAGTACCGCAAGAGCGCGGCACAGAGCGAGGACGCGGTCGCCGAGGCGCAGGCTGTGTACGAACTGGAGCTGGAACGCGAGATCGCGGCCCGGCGCGAATTCGAGCTGGAGGTGGAGGCCGAGAAGAGCTCGGTCGCCGACTCCAAGGGCCGCGAGGAGCTCGAGGCGCTGCGCGCCGAGGTGTCCGCGCTGCGCGACAGCCTCCAGTCGCTGTTCGGCGGCGAGGTGCTGCTCGAACGCGTCGCGCTGACCGCGCAGGCGACGCGGATGCGCAAGCTGTCCGACGAGAACCGCATGATCCCCGACGCCGCGCCGAAGAAGAAGCCGGCTCAGCTGATGGCCGGGAAGAAGCCCGCCGAGCCGGGCGAACGGCCGACCGAGCTGATCGACCGCGTCCTCGACGAGCGCCGCCGCAAGGCGTCGAACGGCAAGCCCGCCAACGGCAAGGGCCTCGGCGCCAAGGGCAAGGGCTTCGGTGGCAAGCCGGTCCCGAAGACACCGGCGAACGTCTCCGTGCAGAGCACCCAGCAGATCGCCCGGCCGAAGCCGCTGAGCGAGCGCCGTCCGCCGGTGCCGCCGGTCGACCCGGCGCTGAACGCCGCGCAGCGCGAGCTGAAGGCCGCCGAGCTGCGGGCCGAGGCGGCGCGCCGCCAGGCCGAGTCGCAGCCGATGCGGCTGCCGAAGGAAGAAGCCGCGAAGCAGCCCGAGCGCCGCCCGGAGGCCGCCGCCGAGCCGACGCGCCGGGACGTGCCGCGCCCCGCCGACCCCAAGACCGAGATCCGGCGCCCGCCGGAGCCGAAGACCGAGATCCGCCGCCCGCAGGAGCCGAAGACGGAAATCCGCCGTCCCGAGCCGCCGCCCGCGCGCCGCGCCGAGATGTCGAAGTCGGACATCCGGCCGGTCGAGGTGTCGCGGCCCGACATCCCGCGGGTGGAGATGTCCCGTCCGGATATTCCGCGGGTGGAGATGTCGCGTCCGGACATCCCGCGGGTCGAGGCGCCGCGGCCGGAGATGCCGCGGCCGGAGATGCCGCGGGCCGAAAAGCCGCGTCCCGAGATGCCGCGGCCTGAGGCGCCGCGGCCGAACGTGCCGCGGGGGACCGCGTCACGGGCGGACATTCCGCGCGTGGAGATGTCGCGGCCCGACATCCCGCGGGTGGAAATGTCGCGGCCCGACATCCCGCGCGTCGAGATGTCCCGGCCTGATATTCCGCGGGTGGAGATGTCGCGTCCGGACATTCCCCGGGTGGAGATGTCCCGGCCGGACATCCCGCGTGTCGGCGGCCACCCGAACGGCGCGCGTCCCGATCCCCGCAAGGCGCCCGAGCCGCCGCGGCCGGTGCCGGGCCGTCCGGCGGCCAACGTGCCGCCGCCGAAGCCGTCCGAGATGTCGCGTTCGGACATCCGGCCGGTCAAGGACCTCAGCGCGGCCTTCCAGAACCGTGACGACTTCGCCGAGCGCCAGCGGCCCAACCGGCCGAAGCCGCCCGAGCCGAAGCCGCCGATGCCGCGGGACGCCGTGGCGTCCCGGACCGACATCCCGCCGGTCGTCCCGCCGACGACACCGGTGCCGAGCAAGAGCCCGTCGCCGCGGCAGCCGTCGCGCACGGACCTGCCCCCGGTGGTGCCGCCGACGACGCCGGTCCCGTCGGCCGACAGCCGCCGCCCGTCGCGGCTGGAGCAGTTCTCGCGGGCCGACATGTCGCCGATCCTGGAAGAGCCGCCCTCCCGCCACGGTGGTTCGCACCGCGCGCCGGCGGAGGCCGCCAAGGCAGAGCCGCCGATGGCGAACCCGACGTTGCCGGAGTCGGTCCGCAGCTTCCAGGGCCGCTCGGGCGGTCGCCGCCGCAAGCCGGAGGACTCGCAGCAGCTGCCGGCGGTCCCGCCGGCACCGGAGCCCGCGGGCGGCGGCCGCCGCCGTCGCCCGGACGGCGAGCCGCCGGCCTGGGAAGGCATGGTCGCGGAGCGGGCTTCGATGTCCCGCCGCGGCATGGCACCGGTGGACCCGGCGGAGGTCGAGCAGCAGCAGAACGGCCACAACGGAGCCCGCAACGGCCGCCGAGCGGCCCCCGAACCCGCCCCGGGCAGCGGTTCCCACGCGGCGGGCCGTTCGGTGAGCGAACTCTTGGCGGCCAACGGCGGCACCGGGGCAACCCCTCGCCGCCGCCGTCGCGCAGAGGACTGAGCCCGGGCGCCTGAGCCAAGCGCCCCAAGGCGGCCTTGGGGCGCATCAGACGGTGGCGCAACCAAGGCCACGCTGCGGCGCACCGAAGGCCGCCTTGGTTGCGTCTAGCGCATCGAAGGCCGCCTTGGTCGCGTCAGACGCACCGAAGGCCACATCGGGGCGCATCCGGCGGCGTCCGGCAGGCTGAATGGTGTGCCGTGTGTGCCAGGTGGCGTTCCGGTCCGCGCACCCTCCTGCGTAGGGTGACCCGCTGTGAGCGGAACCCTCTCGCCCGCGACGGGACTTGATCGTGGCCGGCGGCCTCGCCGGGTCACCGTGCTGCTGCCGGTGCTCGGGCTGATCGTGGTGGCCCTGTGCGGCCTGTTCCTGTTCGGGCTCGCCACCGCGCGGGTCGGCCCGCTCGCCGTCACCATCGGCGTGCTCGCCGCGCTCGTTCCCGTGGCCGGGGTGGTCGCCGGGTTCCTCTGGGTCGATCGGTGGGAGCCCGAACCCGCCAAGTTCCTGCTGCTCGCCTTCGCCTGGGGCGCCTGCATCGCCACCATCACCGCGCTGCTCATCAACACCACCGCCGAGGCCGTCGGGGACGAGCTGCTCGGCCAGGGCAGCGGCAACACCGTGGCCGCGCTCGTCTCCGCCCCGGTGGTCGAGGAGGCCGCGAAAGCCCTCTTCGTCGTGCTCATCCTCTGGCGGCGGTCCAGCGAGTTCGACGGCGTCGTCGACGGGGTCGTGTACGCCGGGTTCAGCGCCGCCGGGTTCGCCTTCACCGAGAACATCTACTACTTCGGGCGGGCCTTCGCCGACTACGGCTTCGGGGACGGGCACAGCCAGGGCGTCATCACCGCGTTCTTCCTCCGCGGCGTGCTCGCCCCCTTCACGCACCCGCTGTTCGCCGTGCTCACCGGCATCGGGATCGGCATCGCCGCGCGGACCACGACCAAGGCGCTCAAGATCGTCGCGCCGATCGCCGGGTACCTCGCCGCCGTCTGCCTGCACGCGCTGTGGAACAGCGCCGCGCTGCTCGGCGGGTCGAAGTTCCTCACCGTCTACTTCCTGATCATGCTGCCGCTCTTCCTCGGTGTCGTCTACCTGGTCATCCTGCAGCGGAAGCGGGAGCAGCGGATCATCGCCGCCGCGCTGCCGCACATGGCCGCCGCGCGGTGGATCGCGCCGTCGGAGGTCGAGCTGCTGGCCAGCCTGCCCGGGCGGCGGGCGTGGCGGCGGCAGGCTAAACGGCAGTCCGGCAAGCAGGCCGCGAAGGCCGTCGCCGTCTACCAGGCCAGCGTGACGGAGCTCGCGTTCCTCGACCGGCACCAGCTCACCAGCGACGCCGACCGGCAGCGCCAGCAGGAGCTGCTGCGCACCCTGAAGGCCGCCCGCGCGGAGGCGACCCGCCTCGCCGACGAGGCCGCCCGCGGGTGACCCGGTCCGGGTGAAGCTGGTCACCCGGGCTCAACGACGCGCGCCCGCCCGAGTTAGTCTCGCGCCGTCGTCCGGTACCCGGGAAGGGACTGGAACGAGAGCAGAGGGAGTCTGCGAACCATGAGCGTCCACAGGCGCACGCCATGATGAGGCCCGCCCGCCTCGCGGTCGGCGTCGTTTCCGCCGGCCGGGTGGGCAGCGTGCTCGGCGCCGCGCTGGCCCGGGCGGGGCACACGGTGGTCGCCGCGTCCGGTCTGTCCGCTTCGTCGCTGGCCCGTGCCGAACGCCTCCTGCCCGACGTGCCCCTCCTCCCGCCCGACGAAACCGTCCGCCGGGCGGACCTCGTGCTGCTCGCCCTCCCCGACGACGCGCTGGCCGGCATGGTCCGCGGCCTCATCGCGACCGGATCGCTGCGGCCCGGCCAGATCGTCGTGCACACCTCCGGGGCGCAGGGCATCGACGTGCTCGCTCCCGCGGCCGAAGCCGGCGCGCTGGCGCTCGCGCTGCACCCGGTGATGACGTTCACCGGCCGCGAAGAGGACCTCGAGCGGCTGGCGGCGTGCAGCATCGGCGTCACCGCGGCGGCGGACGACGAGGCGGCCTGGAACGTCGGCGAGGCGCTCGCGGTCGAGATGGGTGCCGAGCCGGTGCGCATCCCCGACTCCGCGCGAGCGCTCTACCACGCTGCGTTGACCCACGGCGCGAACCACCTGATGACGCTGGTCGCCGACTGTGCGGAAGTCTTGCGGGAAGCGGGAATCGGGCATTCCGAGCGCCTGGTGGCGCCACTGCTTTCGGCGGCGTTGGATAATGTGCTGCGACACGGCGACCGCGCCCTCACCGGGCCGGTCGCGCGTGGCGATCTCGGCACCGTCCGCAAGCACCTCGCGGTGCTGGCGGACCGGGCGCCGGAGGTGGAGCCGGCCTATCGCGCGCTGGCCAGGCGCACGGTGGCGCGTTCGTCGGCTGCCGGGCTGCTGGACACCGCGGCCGCCAAAGACCTCACCGAACTCCTCGACGATCCCGCCGAAGGGCATCCAGACCAGTGACCACACCGAAATTCAGCCGCGGCACGTTGAACGCGTTCGCGTCGCCGGAGCAGATGAGCCAGGTCAGCCGGGCGCTGCACGGCGTCGGCCGCAAGCTGGCGCTCGTGCCGACCATGGGCGCGCTGCACGCCGGCCACCGCGAGCTGATCCGCCGCGCGAAGCGGCTGCCGAACACCGTCGTGGCCACCTCGATCTTCGTCAACCCGCTGCAGTTCGGCGCGGGCGAAGACTTCGAGGCGTACCCGCGGCCGCTGGAGGCTGACCTCGGCATCCTGCGCGAGGACGGCGTCGAAATCGCGTTCACCCCCAGCGCGGACGCCCTCTACGCCGAGGGCGCCGTGGTGACCGTGCACCCGGGCCCGCTCGGCGGCGAACTCGAAGGCGCCGTCCGGCCCGGCCACTTCGCCGGCGTGCTCACCGTCGTGGCGAAGCTGTTCAACCTGCTCCGTCCGGACTACGCCTTCTTCGGCGAAAAGGACTACCAGCAGCTGGTGCTGATCAAGCGGATGGTGCGCGACCTGAACATCGACACGCGCGTGATCGGCGTGCCGACCGTGCGCGAGCGTGACGGGCTCGCGTTGTCCTCGCGCAACGTCTACCTGACGCCTGAGCAGCGCGAAGACGCCATCGTCCTGTCGGCCGCCCTCACCGCGGGGGCGTTCGTCGGCCGGGACGGTGCCGACGCGGTCCTCGAGACCGCGTGGAAGACCCTCGCCGCGCGGCCCGCGGTCGAGGTGGATTACCTGGAGTTGAGGGGAACCGACCTCGGGCCCGCGCCCGTCGACGGTGAGGCACGACTGTTGATCGCGGCCCGGGTGGGGAGTACCCGGCTGATCGACAACGTTCCGGTGCTGCTCGGCGCGGCCGTCGAGCACCCGGAGCGGCTGGACGCAGGGGAATAGGAGTCCACGATGTACCGCACGATGCTCAAGTCGAAGATCCACCGGGTCACCGTGACCCAGGCCGACCTGCACTACGTCGGTTCGGTGACGGTCGACGAGGACCTGATGGAGGCCGCGGACCTGCTGCCGGGGGAACAGGTGTCCATTGTGGACGTCACCAACGGGGCGCGGCTGGAGACCTACGTCATCAAGGGGGAACGCGGCAGCGGGGTGCTCGGCATCAACGGCGCCGCGGCGCACCTGGTGCACCCAGGTGACCTGGTCATCCTCATCTCGTACGGCCAGATGGACGACGCCGAGGCGGCGACGTACCAGCCGCGCGTGGTGTTCGTCGACGCGGACAACCGGATCGTCCACCGGCACACCGACCCCGGGCACGCGCCGGAGGGGTCGGGGCTGCTGTCCGGCACGGTCACGCTGCCGCCGGACGAGGAGACGGCGATCTTCCCGGTGGCCGAGACGGCGGACGCCCGCCGCCTCGACGCCTTGCTGCACGCGGAAAGCTGAGCCGCTTGCTGCTCACCGTCGACGTCGGCAACACGAACATCGTCCTCGGCCTGTGGTCCGGCCAGGAACTGGTGGGCGACTGGCGCATGCGCACGGACGCGCGCATGACGGCCGACGAGCTGGCGTTGACGGTCCGCGGGCTGCTTGGCCCGCACGCGGACGCGGTGACCGGGATCAGCGCGTTGTCGACGGTGCCGGCCGTGCTGCGCGAACTGCGCGTGATGCTCGGCCGGTACTACGCCCGAGTCCCGAAGATCGTGGTCGAGCCGGGCGTGCGCACCGGCGTGGCGCTGCTGGTGGACAACCCGAAGGAGGTGGGCGCGGACCGGCTGGTGAACACGCTGGCCGCGCACCACCTCCACAGCACGGCGTGCGTGGTGGTCGACTTCGGCACGTCGACCAACGTGGACGCGATCTCGGCCCGCGGCGAGTTCCTGGGCGGCGCGTTCGCCCCGGGCATCGAGATTTCGGTGGACGCGCTGGCGCTGCGCGCGGCGGCGCTGCGCAAGGTCGAGCTGGTGCCGCCGCGGTCGGTGATCGGCAAGAACACCGTGGAGTGCCTGCAGTCCGGGATCCTGTACGGCTTCGCGGGCCAGGTGGACGGCCTGGTGCGCCGGATCGTGCGCGAGCTTTCCCCGGGCGGGACGGAGAAGGTGGCGGTGCTGGCGACGGGCGGCCTGGCGCCGCTGGTGCTGGACGAGTCGGAGACGATCACCGACCACGTGCCGGAGCTGACGCTGCTCGGCCTGCGGCTGGCCTACGAACGCAACATCCGGCCCTGACGGCCGTCACCGCCGCCGTGCGCGCAACACCGTGGTGACCAGCGGCAGGTCGAATTCCCCGTCCGCCGTGGCCGGGTTCTCCGTGAGGAACCGCCGGAGCCGGCCCAGCAGGGCCGCCGACTCCTCGGGGGCCGACACGATCACCATCGAATACGTCGCGATCGTTTCCACCAGGCTCTCCGCCGTCCGCCGTTGCGCATGGCGAAACCGGTCGCTTTCGAACGACTCGAATGCCGGGTGCGTGACCTCGCGCATATTCTCGACGCTCGCCGGGCGGCGGGCGCCGTCGCGGCCCAGCGCGGTGAACTCGGCGACCCAGGGCACCGATTCGTCTTCGTAGTTCCACATCGGCACCAGCACGCCGCCGGCGCGCAGCACGCGGCCGATCTCCGTCATCGCCGCCGGGACGTCGAACCAATGGAACGCCTGGCCGACGAAAACCGCGTCGACGCACCGGTCGGCCAGCGGGATCCGTTCCGCCTCCCCGGCCAGCGACACCGCCGACGGCACCGCCCGTTCGAGTTCCGCGCGCATTTCCGGGTCGGGTTCGACCGCGGTGACGTCGAGCCCGAGCGCGGCCAGGCCCTGGGTGAGCTTGCCGGTTCCGGCGCCGAGATCGAGCACCCGGTGCGGTGTTCCGCTCGCCCCGGAAAGCCCCCACTCGATCGCTTCCCGGGGGTAGCCGGGCCGGTGCTGGGCGTATTCGGCGGCGCGGCTGCCGAACGAAGAAGCGCGCTGACCACGGGTGGGATCGCTCACGCCGTCCAGGTTAATCGAGGAAAGCCAAAGGTAATCCGGTTGGCGTAGCGTCCAGCCGGGTTCGTACCCTATGGGCCATGACCGAAAACCCCGCTTCCACCAGCGAGCCCGCCGAAGACGAACTGCCCGAGCAGATGCGGGTGCGCCGGGAGAAGCGCGACCGGATCCTCGCGCAGGGTATCGATCCTTACCCGGTCGAGGTACCCCGGACCCACTCGCTCGCCGAAGTGCGCGCCACGCATTCCGGGCTGCCCGCCGACACCGCCACGGGCGAGCAGGTCGGCGTCACCGGCCGGGTGATGTTCCTCCGCAACACGGGCAAACTGTGCTTCGCGAGCCTCCGCGAGGGCGACGGCACCGAACTGCAGGCGATGATCAGCCTGGCGAAGGTCGGCGAGGACGCGCTGGCGGCGTGGAAGTCCGACGTCGACCTCGGCGACCACGTGTTCGTGCAGGGCGAGGTCATCACGTCCAAGCGCGGCGAGCTCTCGGTGATGGCCGACGCCTGGCGCATCACGTCGAAGGCCCTTCGTCCGCTGCCGAACGCCTTCAAGGACCTGGCCGAGGAGACGCGGGTCCGCCAGCGCTACGTCGACCTCATCATGCGCCCGCGCGCGCGGGACGTGGTGCGCACGCGCGCCGGCGTGGTCCGGTCGCTGCGGGAGTCGTTCCACCGCCGCGGGTTCACCGAGGTCGAGACGCCGATGCTGCAGACGCTGCACGGCGGCGCCACGGCCCGGCCCTTCGTGACGCATTCCAACGCGTTCGACATGGAGCTCTTCCTGCGGATCGCGCCGGAGCTCTACCTCAAGCGCTGCGTCGTCGGCGGCATCGAGAAGGTCTTCGAGATCAACCGCAACTTCCGGAACGAGGGCAGCGACTCTTCGCACTCGCCGGAGTTCGCGATGCTCGAGTACTACGAGGCCTACGCCACGTACGACACGAACGCGGTGATGACGCGCGAGCTGATCCAGGAGGCCGCGCAGTCGGTGCTGGACACGCTGGTCGTCACGCTGCCGGACGGTTCGGAGTACGACCTGTCCGGCGAATGGACCACGCTCGGAATGTACGAGTCGTTGTCCGATTCCCTCGGCGAAGAGGTGACGCCGGAGACCCCGGCCGCCAAACTGCACGGATTCGCGCAGGCCAGGGGCCTGGAAGTGGATCCGAAGCTCGGGCACGGGAAGCTCGTCGAGGAACTGTGGGAACACCTCGTCGGAGATCACCTGCAGGCACCGACGTTTGTCCGTGATTTTCCGCTGGAGACGTCGCCATTGACGCGGCAGCACCGCTCCCGGCCCGGGGTGGCCGAGAAGTGGGACCTCTACGTGCGCGGATTCGAACTCGCCACCGGATACTCCGAGCTGGTCGATCCGGTCGTCGAACGGGAACGCCTCACCGAACAGTCGCTGCTGGCCGCGCAGGGCGATAGCGAAGCCATGCGGCTCGACGAGGATTTCCTGCGGGCCCTGGAGTACGGAATGCCGCCGAGCGGTGGCGTCGGAATGGGGATCGACCGGCTCCTCATGGCGCTGACCGGTCTCGGTATCCGGGAGACGATCCTCTTCCCGCTGGTACGACCCGAATAACCCGGCCGTGTGAGGATAGCGGTCGGTTATGGATACGAGATTTGCGTTGCACTGCAGAAGCGGGTACTAATGTTCTAGACAAAGTCTTCTGTCCCGGGGCTTGCCCCGTACCAGATCATTGAGTAAGCCCCGCAGGAGGAATCGGATGGCACAGAAGGTGCTCGTCTCGCTGGTCGACGACCTCGACGGCAGTGAGGCGGAAGAGACCGTCGAGTTCGGTTTGGACGGAGTCAGCTACCAGATCGATCTCTCCTCGGAAAACGCCGAGGAGCTGCGGGACGCGCTCGCTCAGTATGTCGAGCACGCGCGTCGTGCGGGCGGTCGCAAGCGCGCTTCGGTCCGGCCCGTCGCGGGTAAGGGTTCGGCTCGCCCGGCCGCGGTCGACCGCGAGCAGAACCAGGCCATCCGGTCGTGGGCGCGCAAGAACGGCTACGCGGTTTCCGACCGCGGCCGCATCCCCTCCGAGGTCGTCGAGGCCTACCACAAGAAGAACTGAAGATTGCTCACGCCGCCACCGCGTGCGGCCGGGTGCGGGTCACTGACCAGCGGTTTTACTCCGGCGCCGGTGGGGTGGCCAATCTCGTCGACGCGGGGTTTCCAGTGGAGGCCGCCGGGTGAATTTTCACCCGGCGGCTTTCTTCATGTCCGATCGCTGTCCGGTTGCCCTTCGGCGGCGGCGCGGGCCGTTCGGGCGTACTCGGCAGGCGGCCGGCCGGTCACCGTCCGGAAATCGCGGATGAAGTGCGACTGGTCGCTATAGCCCAGCCGCAGCGCCAGACCGGCGTAATCGGGTTGTCCTTCTGTGACGATCCGCTGCGCTGCGTCATTGAGGCGGTATATCCGGATCGCCCACTTGGGCGGGCAGCCGACGTGTTCGGCGAACATCCGCTGGATGGAGCGGGTGGTTAGTCCAGTATCCGCGCAGAGTTGCGCGACCCGGGTAATTCCCGGATCCCGCGCGATTGATTCCACGGCCATCGCCGCTTCGCGAGCCGCCGGAGACAGCCGCACCGGATTTGCGATCAGCAAGTTGTCGATCGCACGGACCATTTGCGCGTCGTCGTCCGCGGTCTGCACCGATTCCGAGGCCGCCGCGGCGGCCGGGCCGAAAACGTCGGCGAGTGGGACGGCCCGGTCGGCGATGTCACGCACGGGGCCGCCGAGGAACGCGCGGAAGGTGCCCGGCCGGAATCGCACGCCCAAGCCTTGGACGCGGCCGGTCAGGTGGTGCGAAAAGACGTCGCGGGCCGGACCGTGGACGCCGGAGGCGCCGGGGAAGAACGTCACGTGGACCGAGAGGTTCGGCAGCACCCGCTGCTCGTACGGCGGTTTGCCGCGCCGGTCCCACCGCAGGACCCAGTGGTATTCGACGAATTCAGCGAGCTCCGGAGCAGGCGGGTGCCGGGTCAGGGTGAACATCGTGCGCGCGGTGGCTTCGGCCACGATGCCGCGCGGGATCCGGTGCGTCACGGGTTCACGGTAGCTGTCGCGTTCGTCCAAGACGCGGTCCTCGCCGGGGGCTTGGATCACCGGCATGACTGCTGCACTGCTGCGCCCGGCCGCGGCCGAATTCCTCCGGATCGCGCGCGCGGTCCCCGACCTGACCGCGCCGACGCCGTGCGCGGGCTACGACGTCCGCGGGCTGCTCAACCACCTCTTGTACTGGGGCCCGTGGCTGATCGCGGCGGGACGGCGTGCGGAGCCACCCTCGCCGGCGGTGGGCGAGGCGGAGGCGGCGCTGGTGGCGGACGGCTGGCGGGTGGACCTGGAGAAGCAGACGGAGGTGCTGGTTTCGGTGTTCGAAGCGCCGTCGGCGTGGACGGGGACGACCGCGCTGGGCTCGGCCCCGATGCCGTCGGCGGTGGTGGGCGCGATGGTGCTGGGCGAGTTCGTGCTGCACGGGTGGGACCTGGCCCGGGCCGGCGGGCGGCCGTGCTCGTTCGCTCCTGAAGCGACGACGGCGGTGTACGAGTCCGCGGTGGCGATGGGCGACCGGGCTCGGTCGATGGGGGTTTACGGGCCGGAGGTGCCGGTGGCGGCCGGTGCGCCGCCGCTCGAGCGGGCGCTGGGCGCGGCGGGGCGGGATCCGGCCTGGCGGCCCTGAGTCAGCGCGAACAGGTGCGCGGGCACCCGTCGCACTCCGCCGACGACGGCAGCAGGTACGAGAAACAGCAGCTCTCCCGCCGCCTCGTCCACTCCCGCCCCTCCGTCGGCCGCAGCGTCGACGCCGACGTCAGGGGCGGGTACCGCGCGTCGAGCACCAGGGCCGCGTCCGCGACTGCCGCGCCCTCGGCCTCCGGTGTTCCGCCCTGGCGGCCCGCCCACCACAGCGCGTTCTCCAGCGCGTCCGTGGCCGCCGCCCAGAGGGTTCGGCGGCCCAGCCTGCTCGCGGGTGCGTACACCCGGACGAACTCGGCCGCGTGGGCCAGGTAACGCGCCCGCAGGACCGCCGCCAGCGCCCGCTCGTCGCGGACCGCCGTCGCCTCCGGGCGGGCCGAGCCCGGGTCCGTCGGGAGGCAGTGGAACGCGTCGCCCAGCACGGCCGTGCCGTCCGGGTGCGGGCGGTCGTCAGCCAGGCGAAACGCCAGCGAAGCCGGCTTCAGCGACGGCACCCGGCGCTCGTGGTGCCACAACAGCGCGCCGACGTACGCCGGGACGTGCAGGTACCACGTCAGCACCCAGGCGGCCGTCGTGGGGGCCGGTGCCACCGAGTGCTCGCGCAGCAGCCAGCCGCCCAGTGCGCCGCGCCACTCGTCGAAGTACGAGGGTGTCCGGAGCAGCTCCGAACAGCGGATCCAGCCCGGCGGCACGTCGGTGCGCAGCTCGCTGCCGTCCGGCAGGCCCGAGACGCGTCGCAACGACGACGCGAGGCCGTCGCCGACCTCGCGTGCCTCGCGGAAGGACCGCTGGTGGCTCAACCGCGGCCCTCCTTGAAGCGTCGAAGTGGATTAGGTGTGCCTAACCTTACATGCCGTGGAAGCTGCGCCGATCGGGTGGGTCACTCCCAGCGTGCGGACTGTTCGCGGTGAGCGGACAGCGCGCGGATGGCGGAATCCACGTGGCCGCTCGCACGTTGGGCTTGACGTAAAGGTGCAGGGCAACCTGATGATGGGAGCACCCGGGAGATGCCACGTCCGGGTGCGGAAAAGACCGCCGACAGCCGTAGTGGTACGCCAGCGCGACGACTTGGCTACTAGAGTGGTCTCACGGTGCTGAATCCATCGCGGGTGAAAGCACGATGGAAACGGGCCGCCGGCGCAGCAGTCGAGGGAGTGCACATGTTTGAGAGGTTCACCGACCGCGCGAGGCGGGTGGTCGTCCTGGCTCAAGAAGAGGCCAGGATGCTCAACCACAACTACATCGGCACCGAGCACATCCTCCTGGGTCTGATCCACGAGGGTGAGGGTGTCGCCGCCAAGGCGCTGGAGTCGCTGGGCATCGCCCTGGAGGGCGTGCGCCAGCAGGTCGAGGAGATCATCGGCCAGGGCCAGCAGGCGCCGAGCGGGCACATCCCGTTCACGCCGCGCGCCAAGAAGGTGCTGGAGCTGTCGCTTCGCGAGGCGCTGCAGCTCGGCCACAACTACATCGGCACCGAGCACATCCTGCTCGGCCTGATCCGCGAGGGCGAGGGCGTCGCCGCGCAGGTCCTGGTCAAGCTGGGTGCGGACCTCAACCGGGTCCGCCAGCAGGTGCTGCAGCTGCTCTCGGGCTACCAGGGCGGCAAGGAGTCCACCGAAACCGGTTCCGGCCGCGGTGAGGGCACCCCGTCGTCGTCGCTGGTCCTCGACCAGTTCGGCCGCAACATGACCGTGCTCGCCCGCGAGGGCAAGCTCGACCCGGTCATCGGGCGCGGCAAGGAGATCGAGCGGGTCATGCAGGTGCTGTCCCGCCGGACCAAGAACAACCCGGTGCTCATCGGCGAGCCGGGCGTCGGCAAGACCGCCGTCGTCGAGGGCCTCGCGCAGAGCATCGTCAAGGGCGAGGTGCCCGAGACGCTCAAGGACAAGCAGCTCTACACGCTGGACCTGGGCTCCCTGGTCGCCGGCTCCCGCTACCGCGGTGACTTCGAAGAGCGCCTGAAGAAGGTGCTCAAGGAGATCAAGACCCGCGGCGACATCATCCTGTTCATCGACGAGCTGCACACGCTGGTCGGGGCGGGTGCCGCCGAGGGCGCGATCGACGCGGCTTCGATCCTGAAGCCGATGCTCGCCCGCGGTGAGCTGCAGACGATCGGTGCGACCACGCTCGAGGAGTACCGCAAGTACATCGAGAAGGACGCCGCCCTCGAGCGCCGGTTCCAGCCGATCCAGGTCGGCGAGCCGTCGCTGGAGCACACGATCGAGATCCTCAAGGGCCTGCGCGACCGGTACGAGGCGCACCACCGCGTCTCGATCACCGACTCGGCGCTGGTCGCCGCCGCGACCCTGGCGGACCGGTACATCAACGACCGGTTCCTCCCGGACAAGGCGATCGACCTGATCGACGAGGCCGGCGCCCGGATGCGCATCCGCCGGATGACCGCGCCGCCGGACCTGCGCGAGTTCGACGAGAAGATCGCGAACGTCCGCCGCGACAAGGAGTCCGCGATCGACGCGCAGGACTTCGAGCGGGCCGCCCGCCTGCGTGACGAGGAGAAGACCCTCCTCGGCCAGAAGGGTGAGCGGGAGAAGCAGTGGAAGGACGGCGACCTCGACGTCGTCGCCGAGGTCGACGACGAGCAGATCGCGGAGGTGCTGGCCAACTGGACCGGCATCCCGGTGTTCAAGCTGACCGAGGAGGAGACCACCCGGCTGCTGCGCATGGAGGACGAGCTCCACAAGCGCATCATCGGCCAGGAGGACGCGGTCAAGGCCGTCTCGCAGGCGATCCGCCGTACGCGTGCGGGCCTGAAGGACCCGAAGCGCCCGTCGGGCTCGTTCATCTTCGCCGGCCCGTCCGGTGTCGGTAAGACCGAGCTGTCGAAGGCGCTGGCCTCGTTCCTGTTCGGCGAGGACGACGCGCTCATCCAGATCGACATGGGCGAGTTCCACGACCGCTACACCGCTTCGCGGCTCTTCGGTGCCCCTCCGGGCTACGTGGGCTACGAAGAGGGCGGCCAGCTGACGGAGAAGGTGCGTCGCAAGCCGTTCTCGGTGGTCCTGTTCGACGAGATCGAGAAGGCGCACCAGGAGATCTACAACACGCTCCTGCAGGTGCTGGAGGACGGCCGCCTGACCGACGGTCAGGGCCGCACGGTCGACTTCAAGAACACGGTCCTCATCTTCACGTCCAACCTGGGCACTTCGGACATCTCGAAGTCTGTCTCGCTCGGGTTCGCCGGGTCCAACGACACCGGCACCCGGTACGAGAAGATGAAGCAGAAGGTCAACGAGGAAATGAAGAAGCATTTCCGCCCGGAGTTCCTGAACCGGATCGATGACATCATCGTGTTCCACCAGCTGACGCAGGAACAGATCATCCAGATGGTCGACCTGATGATCGGCCGGGTCGAGACGCAGCTCAAGGCCAAGGACATGGAGCTGGAGCTCACCGCGAAGGCCAAGTCGCTGCTGGCCAAGCGCGGCTTCGACCCCGTGCTGGGTGCGCGGCCGCTGCGCCGCACGATCCAGCGCGAGATCGAGGACCAGCTGTCGGAGAAGATCCTCTTCGGCGAGGTCGAGCCGGGCCAGATCATCCTGGTCGACGTCGAGGGCTGGAGCGGCAACCCGGAGGACAAGGACGACCAGGCGCGGTTCACCTTCCGCGGCGAGCGTCGCCCGTCGTCCATCCCGGACGCCCCGCCGGTCAGCATCGGCGCGGGCCACGAGGAGCAGGGCGAAGCCGAGAACGACTGATCTCGGCTGAGTGGTTCGCCGGAGGGCGGTTCCCCGAGTGGGGAGCCGCCCTTCGGCGTTCCGGGCGCATGAGACGATGCCCGCGGACCTTGGGAGGGGAATCCGCGTGGACGTGCTCTCGATCGACTTCGGGACTTCGAGCACGGTCGGCGTGCTCTCCGCCTTCGGGCGGGGACCCCGGGCGATCGAGGTCGACGGCTCGGTCACCATGTCCTCCGCCGTCTACGTCAACGACGACGGCCTGCTCGTCGTCGGCCAGGACGCCGAGCGGCGGGCGAGGCTCGATCCCAGCCGGTTCGAACCGAACCCGAAGCGGCGCATCGACGAAGGCCGCCTCCGGCTCGGCGAAACCGAGGTCGACGTCGCCGACGCCTTCGCCGCCGTGCTGCGCAGGATGGGGGAAGAGGCCGAACGGCAGCTCGGCCACCCGCCCGCGCAGACCCGGATCTCGCACCCCGCCGGCTGGGGCGCGAGCCGGCAGGACGTCCTCTCGGCCGCCGCGGCGAAGGCCCGGCTCGCCGACGTGCGGCTGATCCCCGAACCGGTGGCCGCCGCCGCGCACTACGCCAGCCTCGGCAGCCGGGCCGGCGGGCCCATCGGGGTCTACGACCTCGGGGCAGGCACCTTCGACTGCGCCGTCGTCGGGGTGACCCGGCAGGGGTTCACCGTGCTCGCCGAGGACGGCCTGCCCGATCTCGGCAGCCTCGACATCGACCAGGCCCTGCTCGTCCACATCGGACGCTCCGTCTCGCACGCCGATCCGGCGCAGTGGCAACGGCTCCTGCGCCCGCAGACCACCGCCGACCGCCGGACGCGCCGGGCGTTGCTGCAGGACGTCCGTGACGCCAAGGAAAGCCTCTCGCGGCACACGCAGACCCACGTGCCGATGGCCGATCCGTTCGGGGACGTGCTCGTCAGCCGGGACGAGCTCGAGGCGCTCGTGCGGCCCAGCCTGCTGCGCAGCGCCGAACTGCTCGCCGCCACGATCCGCCGGGCCGGCCTCACCCCCGCGCAGCTCGCCGGGGTCTACCTCGTCGGCGGGCCCAGCCGGATGCCGCTGCTGGCCACCCTGCTCGGACGGCAGCTGGGCGTCGCACCGACCACGCAGGACCAGCCCGAGACGGCCGTCGCGTTCGGGCTGCACCACGTGCCGCTCGGCACCACCAGCGACCTCACCGTGCCCGCCTTCGCGCCCGTCCGCCCGCCGGTGACGCCGCCGCGGCCGCAACCGTGGCAGCAGCAGGCGGTGCCACCGCAGCCGGCGCCGCCACCGGAACCGCGCCGGAAGCGCAAGCCCTGGTTCCTCGCGCTCGCCGTGCTCTTGGTCGCCGCGGTCGTGGCCACCATCGTCGTGTTCGTCATCCGTGACCAGGCCGCGCGGGCCGCGGCGGACTGCACGCAGACGACCGAGCGCGACCGGGCCGGCTTCACCCCGTGCCTGCGCTCGCTGGCCGGCTCCGTCCCGGACCGGAGCACCTGCAAGGAGAACGACCACTTCGCCCAGTTGCTGCGCGCCCAGCTCTCGGTCATCTGCGCCTTCACGGGCGGCAGCGTCAGCTACTACCAGGGCGTGACCACCGAATACATCGAGGTGAACACGAAGCTGACGCCCGCCGGCCGCGGCACCTGGGACGGTGGCGGGCTGCACGGCGAGTACGTCGCCAGTGCCGACAAGAGGTCGTCGATCGTGCTCTTCGGCGTGGCGGAGCGCCGGGTGGCCGCGATCTACTTCACGGAAGAACCCCGTCGCCTCGAGGAGCTGATCGCCGGCTTCAACAGCCGGATCAAGCCGGCCTGACTCACCAGGCCCGGTCGAGCCGCATGCCGCGGCCGTACCAGTCGTCGTCCGCGACCGGGCCGGCCGGCGGCGGCTCGGCCGGGGTGTCCGACGACCGGTCCTTGAGCACCTTGCCGTCCTCCGCGGGCGGCGCCGGGGCGGCAGGCGCGGCCACCGGCGCCGGCGTCGGCGCCGGTTCGAACTGCACCCGCCAGCGCAGCCGGTCCATCAGGTAGCCGCCGCTGCCCAGCGGCGCCAGCAGCTGTCCGGTCCGCTTCGCCGACTCGCGCTGCGCCTCGACGTACGTGCGCAGGACGGCGTCCGCGATCTCCGACGGCGACATCCCCGAGACGGCGTCGGTCAGCCGCAGCCGGGTCAGCACGCCGTCGGTGTTGACCGACAGCGACACCGCGCCGTCGGCGGACGTCGCCGTCGCCGACAGCGCGGACAGTTCGGCCAGGAGGGCTTCGCGGTCCGGGCCGTCAGCCATCCAGCCTCCCGACGTGCGTCGCGCCGCTGGACACCTGGCCGTCGGGGGCGATGTCGACGTTCGCGTCGCGGACGTTCTTCTCGGTCTGCCGCGAGGTGTGGTCGGTCTCGAAGTTGTCCGGGTCGAAGCTCGAGCCCGGGCTGACGTCCGGCGCGTCGGGGATCTTCGGCAGGTCGACGGCTTCGTCGCCGATGCGGTCCGCCAGCGTCTGCGCGGCGTCGGCGGCGCCGTCGCGGATTTTGCCCGCGCTGTCCATGAAGCTTTCGTACAGGTCGAACCCGTTGTCGCCGGTGATCTCCGCCTGGTTGGCCACGGCCGCGGTGATGGCGCCGCCGGCGGCGTTCCCGGCGACGATCGCGCCGTTGGCCATGGTGAAGATCGTCGCGCCCGCCGCGGCGCCCGCGCCGGCGGTGGCGACGGTGAGCAGCCCGGTGACCGCGCCCGCGAAGGTCGCCGCCAGCACCTTCGACATGGCCGATTCGCGCTTCTGCTCCTGCGACTTCTGGTAGTCCTCCGCCGTCTTCTTGAACGTGTAGCCGAGGTTGCTCAGGTCCTGCCGGGCCGAAGCGATGGCCTCGCGCGCGGCGACGAGGTCGGCCTCCAGGATGGTGATCTTGGTTTCGACCTGGGTGAAGGTGTCCGCGAGGTCGTTCAGGTACGCCTTGACGGCGTTGGCCGCGGAGCCGCGCCAGACGTCGAGGAACTGCCGGGCGTCGTCGAGCTTCGGGCCCGAGTCGCGCTGCAGCGCCTTCCAGACGGCGTCGTGCCGCATGATCAGGTGCTGGAGGCCCTCGGCCGAGTCGTGGTCGATGTCGGCGTCGGAGAACTCGCGGTAGACCGCGGCGACGTCGTCCTGCATCTTCTCGAAGTCGACGCCGGCCGCGACGAAGCCGACGAGCCAGTCGGTCACCCGCAGGATCTCCAGGGCGTCGAGCGCGTCGTTCGCACCCTGCTTCAGGTCCTCCGAGACGCCTTCCAGGAGCTCGGCGCGGCGGTCGTCGCCACCGGACATCGGCTGGGCGTCGAGCCCGGTGTCGAAGTAGCCGTCCACGTCAGTTCCCCTCCAGGCCCGCGGCCGCGCGGTTGACGTGCCGCTTCGAGTCTTCGTCGGCCTTCTCGTACAGCTCGGCGACCCGCATCAGCGCGTGGCCGGTGTCCGCGGTGGTCTGGTGCAGCCGCGCGACCAGCTGCTGGATCTTCGCCAGGTGGTCGTTGTAGGCCGCGGCGACGGCGGGCATGCCGAGCGTGCGGCCGAAGGCGTTGTGGACGGGGATCATCCCGGTGATGCCGCCGAAGAGGCCGCTGCCGCCACCGGAGGAAACGGGCACGTCGGTGCCGCGCAGGCCGTTCGACGCGGTTTCCGCGGCGTCGGCCGCGCTCTGGAGGGCTCCGGCCGAGTCCCGCAGGTCCTGCAGGTCGGTCTCGAATCCGATCATCACTCACCTCTTCTTCGGGCTGCGCGTCCGGACATGCAACCACCGTTCGATCAGCCGGCAGGGTGCTTTGCGGACGGTGTGCGTCAGATCACGAGCGCCGGGCCGCGACTCGCGTGATTGCGGACGTGACTCGCGTGATCGGGGGCGGAACTCGCGTGGTTGAAGAGGCATCTTGCGGATGAGGGCGCGTCAGTGCTCCGCGCCCGCGCTGGTCGCCAGGTCCGCCGTCACCCGCAATGCCGTGTCCGCCAAGGCTTCCAGCGCGTCGGCGATGCGGTCGACGCCCAGTGACGGCTCGGCCTTGCCCGCCGCCGCGACCTGGTCCGGGCTGAACGGGACGTGCACGAACCCGCCGCGCGCGCCCCGGAACTCCGTGGCCAGCAGGTGCATCAGCCCGTAGAACACCTGGTTGCACACGTACGTCCCGGCCGTGTGGGACACCGACGCCGGCACGCCCGCGGCGCGGATCGCCGCCACGCACGCCTTCACCGGCAACGTCGTGAAGTACGCCGCCGGGCCGTCCGCGACGACCGGGACGTCCACCGGCTGGGCGCCCGCGTTGTCCGGGATGCGGGCGTCGATCAGGTTGATCGCCACCCGCTCCGGCGTCACCTCGGCGCGGCCACCCGCCTGGCCGGCGCACACCACCAGCGACGGCCGGTGCTCCGTCAACGCCCGCCGCAGCGCCGGCAGGGAAGCTTCGAATTCGCAGGGCAGCTCCACCGCCGCGACGTCGTCCCGGCGCGCGCCCACCAGCGAAACCGCCTGCCACGACGGGTTGACCGACTCACCGCCGAACGGGGCGAACCCCGTCATCAGCACCCTGGCCATGGTCCCTCCCAAAACGAGCGTCGAGGCCACCCTACGTCCGCGGGATGGCCTCGACGCTCGTTCCGCGCTCAGGCGGCGGGCTTGAGCCCACCCGGGTAGAGGTACTGGTCGGCCGGCTTGCCGGCGCCGTACACCCACGCGTCGAAGAAGCCCTGGAGGCTCCGGTGCGCGGCGAACTCGGTGAACCGCTGGAACTCCTGCATGCTCGCGTTCCCGTCGCGGTGCAGCGACGGCCAGGTCTTCAGGACCCACGAGAAGGCCTGCTCACCGATGTAGTTGCGCAGCGCGTGCAGCATCATCGGGCCTTTCGAGTACACGTACGTGAACTCGTTGCCCTGACCCATGTCGTAGAGCTTGCCGTTCCAGAGCCGCGCCGGCGCCGTCTTGACGTCGTTCGCGTACTGGGCGTTCAGGTCGACGCCCTCCTTCGCCTCGTCCCACAGCCAGGTGGCGTAGGAGGCGAAGCACTCGTTGAGGCAGACGTCGCGCCAGTGCGAGACCGCCACCGAGTCGCCGTACCACTGGTGGGCGTTCTCGTGCACGATCGTCGGCACCGTGCCCGCCCAGCCCGCCGAGTAGATCGGCCGGCTCATCGTCTCCAGCGAGAAGCCGATCTGCTCGTTCAGGAAGATGCCGCCCGCCGCGTCGATCGGGTACTTGCCGAACTTCGACTCGAGGAAGTCGAGGATCTCCGGCAGCCGCCCCTCCGCCTGCTTGGTCGAATCCGGGGTGCCCGGCGCGAACGCGCTGACGATCGGGGTGCCGTCCTTGCGCTTCTGGCGGTCGAACGTCCACTTGTCGATCGCCACCGTCGTCATGTACGGCACGATCGGCGTCTCTTCGGCCCAGACGTGCGTGGTGCCGCCCGGTGCCTTGAACGACGGCTTCTCGCGGCCGTTGGCGATCACGCCCCACTCGTCGGGCACGGTGATCGCCAGGTGGAACGTGGCCTTGTCGAGCGGGGTGTCGTTGACCGGGTACCAGGTCGTGGCCGACCTCGGCTCGCCGGCGACGAACGCGCCGCCCGCACGGGCGAACTGCCAGCCGTTGTTGCCGAGCGACGGGTCGTCGATCGGCGCGGGCACGCCGTGGTAGGCGATCTTCACCCCGAAGCGCTGGCCGCGCCACAGCGCTCGCGAGGGAGTGATGACCAGCTCGTGGTCGCCGGTCCGGCTGAACTGCGCCTCCCGGCCGTCGACCTGCACCGAGTCGACGGTCAGGCCGTGCAGGTCCAGGTTGAACGAGCTGAGCGACTGCGTCGCCCGCGCGGCGATCTCCTGGTTGCCGGTGAGCTGGTGCGAGGCCGGGTCGTAGGTGACCTCGAGGTGGTAGTCGGCGACGTCGTAGCCGCCGTTTCCGTCCTGCGGGTAGTAGCTGTCGCCGGCGCCGTCGCTGCCGGGCTTCGGTGCGCCCCAGCCGTCGCCGGCCGCGGCGACACCGGTGCCGAGGCAGAGGCCGGCGACCACGGCGGCGGCCACCACGACCGGTTTCTGTCCCCTCATGAACGCTCCTGTCCGTATGCGGATGGGCATCGTCCGCAACGTATCGCCACGAACGGGTGAACCGGGAGGACGTGTCTCATATGTCCGGATAATCAGCACTTCCGTCGGCCCGCCCCGGCAGCGGTCCGCCGTCTGGAAAGCTGGACGCATGCGCGTTGCGCTGCTGGGTCCGCTGCGGGCGGCGGAAGACGACGGCACGCCGATCGACATCGGCGGCGCCCGCCTCCGCATGCTCCTGGCCAGGCTGGCGCTCGACGCCGGGCGCGCGGTGCCGGCCGACGCGCTCGTCGACGGGCTCTGGGGCGCCGGGCCGCCGTCCGACGCGGCCAACGCCCTGCAGTCGCTGGTCTCGCGGCTGCGCAAGGCCTTGCCGGTGCCCGTGGAGTCCGGGCCGGGCGGCTACCGGCTCGCGGTGGCCGCCGGTGACGTCGATGCCCAGCGGTTCGAACGGCTCGCCGCCGAGGGCCGCCGCGAGCTGGCCGCGGGCCGGGACCCGCACGCGGCCGCCCTGCTCACCGAGGCTCTTGCGCTGTGGCACGGCCCCGCGCTCGCCGACGTCCTCGACGCGCCCTTCGCGCAGGCTCCGGCCCGGCGGCTCACCGAGCTGCGGGCCGAGGCGGCCGAAGACCGGTTCGAAGCGCTGATCCGGCTGGGCGAGCACGCCGGGGTGCTGGCCGACCTGACCGCGGCGGCCGACGCCGACCCGCTGCGCGAACGGCTCGCCGGGCTGCGGATCCGCGCGCTGTGCGCGGCCGGGCGGCAGTCGGAGGCGCTGGCCGTCTACGCCGGCATCCGCCGCACGCTGGCCGACCAGCTCGGCGTCGACCCCTCGGCCGAGCTGCAGGAGATCCACGTCGCCGCGCTGCGCGGCGAGTTCGCGCCGCCGGCCCCGGTGGCCGACCGGCTGCCGACCCGGCTGACCACGTTCGTCGGCCGGGACGACGAGCTCAAGCTGCTGGCCGAGCTCCTCGGCGGCGCCCGGCTGGTCACGCTGACCGGCCCGGGCGGGGCGGGCAAGACCAGGCTGGCCACCGAAGCGGCGTCACGGCACCCCGCGCACCAGCGAGGCCGGGTCTGGTTCGCCGCGCTGGCCGGCGTCCGCGACCCCGACGACGTCCCCGGTGCGCTGCTCGGCGCGCTCGAAGTCCGGGAGATCCGCGCCGAGACCGAGATCAACCGCCGCCAGCCGACGCCGGTGGAACAGGCGGTCGAGGTGCTCGGCGGCGAGGAAGCCCTGCTGGTGCTGGACAACTGCGAGCACGTCGTCGACGTCGCCGCGCGGCTGGCCGACGAGCTGCTGCACCGGGCGCCGCGGCTGCGGATCCTGGCCACCAGCCGCGAGCCGCTGGCCATCACCGGGGAGGCGCTGTGCCCGCTCGGCCCGCTGCCGGTGCCCGCGGAACGGGCCGCGCCCGCGGAGTCCGCCGAGCTCGACTCCACCCGGCTGTTCCTCGACCGGGCCGCCGCGGTCCGGCCGGACTTCGTGCTCGACGAGTCCACTGTGGACCACGTCGGGGAGATCTGCCGACGGCTCGACGGCATGCCGCTGGCCCTCGAGCTGGCCGCGGCGCGGCTGCGGTCGATGACGGTGGCCCAGATCGCCGGCCGCCTCGGCGACCGGTTCCGGCTGCTCACCTCGGGCAGCCGGACGGCGCTGCCGCGGCAGCGGACGCTGCGCGCGGTCGTCGAGTGGAGCTGGGAGCTGCTGGCCGAGCCCGAGCTGGTGCTGGCCCGGCGGCTCGCGGTGTTCGCCGGCGGCGCGGAGCTGGCGCCGATCGAGGCCGTGTGCGCCGACGAGCTGCTGCCCGCCGCGGACGTGCCGTACGTGCTCGGCAGCCTGGTCGAGAAGTCCATAGTGGACAGCGTCGGCACGGGTGGCGAGCCGCGGTACCGGATGCTCGAGACGCTGCGGGCCTACGCCACCGAGCGGCTGGTGGAGTCGGGGGAGCACGACCGGACGCGCCGGGCGATGGCAGGCTACTACGCCGAGCTCGCCCAGCGGCTGGAACCGACGCTGCGCACGGCCGACCAGCTGCAGGCAATCGACCAGTACGAAGCCGAGAGCGCCAACATGATCGCGGCGTTGCGCGGCGCGATCGAAATGTCCGATGTGGACAACGCGGTCGCGTTGCTGGACGGGATGTTCTGGTACCTGACCATCCTCGGCCAGGGCGGCCGGATCGGTTCACTGCTGCGCGAGACCCTCGAATTCGGCGACCGGCTGCCCCCGGCGGTCCTGGCCGCGTACCGGGCGCTCTGCTACCTGATGGACGCGATCCCGATCCGGTCGGACCAGCCCGAGATCCTCCAGCTGGTCGACGACTGCGTGCGCAGTGCCGCGGTGGACCGCTACCCGGGCCTCGCGGTGGCCCTGCCGATGCTGGCCTTCCTGGGCGGCGACCGCGAGATCGCCGTCCGCGAGGTGCGCCGGGCCGCGGGGCACACGGACCCGTGGACGCGCGCCGGCGCGCACTGGGTGGAGAGTTTCCTGCTCGACGACGCGGGGGACGTGGAGGGCGCGGACCGGGCACGCGACCTGGCCCACGCCGGGTTCGAGGCGGTCGGCGACCGCTGGGGCATCGCGATGACGCTGAGCTTCAAGGCGTACGCGTTGTCGCAGAACGGCGACAGCGCCAAGGCCATCGAGATCTACCAGCAGGGTCTGGCGCTGTCGATGGAGCTGCGGTCCTACGAGGACGCCGTGCAGCACTGGTGGCGGCTGGCCGTCGAGCGGGCCCGCACCGGGGACTTCGAAGGGGCCTGGCGCGATCAGGAGGCCGCGGAGCGCTACGGCGAAGGCATCACGAACCTGCAGCACCGGGCCATCCTGATGTTCGGCAGGCTCGAACTGCTGCTGCGCACGGGCCGGCTGGCCGAGGCGCGGGCGCTGCTCGACCGCGTCGCCGCGATGAGCGGCGACGACTGGTTCCCCGGCGGCATCGGCGACGAGTTCATCCACGCGTTCGAGGCGCGGATCCTGCTGGCCCAGGGCCGCGCCGACGACGCGGAGCCGCACGCGGCCATCGCGATCCGGGCGACGAACCGGCGCGGCGACATGCCGGACCTGGCCGGGGCGGTGGAGCTGCTGGCGATGATCCGCGAGCGGCAGGGCCGTCCCGAGACGGCGGCGCGGGTGCTCGCCGCCTCCGCCGTGATCCGCGGCCGGCTCGACCTCGGCAGTCCCGAGGTCCGGGCGCTCATCGACACCCTGCGCGCGGCGCTTCCCGACTACGACGAACGCCACGGCGACTTCCGCAGGCAGTCCAAACAGGACACGATCGCCTGGCTGCTGGCCGAACTGGGCTGACGACGCCCGTGAGCGGGAAACAGGTTCCCCAACCCGTTCCCCGCTCACGGCTTCCCCTGGTGCGGAACACCCCCGTGTCTCCGCGCCCTCACACCCGCCGGCGGTAGGCCCACGTGGCCAGCGGGAAGAACACCACCACGGCGCCGGCCATCCAGGCCAGCGCGCCGGCCAGCGGACCGGCCACCGCGCCGCCGTTCATCAGGCCGCGCAGCGCGTTCGCCATCAGGCTGACCGGGCTGATGTCCGCCCACGCCCGCAGCCAGCCCGGCATGGTGTTCGTCTGCACGAACACGTTGCTGCCGAAGGTCAGCGGCATGATGAAGACGAACATCAGCGCCTGCGCCGAGCCCGGCGTCTTCATCAGCATGCCGACGAACACCGAGCCCCAGCAGAAGCTCAGCCCGAACGCCAGCGCGAGCAGGATCGCCACCGCGAACTCGCCGGGGCTGGTCGCGATCCGGTAGCCCATGATCGTCGCCACGATCATCAGCACGGTCAGGCAGACGACGTACCGCACGACGTCGGCGAGCACCGCGCCGATCAGCGGTGCCGAGCGGGCGATCGGCATGCTGCGGAACCGGTCGAACACGCCCTTGGTGACGTCGGTGTTGAGCTGCACGCCGACGGTCAGGCACGCCTGCAGGATGTTCATCACGATGACGCCGGGCACGACCAGCTGCAGGTAGGCGTCGATCGAGCCGGACAGCGCGCCGCCGAACAGGTAGACGAAGATCACCAGGAAGATGATCGGCATCAGGGTGACGTCGGCGAGCTGTTCGGGGTTCTTGCGGATCTTCAGGATGCCGCGCCAGGCCAGCGAAAGCGCGTGCTGGAAGCCCTTTGCGGGACTGATGTGCCGCGGCGGGGCCGGGCGGTCGAGGGCCAGCGTCGTCATGCCAGGCTCCCTTCGAGGGTCTTGTCGGCTTCGGTGGACTGTTCGGCGGTGTGCCCGGTGAGGGCGAGGAACACCTCGTCGAGGCTGGGCAGCCGCAGCGCCAGCTCGTCGGCGGTGATCCCGGCTTCGTCCAGCTTGCGGACCAGGGTGGACAGCAGCACCGGGTCGTTGACCGGCGCGGTGAGCAGGCCGGTCGAGTCGTCGCGGGTCGGCCGGACGCCGGTGAGGTCGCCGAGGATCCGGTTGACGGCGTCCATGTCGGCGAGCTGGGTCGGCCGCACCTGCAGGGTCTGCCCGCCGACGCGGCGCTTCAGCTCGTCGGCCCGGCCGTCGGCGACGACCCGGCCGTGGTCGAACACGGTGATCTTGTCGGCCAGCTGGTCGGCCTCCTCCAGGTACTGCGTGGTCAGCAGCACCGTCGCGCCCTCGGCGACCAGGCCGCGGACGACGTCCCACACCTCGTTGCGGGCGTGCGGGTCGAGCCCGGTGGTCGGCTCGTCGAGGTAGAGCACCTCGGGCCGGCCGACCAGGCTGGCCGCGAGGTCCAGTCGCCGCCGCATGCCGCCCGAGTACGTCCGGATCGGCCGCTTGGCCGCCTTGGTCAGCTCGAACCGCTCGATCAGCTCCGTCGCGCGGGCCTTCGAGTCGGCCCGGGAGTAGCCGTACAACCGTCCGATCAGGACGAGGTTCTCGATGCCGTTGAGGTCCTCGTCGACCGAGGCGTACTGCCCGGTCAGCCCGATCAGGCTGCGGACCCGCACCGGGTCGGTGACCACGTCGTAGCCGCCGACCGTGGCTCTGCCCGCGTCCGGTTTCATCAGCGTGGCCAGGATCCGGACGGCGGTCGTCTTGCCCGCGCCGTTCGGCCCGAGCACCCCGACGACCTGCCCGAACGGGACCTCGAGGTCCACCCCGTCCAGCGCCTTGGTGTCCCCGAACGTCTTGACCAGGCCCTCGGCCTGGATTGCGTGCGACATGGGCGTCCTCCTTCGCTGCCGCTTCCGAGAAGCACTGTGGACGGCCGCGCTGGTAGGCCGCGCACAGCGCGCTGTCAGCGGCTGGCAGGCGCTGGTGGAGATCTTGTGGAGGAGTTGTCGGGGCACGCGCCGCCCGGCGCCGGTCTCGGCATACTCGGCAGCATGGTCATTGCGGAAGAGACGCGGTCGCGGCGGAAGAACCCGCTGGTCACGGGCCTGCTGGTGGTCCCGGTGGTGCCACTGGCGCTGCTGGCCGCGCTGCGCCTGGTGGGCTACGACGGCGGCTGGTACACGCTGGTCGCGCTGTCGCTGACGCCGTTCGCGGCCGCCGCCGGGGTGCTCCTCGGCGTCCTCTCGCTGGTGTTGCGGCGGTGGTGGACCGGCGGGGTCGCGCTCGTGCTGGCGCTCGCGCTGGCCCTGGTCGTCCTGCCGCGGATGTCGGCGAGCGACCCGCGTGAGCTGCACGGCAAGACCCTGCGCATCCTCTCCTCGAACCTGCTCTACGGCCAGGCGGACCCGAAGGCCGTCGTCGACCTGGTCCGCGAGCAGCGGATCGACGTGCTGAACCTGGTCGAGATGACGCCGTCGGCGGTCGACCGGCTGACCGCGGCGGGGCTGTTCGACCTGCTGCCGAACCGGGTGCTGCACCCGGCGCCGGGCGCGTTCGGCTCGGGGATCGCCTCGCGCTTCCGGCTGAAGGAGGTCAACCTGACCGGTGACTCGGCGGCCAAGCAGCCGGGTGCCGAGGCCGACCTCGGCGACGGCGTGGTGGCCGAGATCGTCGCCGTCCACCCGATCTCCCCGGACGTCGACACCCCGCAATGGGAACGCGAGATCAAGGACCTCTCCGGCCCGGCGGGCGAGCACGGCCTGCGCATCCTGGCGGGCGACTTCAACGCGACGCTGGACCACGCGGCGTACCGCACGATCCTGTCCCGCGGCTACCGCGACGCGGGCCAGGAGCGCGGCGAGGGCCTGACCCCGACGTGGCCGTCATCGCTGCCGGTGGTGACGATCGACCACGTGGCGGTGGACAACCGCGCGGCGGTGCTGGACTACCGCGTGTTCGACGTCACCGGCAGCGATCATCGGGCGGTGTTCGCCGAAGTCCGCCTGCCGTGATCAGCGCGGCACGAGCCGCTCGAGCGTTTCCAACGCACCGGCCGCGATCGACACGCCGCGGCCGTGGCGGATCTCCGGTTCCCGCGGGTTGATGCGGATCAACGCGCCGGTGGCCGCGCTCGCCAGCTCGGCGTAGCGGCGGACCGTCGGGACCGCCTGGCCCGCGCCCAGTTCGACCACCACGAGGTCCCGGGCGGTCCGGCGCCACGCCGTCAGCTCGTCGAGCTGGGCCTGGCTGCGGTCCGGGACCCAGGAGAAGTCGCCGAACATCAGGATGTTGGGGCGCGCGAGGCCGCCGCAGCGGGGGCACGACGGCAGCGGCGGTACCGCGCGCATCGTCTCCTCGTCGACCACGACGTCCGCGTCGGCCGGCCAGATGCCGGTCGTGCACCCGTCGAGGCACTGCAGGTGGTGGATCGAGCCGTGCGCCTCCGCCACGAACCCGAAGCCCGCCTTCTGGAACTGGCCGTCCACATTGGACGTGAACACGCGGGCGCCGCCGGGCAGGCGTTCGCCCAGCGAGAGCAGCAGCCGGAAGCCGTCGTGCGGCACCGTCCGGCGGTACAGCGAACGCCGGTGCCCGTAGAAGCCCCAGGCCAGCTCGGGGTCGTCGGCGAAGTGCCGCGGGTCGGCGAGCTCCTCGAACCGCAGCCCGAGCCGGGCGTACGGCGGGTACGCGCGCCAGAAGCCTTCGACGCCGCGGAAGTCCGGCAGCCCGGAGTCGACGCCCATGCCGGCGCCGGCGCAGATCAGCAGCGCGCCGGCGCCGGCCAGGAGCTCGGCGGCCTGCTCACTCACCCGGCTGCGAACCGAGGACGACCTCGAACTCCAGCAGGTTCGCGCCGGTGGACACGGGCTTGGCGCGCTCGCCCGCGTGCGCCGCCGCGGCCGGGCCGCCCTTCGCCCAAGCCTGGTAGTGCTCCTCGGTCTCCCACTTCGTGTAGACGAAGTAGCGCGTCTCGCCGGAAACCGGCCGCAGCAGCTCGAAGCCGAGGAAGCCCGGCTGCTCGTCGACGGAGTGCATGCGCGCGGCGAACCGCTTCTCCAGCTCGGGGCCGGCGCCCTCGGGGACCTCGATCGCGTTGATCTTCACGACACTCATGGCGCCCAGCCTAGTTGGCCCCCACGTGTGACCCGTGCCACTGTGGAAGGCATGGGGAGTACCGAGCGCGCTCTCGCCGCCGACCTCGCCCGGATCGTCCGCGCCACCGCGGACGAGGTCGCGAGCGGCCAGAGCAGCGAACTGATCGAGCGGGTGACCGGCCACCTGGGGGCGGCGCTGCCGGAAGTGGTGGTGGTGACCCGGAACTGGCCGATGTGGGAGCACGCCAACCTCCAGCGCGGCGTCGACGCCTACCTGGCCGCGCACGGCACGGCCGTGAACTGGTTCGGCGTCGCGGGCGGCCAGCGCCCGCACGAAGACCTGATCGGGATGCTCGCGATCGCGCGGCGGCAGGGCATGTACGAGCTCGGCTCGGTGGACTACACGACCACGGCGACCGGTCCGGACACCGCGACCGAGGCGGTCCAGCTCGGGCTGGTCGGCACGTGCGCCCCGGGCGGCGAGCCGGTGCTGCTCGCCATCCGCGGCCCGAACCCGCAGTGGGGGCTCGAGCAGTGCCGGCTGGAGGTGCTCGCGACGTCCCGGGTGACCGCCACCGAAGTGCGCGACCGCGTCGAGCGCCAGATGGCCGAGCACGACCTCCTGCGGGGCCAGGTGCTGGCCTTCGGCACCAGCGAGCACCGCGGCAACGAGCTGCTCACGTTCCTGCCGCGGCCCGCGCTGACCGGCGAAGAGGTGGTCCTGCCCGACGGCGTGCTCGAGGCGATCGAGCGGCACACGGCCGGGATCGCCGAACACGGCAAGCGGCTGCTGGCGGCGGGCCAGCACCTCAAGCGCGGGCTGCTGCTGCACGGCGCGCCCGGCACCGGCAAGACGCACACGGTCCGCTACCTGATGAGCCGCCTGCCGGAGACCACGGTGCTCATCCTGACCGGCGCGGCGATGAAGTTCATCGGCAAGGCGGCCGAGCTGGCGCGCCGGCTGCAGCCGAGCGTGGTCGTGCTCGAGGACGTCGACCTGATCGCGCAGGACCGCAGCTACGGGCCGATGGTCCAGCCGCTGCTGTTCACCCTGCTCGACGCGATGGACGGCGTGGGCGGCGACGCCGACGTGACGTTCCTGCTCACCACCAACCGGGCGAGCGAGCTGGAGAAGGCGCTGGCGGACCGGCCGGGCCGCGTCGACCTCGCCGTCGAGATCCCGCTGCCGGACGCGGCGGGGCGGGCGGCACTGCTGCGGCTGTACGCCCGCGGCCTGAAGCTGACGGCGGACCTGGGCCCGGTGGTCGAGGCGACGGCCGGGATGACGGCGTCGTTCGCGAAGGAGCTGCTGCGGCGGGCGTCGCTGCGGGCGCTGGCCGCGCGCCCGGACGAGGACGTGTCCGTCGGCGACGAGGAGCTGACGGCGGCGCTGCGGGAGATGCAGGACGCGCGGAGTGCGCTGACGCGGTCGTTGCTGGGCAGCTCAGCTGCGCAGTGACCCGGGGAACAGGTCGGCGTCGGCCGGGAGGGTCGTGCCGCGGAACCAGGCGTCGAAGAACGTCCGCAGGTCCTTGCCGCCGATCCGGGTCGCCATGGCTTCGAACTCGGGCCACGTCGCGTTGCCGTGGCGGAACCGGGCCGGCCACTCGCGCAGCAGCTTGGCGAACGCCGGGTCGCCGATTTCGCGGCGCAGGGCGTGCAGCGCCAGGATGCCCTTGTTGTAGACGCCTTCGAACTCGTGGCCCTGGCCCATGCCGACCAGCTTCTGGGCCCAGAAGTCCGTGCTGCCGCGCGTGATCTCGATGGCCGCCCGGTAGCGGTCGTCCAGGTTCTGGCCCTCGCGCTCGGCCCACAGCCACTGAGAGTACGACGCGAAGCACTCGTTCAGGCAGATGTCCGACCAGCTCTTGAGCGAGACGGAGTCGCCGAACCACTGGTGGGCGTTCTCGTGCACCAGCGTCGGCAGGTCGGCCCACTTGGCGTACGTCGGCCGGGTCTGCGTCTCGAGCGAGAACGGGACGTCTTCGTTCAGGAAGATCCCGCCCGCCGCCGACTGCGGGTACGGGCCGAACTTGCCGCTCAGGAAGCCGAGCACCTCGGGCAGGCGGTCGCCGATCGCGCGGCGGGCTTCGGCGCCCGGCGCGTACGCCGAGACCACCGGGGTCCCGTCCGGCAAGGTCGATCTGTCGACACCGAACCTGCCGATCGCGATCGTCGTCAGGTAGGTCGCCACCGGAGTCGGCTCGGTCCAGGTGCCCGGCGGGCCCTCGCGGCCGTTCGAGACCACCGTCCAGCCCGGCGGGACGTGCGCGGTGAGCGTGAAGGTGGCCTTGTCGCGCGGGGTTTCGTTCGCCGGGTACCAGAACGCCGCCGAGTGCGGCTCGCCGACCATGTACGCGCCGCCGTCGGCCGAGTGCTTCCAGCCGTTCTCGCTGCCGCCGTCGTGCGGGGTCTTGGCCGGGTCGCCGCCGTAGCGGACGCGGGTGCGGAAGGTCGTCCCGGCCCGGATCGGGGCGGCCGGCGTGACGACCAGCTCGAACGCCTTCTCGCGGGTGAACGTCGCCGGCTTGCCGTCGACCTCGACGCCGTGCACGTCCAGCCCGCGCAGGTCGAGGTCGAACCGGCTCAGGTCCTGGGTGGCCTTCGCGGTCACCGTCGTGTCGCCGTCGAGGTGGCCGCTCGGCGGGTCGTACTTGACGTCGACCTGGTAGGCGAGCGCGTCGTAACCGCCGTTGCCGTCGTCGGGGTAGTACGGGTCGCCGGCGCCGGACGCGCCCGGAACCGGGTGCACGGGCGGCGGCGGGGGCGGCAGGGTGACGGCGTCGCCGCCGCACGCCGCGGCGAGTACCACGGCGGCGCAGACAGCCAGTGCGGTGAGTCGGCGGCGCATACGACCACCATAGGTGATGGATTGCGATCGTTTGGTCACGTTCCGCACCAGGGGTTTTGTGGTTAGGTGGCCGCGTGCTCTGTTTCGGCGGCAGCGGTGTGCCGATCGTTCTGCTCCACGGCCTGATGGGCCGCGCGCGGACGTGGTGGCGGGTCGCGGAGTGGCTCCGGCCCTACGGCGCGGTGTACGGCTTGGACGCGCGCGGCCACGGGAACGCCCCGCGTGTCGGCCCGTGGACGACCGAGCGGTTCGCCGAGGACGTCGCCGAAGCGCTGCGGTCCCTCGACGCCGGTCCGGCGGTGCTCATCGGGCACTCGATGGGCGGCCTGCACGCGTGGGCGACCGCCGCGCGGCACCCGGAGCTGGTGCGCGCGGTCGTCTCCGAGGACTTCGCGCCGGACCAGCGCGGCCGGACCGTCGAGACCTGGCGCGGGTACTTCGAGAGCTGGCCGGTGCCGTTCAAGTCCCTGGACCACGTCCGCGAGTTCTTCGGCGACGCGGGCGAGTACTTCGCGGACTGCGTCGAGGAGCGTGCCGACGGGTTCCACCTGGTCGCGGACCTCGAAGACCTGTACGTCATCGCGGCGGAGTGGGGCCGCCGGGACTACTGGGACGTCGTCGAGGCGATCCGCTGCCCGCTGCTGCTGGTCGAGGGCGAGCACACGGCGATGCCGCCCGGTCAGCAGGCCGAAGCCGCTTCGCGGGTGCCCGACGCTCGCCATCTCGTGGTCCCGGGTTCGGCCCACCTGCCCCACGACGAGGCCCCGGAGACCTACCGCGGCGCCGTCGAGGCCTTCCTCAGCCAGGTCCTGAACCGCTGAACCGGACGACACGCGTGCCTGGACGGACGACACGCGTACCTGGACGGACGACACGCGTACCTGGACGGACGACACGACCGGCGCGACGTTGAGCCGCCGTGTCGTCCAACCGAGTACGCGTGTCGTCCCGCTGGGTACGCGTGTCGTCCGTTACGTGCGGGCGAGGTCCGCTCGCCAGGCCGCTGTGGAGCGGTCGGCGGGGACGATCAGCGGCCACACGTCGGCGCCGAGGAACCCGGTTTCGTCGGTCACCTTGGTCGCGGTGCACGTGTGGCGCGGCAAACCGGCCTGAACGGACAAAGCGGCCACGGCGTCCTTTGTGGACTTCCCGAAGACGCCGTCCGTCGGTACCCCGAACCCGGACGCACGCAGGAACTGCTGCGCCAGCTGCACCTGACGGCCCGTGTCACCCGGCTTGAGCAGTGGCCACTCGGCCTCGGCCCGCGCCACCGGAACGCCGAGGACGCGGCCGACGGCGGTCCGCAGCTCCGGCAGCCGGTTGTAGAGCACCTGGCCGGGGCACTCGGTCGAGTTGAAGTCGCGGTGGCCCTTGATGAACTCCGGCGCGATGCCGTACTGGCTCGCGATGTAGGCGACCAGCGAGACCAGCGAGTTCCACAGCGCCGCCGGCACGTCCACCGTGCTGTACAGGCCCTCGTTTTCGATGCCGATGACCTCGCTGTTGTGGTTGCCGACGTTCGCGCCCTGCACGTGCTGCGTGCCGCCGCGCAGGATCTCCAGGCTGCGGTGCCGCCCTTCGGTGATGTACCCGCCGCGGCTGTTCGTGAACTGCTGGCCGCTGTCGATCCAGCCGTTCTTGTCCATGTGCAGGTTCTGGATGTACCGCGAGACGTAGTAGGCGCGCTCCAGCGAGAAGTCGTCGTTCATCGGCGGGTCGACCGCGTGGTGCACGACGATGTAGGTCGGCTTGTGGTTCTCCACCACGATCGTGCCGTTGGCGGGCCGGGCACCCCAGTCGGACGTCGGGTGGATCGCCGGAACCGGGACGGCCGCGCCGGCCGTCCCCGTGGTCGTCATCCCCAGTGCGCCGGCCGCGGTCGCGGTCACCCCCGCCTTCAGCAGGGTCCGGCGGTCAACAGTGACCATGCGTGAAACGGTAACTCCGCAGCGCGCCAATGACAACTATTGACCAACTTTGGTTGTAGCGCGTTAGTGTTCACCTGGCAGGGCGAAGAGGCCGTCGCGGGTCTGCTCCAGCAGGCCGTCGACGAGCAGGGAGTCCAGGCAGCGGTCGCGCTGGCCGCCGTCGTGCCAGACGAGGTCCAGCTTCGCCTTCTCGACCGGGCCTTCGCTGCCGCGCAGCACGTCGAGCAGCCGGCCGCGGACGTACCGGTCGGTGCCCGCGTACCGCTGCACCGGCTTGGCCGGGCCGGTGTACTCGGGTCGTCCGGCGTGCTGCCACGCGCATTCGTCGTAGATCGGGCAGTCCGCGCACTTCGGGGCGCGCGCGGTGCAGATCAGCGCGCCGAGTTCCATGATCGCCGCGGAAAACTTCGCCGCGGGCGCGTCTTCGGCCGGCAGGAGCGCCTCGACGTCGTTCATGTCCCGGGTGTTGGACGCGGGCCCGGCGTCCCCGGCCCCGTGCACCGCCCGCGCGACGACCCGCCGGACGTTCGTGTCGACGACCGGCGCCCGCCGCCCGTAGGCGAACGCGGCGACGGCCCGCGCGGTGTAGGCGCCGATCCCGGGCAGCGCGAGCAGGGTGTCCACATCGGACGGAACGACGTCCCCGTGGTCGCGGGCGATCACCCCGGCGGCCTCGTGCAGCCGCAGTGCCCGGCGCGGGTAGCCGAGCTTTCCCCAGGCCCGCACGACCTCGCCCTGGGAAGACGCCGCCAGCGCGGACGGCACCGGCCAGCGCGCCATCCACTCGTGCCAGATCGGCTGCACCCGGACGACCGGGGTCTGCTGGAGCATGATTTCGCTGACCAGGACACCCCAGGCCGAGCAGGTGGGCTCGCGCCACGGGAGATCCCGGCCGTGCGCGGAGAACCAGTCGAGCAGTACGTCAGCGTCCACAGCCACGCCGGGAGGCTACTTCGCGTGCTTCGGCAGCCCGCGGGCGACCTCGGCCGGCGAGGGCATGGCGGCGATTTCTCCGGCGATCGCGCGGGCCGCGGCACGGCAGGAGGACGCCTTGCGCGCCTGTTCGGCGACGGCGTCCGCGCTCAGCTCGCCGGGCAGGAGGCGCACCGCGGCTCCCGCGGCGAGGAGCGCCTCGGCGTTGGCGAACTGGTCGGCGCCCTGCGGCAGGACCAGCTGCGGGACGCCGGCGGCGAGCGCCCCCAGCGTGGTGCCGCTGCCGCCGTGGTGCACGACCAGGTCGGCGTGCGCGAGCGCCGCTGCCTGCGGGACCCAGGTCCGGGCCGTCACGTGCGCCGGCTGCGGCCCGATGGGCACCCCGCCGGTGGCCACCACGACGTGCGTGCCGAGCGTGGCCAGCCCCCGGATCGCGGTCTCGAGCACCTCCGGGGTCCCGAAGGCGGTGCCGAGCGTGAGGTAGACCAGCGGTCCCCGGAAGCCGCCCGGCTCGGCGAACGGCACCGGCCGCAGCGGGATGCGCTCGGCGGTCGCGAGGAAGTTCGTGTCCTGCAGCGACGGCGGGCAGATGTCGACGTGCACCCCGCCGGCGGGCCGCTCGAACCCGATGCCGTCGGGGATCATCCGGCCGAACCCGTGCCAGAGCGCCGGGATCCCGGCGCGCCGGGCGGCCACGGCCACCTCGGGAACGCCCCACCCGTGCACGACCAGGTCCGGCCGCAGCCGCCGCAGGTCCGGTTCGAGGTCTTCGGCGTAGATCTCGTAGAACGAGTCCGCCGGCCGGAACGGGTTCAGCCCTCGCAGCGGCTCGTGGACGTGCTCGCCGGCGGCGAAGTGCACCTCGTGCCCGATGTCCCGCGCCGCGGCCGCGAGCGGGACCATCGGGAACGTGTGCCCGGCGGACGCGAGCCCGGCGAACAGAATGCGCATGCTGTCCCCATCCAGATGTCGGCAACATCTGAATGCGGATGCTACTGGACCTCGGTGAGCTTCCCGGTCTTCACGTCGTAGACGAACCCGCGGACGGTCTCCGTGTGCGGCAGGTACGCACTGCGCCGCACCCGCTCCACCGACGTCCGGACGCTGTTCTCGACGTTGCGGAACGCCTCGACCGACCACGTCGGACGCAGGCCCGTGTCGCTCTCGAGCTCGTCCTTGAAGTCGTCCTCGGTCACCATCGAGAGGCCGCACTCGGTGTGCTGGACGATCAGCACCTCGCGGGTCCCCAGCTTGCGCTGCGAAAGGGCGAGCGAGCGGATCATGTCGTCGGTCACCACGCCGCCCGCGTTGCGGAGGACGTGGGACTCGCCCTGCAGCAGGCCGAACAGCTCGAACACCCGGATCCGGGCGTCCATGCAGGTCAGGATGGCCACCTGGAGCGACGGCTTGGGGGACGAC
Organism: Amycolatopsis sp. NPDC004747; assembly: GCF_053601335.1. NCBI lineage: Bacteria > Bacillati > Actinomycetota > Actinomycetes > Pseudonocardiales > Pseudonocardiaceae > Amycolatopsis > Amycolatopsis sp. NPDC004747. Next base: position 171,085 of record NZ_JBSGBQ010000010.1, on the reverse strand, counting down.
CGGTCGCCGGGCGTCACCTCGCCCAGTTCCTGGTTGCGCTTGAGCAGTACGTCGATCGAGGTCATCGGTCACCTTCCGGCCAGTGGCCCCGCGGCGCGGGTTTGACCACTCCATTTGACCGGGTGACTACCCAGCTGGGCAATGCGCTAAGAGCAATGTCACGAGGTCAGCCCCCGAACCAGGGCTCCTCGACGGTCCTGGGCGGCCCCGACGTCCGGCCGACGCGCAGCTCGGTCGGCAAGGTGATCACCTTCGGCGCGCTCCGGTCGCCCGAGCTGAGCAGCAGCCGGCCGGCCGTCTTGCCCTTCTCCAGCACCGGCTGGTGGACCGTGGTGAGCCCGATCCGCTCGGCCTCGGCGATGCCGTCGAAGCCGGTCACCGTCAGGTCCTGCGGCACCCGCAGCCCGCGCCGCTCGGCCTCGGCCATGGCGCCGATCGCGAGGATGTCGGAGGTGCAGATCACCGCCGTGATCTGCGGGTAGGCGTCCAGGAGCTGGCGGGCCGCGGACGCGCCGTCGTCCACCGTGTGGTCGAAGCGCTCGACCACCGGGACGCCCGCCCAGTCGACACCCGCCGCGGAGAACGCCACGGCCAGCGCCTCCAGCCGGGTGCGCTGGACGTGGAAGTGCGCGCCGCTCTGCCGGGTCGCCGAGACGAAGTCGTCGTTGCGCTCGCGGGCCAGCCGCATGCAGATCACGCCGACCTGCCGGTGCCCCAGCGTCACCAGGTGCTCGGCGATCTTGCCGACCGCCGCCGCGTCGTCCGGGCCGACGCGGTCGATGCCTTCGAGGCTCGGCTGGTCGATGATCACCGTCGGCACCGGCCGCTCGAGCACCGCGGCCAGGTGCGGGTCGTCGTCCGGCACGGAGTAGACGACGAAGCCGTCGACGCCCGCGCGGTGCACCGCGGCGACGTCTTCGCGGCCCGGGCTGGCCGGCACCAGGTGCAGGCCGACACCGGCGTCTTCGCAGGCCAGGGCCAGTCCTTCGAGGACACCGACGGCGGCGGGGTCGCGGAAGGCGTAGGAGAGGTTCTCGGTGAGCAGCAGCCCGACCGCGCCCGCCTTGCGCGTGCGCAGGGAGCGGGCGACCGGGTCGGGACCGGGGTAGCCGAGGCGCCGGGCGGTCTCGAGGACGCGGCGGCGCAGTTCCGGGGACAGCTGGTCCGGCCGGTTGTAGGCGTTGGACACCGTGGTCCTGGACACACCGAGCTCTGCCGCGAGCGACGCCAGCGTCGCCTGCCTCCGGGTGCGAATAGGACGTCCCATCAGCAAACCGTAACGGTTCAGAACGGTTTCCTGAAGAGACACCCCGCGTGGTCGATGTCTCGATCCGCATGCGCGAAGACGCATACACCAAAGCGCCATCCGATGGCCAGAAAGTCATCCGGATGGGGTAAGGTGAATCTGACAACGGTTTCCATTAGCGTCTGCGTCCCACTCAGGAGTCAACCGATGAGTTCCCGCCGCACCAGGAGCGTGCTCGCTGCCGCTTCGGCCCTGTCCGTGCTCGCACTGGCCGCGTGCTCCGGCGGCGGCGCTCAGTCCGGCGGGTCCGGCAAGATCGAGGTCGTGGCTTCGACGGACGTCTGGGGCAGCGTCGTGAACGCCGTCGGCGGCGACAAGGTCGAGGTCAAGTCGATCATCCACGACCCGTCGGCCGACCCGCACTCGTACGAGACGACGGCTGATGACGCGTTGGCGGCGAAGGACGCGAAGCTGCTGCTGTCCAACGGCGGCGGCTACGACGAGTTCTTCGACAAGCTCACCGCGCAAGCCGGGGACGCGAAGAAGCTCGTCGCCTACGACATCGCCGCGACCGGCGACGAGAACGAGCACGTCTGGTACGACCTGCCGGGCGTCGGCAAGGTCGCCGACCAGGTCGCGGCGCAGCTCGGCGAGCTCGAGCCCGCGTCGAAGCAGCAGTTCGCCGACAACGCGACCGCGTTCAAGGCGAAGGTCGACGCGCTGGAGAAGCAGCTCGGCGAGCTGGGCGCGGCGCACCCGGACACGAAGGTCGTCGTCACCGAGCCGGTGGCGCACTACCTGCTCCGGAGCGCGAAGCTGACGGACGCGACGCCGAAGGCCTTCTCGGACGCCGTCGAGAACGACACGGACGTCCCGGCCGGCGCCGTGAGCGAGTACAAGCAGCTCATCGCCACCAAACAGGTCAAGGCGCTGATCAACAACGCGCAGACGGTGACCCCGCTGACCCAGGACGTCGTCGGGCAGGCGAAGGCGGCCGGGATCGGCGTCGTCGACGTGACCGAGACGCTGCCGCCGGGTGTGACCGACTACATTGGCTGGATGACCGGGGAAGTAGCTGCGCTGGCAGGGGCGTTAAAGTAACCATGCCTCCCGTCTCAGACGACGTACGTCCCGCGGTCCGGGTCCGCGGGGCCGGGCTCGCGTTCGGACCCCGGACCCTGTGGTCGGGGCTGGACCTCGTCGTCGAGCCGGGCGAGTTCCTTGCCGTCCTCGGCCCGAACGGTTCCGGCAAGAGCAGCTTCCTCAAGGCGCTGCTCGGCATGCAGGACCTGTCGGCGGGCACGGTCGAGATCGCGGGCGGCCGTCCGGGTGGCGCGAACCGCAAGGTCGGCTACATCCCGCAGCAGCGTGCGATCGACGAGTCGCTGACGCTGCGCGGCGTCGACCTGGTCGGGCTGGGCTTGGACGGGCACCGCTGGGGCTTCGGGCTGGCCGGCATGGCGGCCCGGCGTCGCCAGGTCGCCGCGGCGATCGAGGCGGTGGGGGCCACGAGGTACGCGAAGCAGCCGGTCGGCCGGCTCTCCGGCGGCGAGCAGCAGCGGCTGCGGGTGGCGCAGGCCCTGGTCGGCGACCCCGAAGTGCTGCTCTGCGACGAGCCGCTGCTGTCGCTCGACCTGGCGCACCAGCGCGCGATCAGCGAGCTGATCGACGCGCGGCGGAGCACGGCGGGCACGGCGGTGCTGTTCGTGACCCACGAGATCAACCCGGTGCTGCCGTTCGTCGACCGGGTGCTGTACCTGGTCAACGGCCAGTTCCGGATCGGCAAGCCGGACGAGGTCATGACCACCGAGACGCTGTCGGAGCTGTACGGCACCCGTGTCGAGGTGCTCAAGGTCGGCGGCCAGATCCACATCGCGGGCGCGCAGAGCGCGTTGTGCGAGGCCGAGCCGCACCACCACGAACACGACGTCGAAGAGCAAGTGGGCTGAGTCTTGGATCTGTTCGACTTCGGCAAGACCTGGGAGCTGATCACCGAGCTTCCCGGGGTGCAGACCGCCCTGCTGGCGGCCCTGGTCCTCGGCCTGGTGGCCGGGGTGCTGGGCCCGCTGATCGTGATGCGGCGGATGTCGTTCGCGGTGCACGGGACGTCCGAGCTGGCGTTCACCGGCGGCGCGGCGGCCCTGCTGCTCGGCATCGGCGTCGAGTACGGCGCGCTGATCGGCGCGGTGGCGGCGGCCCTGCTGCTGGGCATCCTGGGTGCCCGCGACGCCGACCGCGACTCGGTGATCGGCGTGATCCTGTCCTTCGGGCTGGGCATGGGCGTGCTGTTCCTGTCGTTCTACAAAGGACGCTCCGGGAACAAGTTCGGGATCCTGACCGGCCAGATCATCACGATCGACTCGACGAACCTGACCTTGTTCGTGGTGTCGTCGGTGGTGGTGCTGGCGGTGCTGGCGCTGGTGTACCGGCCGTTGCTGTTCGCTTCGGTGGACCGGAACGTGGCCGTGGCGCGCGGGGTCCCGGTGAAGACGCTGACCGTGGTGTTCGCGCTGCTGGTGGGGGTGTCCACGGCGCTGAGCGTGAAGGTGGTCGGCTCGCTGCTGGTGGTGGCGCTGATGGTGACCCCGGCCGCGGCGGCGGCCCGCGTGACCGCGTCCCCGTGGAAGGCGACCGTGCTTTCGGTGGTGTTCGCCGAGGTGGCGGCGATCGGCGGGATCGTGCTGTCGCTGGCGCCGGGCCTGCCGGTGAGCGCGTTCGTGACGGCGATTTCGTTCCTGATCTACGTGGTGTGCCGGGTACTGGCGTGGCAGCGCGACCGCCGGACGAGGGTCAGCACGGTGGAACCGGCCCTCGTCGCGGCGGCCTGACTCACTGCACCTGGAGCGTGTCGCTGATCGCGGCGCTGCCCCGGCCGGGTAACCGACGGACTGGTAGGCCGCGCGAGCTCGGGACAGGACGCACCCCCTTGGGACGGGCAGCAACCCACGCCCGGTCCGCGGCGGCCTAACCCAGCATCAGCAGGACCTGCAGCTCACCCACCACGAAACCGATCACGCCACCCACCGCGATCAGCTTCCACTCGTCCTGCCGGAACGCCGGCCGCAGCAGGCCCTCGAACTCCAGCGGCGTCAGCGCCAGCATCCGCTGCTCGATCACCTTCGCGACGTCCATCGCCTCGGTCAGGTACCCCTCGGCGTACCGGGCCGTGTCCGGCAGCTGTTCGAGGGCCTTCCGGGCCGCCGCGTGCTTCATCTCGCGCAGGCGGGTGCCGCCGACTGTCCAGGCCAGCGGCATCTGCGCGTCGACGGTCTCCGACACCAGGCGCTCCACCCGGGCCGCCAGGCGGTCCGCGCGGGGGCCGCGCAGGATCGCGTCCAGGAGGTTCTGGACCGTCAGGACCTCGGTCGCGATCAGCTCGCCGTACTGCCGGGCCACCTCGGCGCGGCGGCGCTGGAACTTGCCCTGGAAGATCACCCGGCCGACGCGGACCGGCTCGCGCGGGACGAAGATCAGCTTGATCGCCAGCCAGTCCGTGCACAGCCCGATGACCCCGCCGAAGACCGGCAGCACCCACGGCTCGCGCGTGAACGCCCACACGATCGTCTGGACCAGGCCGAGCCCGAAGCCGAAGTAGATGCCCATCCGCGCGATGAACGCCATCTCGGGCCGGGACGTCTCGCGGATCAGCCGGACGAGCAGCTTCTTGTCCCGGGTCAGCCGCTGGACCGTCATGTGCTGGACGTCGAGCACCTCGTCGAGGTTCTCGCGGACGTCGTCGAGGAACTCCCGCACCAGCCGCGGCGCCGACGCCTGGACCTGCTTGATCAGCATCTCCTGCGCCAGCGTCGGCAGGACCTCCCACAGCCGCGGGTGGTGCTCGGCCAGCACTTCGCGCGCGGTGTGGTCGACCGCGCGCAGCAGCGGCTGCTCCAGCTCGCTGGTGATGATCACCGGGTCGATCCGCTCGAGGACTTCGCGCAGGTCGAGCAGGTTCGCCGTCAGCAGCTCGGTGGCGACCGCGGCCATCCGCCCGCCGTGCTTCGGGACGACGCCCTGCCAGCCGAGCAGCGGCGGGATCCCGACGAATTCGAGGGGCCGGAACATCATTTCGATGGCGACGCGCTTGGTGACGTACCCGATCAGCGCGGCGACGAACGGCATCGCCGCGTACAGCGGCCAGTGCAGGGCGAGGTCGTGCAGGACAGCGTCCATTCCGGCCTCCCTCACGGTTCCGAGATCGAAACCGTACCGGCTAACCGAGCAGTGCCAGCACCTGCAGCTCTCCGACGAGCCCGCCGATCACCGCGCCGACGGCGATCAGCTTCCACTCGTCCTGCCGGAACGCCGGCCGCAGCAGCTGCTCGAACTCGAGCGCGCTCAGCTTCTTCATCCGGTCGACGATCGTGTTGCGCACGTCGAGGGCGTTGATCGCGTAGTCCTCGGCGTGCCGGATCGTCTCGGGGACGCGTTCCGCGGCCTTCGCCGCCGCCGTCTGCTTCATCTCCTGGAACCGTTTCGTGCCGACGGCCATGGCGACGAACGGCTTGACGACGCTCGCCTGCGCGTCGATCGTCTTCTGCACTTCGCGGGTGATCAGCGCGAACAGCTTGTCGGACTTCGGGCCGCGCAGTACCGCTTCGAGGAGGTTCGGGATGGTGATGATCTCGCGCGCGATCATGTCGCCGTAGTCGGCGGCCACCTGGTCGCGGCGCTTCTGGAAGACGCCCTGCCAGGTGTAGAGGCCGAAGAACCGGCGCGGCTCGCGCGGCAGGAAGATCATCTTGAGGGCGAGCCAGTCGGTGAGCCAGCCGATGCCGAGGCCGAACAGCGGCAGCACGATCGGCGACTTCGTCAGCGCCCACACCACGAGCTGGACGCAGCCGAGCGCGAACCCGAACGCCAGGCCCGAGCGGGCGATGAAGCGCATCTCGGGCCGCGAGATGTCCCGGATCAGCCGGTTCAGCAGCGCTTTGTCGCGGACCAGGTTCGTCACGACCATGTGCTTGAGGTCGAGGACGTCCTCGATGTTGCCGGCGATCTCCCGCATGATCTTGGTGATCGCCTTCGGCGCCTCGGCCTGGACGCGCTTGAGCAGCAGCTGCTGCGCGCTGTTCGGCAGGACCTCCCACAGCCGCGGCTGGTAGGTCTCCATCACCTCGCGGGTGACGTCCTCGACGACCTTCAGCAGCGGCTGCTCGATCTCCTTCGCCACTTCCGCCGGGTCGAGCCGGGCGAAGATCTCCTTCGGGTCGACGAGGTTGGTCGTCAGCATCTCGGTGGCGGTGGCCGCCATCCGCTCGGCGTTCGCCGGCAGCACGCCCTGCCAGCCGAAGGGTTTCAGGCCGACGAACTCCAGGGGCCGGAACATCATCTCGATGGCGACGCGCTTGGTGACGTAGCCGATCAGGGCCGCGATGACCGGCACGGTGACGTACACCTGCCAGTGCGTGCCGAAGTCCACGCGCGCACGCTATCGGCTCGTGATCAGTGCAGCAGGAGGAGCACCTGCAGTTCACCCACCAGGCCACCGATGACCGCGCCGACGGCGATGAGCTTCCACTCGTCCTGCTTGAAGGCCGGCCGCAGGATGCCTTCGAACTCGAGCGGGGTCAGCTGCCGCATCTTGGTGACGATCGTGTTCCGGACGTCGAGCGCGCCGGTGGCGTAGCTCTCGACGTGTTTCACCGTTTCGGGGAGGAACTCGATCGCTTTGGCGGCTGCCGCGCGCTTCATCTCCTGGTACTGCCGCCCGCCGATGGTCAGCGCGACCAGCGGCTTGGCGATGCTCGCCTGCGCGTCGATCGTGCGCTGGACCTCGCGGGTGACCATGGCGAACAGCTTGTCGGCGCGCGGGCCGGTCAGCACGGCCTCCAGCACGTTCCGCACGGTCAGCACCTCGTCGGCGATCAGCGCCCCGTAGTCGGCGGCGACCTCCTGCCGGCGCTTCTGGAACATCCCCTGCCAGCGGAAGAAGCCGAACCCGCGTGGCTCACGCGGGTGGAAGATCATCTTGAGAGCGAGCCAGTCCGTGACGAAGCCCGTGACGAAACCGAAGGCCGGCATGATCAGCGGCTGTTTCGTCAGTGCCCAGGTGACGAGCTGGACGAGCCCGATCACGAACCCGAACCAGATCCCCGAGCGCGCGATGAACCGGAACTCGGGCGCGGCGACCTCGCGGATCAGCCGGCAGGTGAGCGACTTGTCCCGGACCATCGCGTTGATCAGCATGTCGTTGACGTCGAGGACGTCGTCGATGTTGGCCGAGACCTCCCGCAGCAGCCGCTTGACGACGACCGGCGCCTGCGCGCGCACCTGGTCGACGAGCAGCCGTTGCGCCCGCGCCGGCAGCAGCTCCCAGAGCCGCGGCTGGTAGGTCTCCATGACTTCCCGCGTGACCTCCTCGACGGCCTTCAGCAGCGGCGGTTCGAGCTCTTTGACCATTTCTTCCGGATCGAGCCGAGCGAAGATCTCCTGCGGGTCGACGAGGTTGCGGGTCAGCAGGTCGACGGCGGTGGTGGCCATCCGCCGCGCGTTCGCCGGGATGACGCCCTGCCAGCCGAAGGGTTTGACGCCCTTGAACTCCAGCGGCCGGAACATCATCTCGATGGCGACGCGCTTGGTGAGGTAGCCGATGAGGGCGGCGATGACCGGCATGCCGGCGTAGACTGGCCAGTGCGCGCCGACGTCCGCGAGTATGTCCACTGTGGCCTCCTCGCGCCGGGCTCCAGAATGCCATGCGTCACCGGGGGTTCCAATATCCGTGATGCATCCTTTTGGCGGTACGCATCGAAGGTCCCTTGCTCATTAAGGTGTGCCGATGGTCGCGCCTGAGAAGCCCCAGTCCGCCCCGAAGACCGCCCAGTTCGCCGTGGGTGTCCGCGGCTACAACCAGCGTCAGGTAGACGAGCGTCTCGCCGAGCTGAACAAGGACCTGCGCGAGACGTCCCGCAGCCGCGACGAAGCCGTCGCGACGTCGTCGGACCTCTCGAAAGCCCTCGCGTACGCGCAGAAGGAGCTGGCCGAGACGAAGGCCGCGCTGGCGAGGATGAGCTCGAGCCCGTCCGGCGCGGGCGCGATGGCCGAGCGCGTCCGGATGATGATGCAGCTGGCCGAGGAGGAGATCGCGGACCTGCGCTCGGCGGCGGAGGCCGACGCGGCCTCGACCCGCGACCAGGCGGACAAGTACGCGCACGAGACCCGCCGCACGGCCGACAAGCTGGCGAAGGACGCGGAGGAAGAGCGCGCCCGCCTGCTGTCGGAGGCGAAGGGCGAGATCGAGAAGCTGAACGCGGCGGCGGGCGCGAAGAGGGTCGAGCTGGCCGCGGCGGCCGAGAGGGCCCGCAAGGAAGCGGACGCGGCAGCCGAGGCGGCGGCGGCTTCGGCGCGCGAGGAGGCGGACCGCGTCGCGGCGGAGGAGCTGGCCGCGCGGAAGAAGGCCTTCGAGGAGGAGTTCGCGCAGAAGAAGCGCGAGACGGAGGCGGCACTGGCGGCGGCCCAGACAGCCCAGGCGACGGCGGACCAGAACCGGAAGCTGGCCCTGGACCTGCGCGCAAAGGTGGCCGAGCGCATCGCGGCGACGGACGAGGCGGTGAAGGAGGCGATGCGGCTGCTGGCGCCGCCCCCGGAGGACGCCGCTCCTTCGAGCCCGGACGCGGCCCCGGCGCTGGCCTTGGCTTCATCCCCGGCGGAGAAGACCACCACGGCGGCGAACGGCGACCGCAAGCCGGCGCCGAAGCCCTCGACAGCCCCGCCCGCGGCTCCGGCGAAGGCGTAGCTCCTCGGCCCGAACGGTACGCGGACACCCAGCCCCGCACCCACCCCGATCCGAAGCCAGCACACGGCCGGTGGTGCCGGGTCAAGGCACGCTTTCCCGCCTTGACCCGCCACCACCGGCCGTCGTCACAATCGGGCTTCGGGGTGGTGGGCACCGAACCAGCCGACCGAGGTGGCCGACACTCAGGGGTGACTGGCAGTCTGCACTTGCCGATCACCCACGAGACGGGACCTGCGCATGATCCTCGAGACCGAGCGGGCCGCCGTGTGCGCCTATGCGCGCCGGATGGTCGGCGACGGCCTGGTCGTCGGCACCTCCGGGAACGTCTCCATGCGGGCCGGTGACCTCGTCGCCGTCACGCCCACCGGGGTTGCCTACGCGAGCCTCACCCCCGCCGACATCCCCATCGTCGATCTCGGCGGGCAGGTCGTCGACGGGTCGCTCAAGCCGACCAGTGAACTGCCGATGCACCTGTCCGTGTACTGGGACGTTCGTGACCCGGACGGGGAGCCCGTCACGGCCGTCGTGCACACGCACTCGCCGCACGCCACCGCCGTCTCCACGCTCGTGCGGGAAGTTCCGCCCATCCACTACATCGTCGCCACCATCGGGCCCTCCGTGCGCGTCGCGCGCTATGCCACCTACGGCACGCCGGAGCTCGCCGCCGCCGTGTTGGAGGCGCTCGAAGGGCGTCGTGGCTGCCTGATGGCCAACCACGGCACCCTCACCTACGGTGACGGCCTGGAGGCCGCCTACCACCGCGCCCAGCAGCTCGAATGGGCCTGCCGGGTCTGGCTGCTCGCCCAGAGCGCCGGCCGGCCCAGCCTGCTCCCGCCGCCCGAGGTCGCGAACGTCGTCGAACGGCTGAGGGGCTACGGGCAGGGTTAGGACTCGCGCAGTGGCCGCTCGACCAGCCGGGTCACGTGGTGGCGGGTGGCGAGGTAGTCGGCGAGTTCGCAGGGCGCGAACAGCGACAACCGCAACAGCTGCTGTTCCGGGCCGAGGAACAAGGCGATTCCGCGGGCCGGGTGAATGCGGGCTCCCCGCATCACCCGGTGGGTGTCCCAGGTGTGATCCAGGAGCGCGGCGGGTTCGCCCAGTTCGGCGCGCAGCTCGTCGAGAGGACTCCGGAGTTGCGGCAGCGTGGCTTCGACGAGGATGAGCCTCTCGTCCTGGCGCCACGTTTTCAGGTGTTGCGGGTACCCCTCGGCGACGTGCATCCGGTAGTAGGCCACTTCGTTCCGGGTGCCGAGCAGGCCGCGTGCTTCCGCGTCCATCAGGCGGGGGAAGCGCGTTTCGAACTCCGCGTAACCCGCATCTTCCGGGAGGCCTTGCCAGCCGCGGAAATCGCGGGAGCCGATCATGTCCCAGTGGTTCGGTGCCGACCCTTGCACGGCGCTGTCACCTCATTCGGATGAGATCGGTCCGGCCGAGGAAATACGCGGCCATGGCGTTGCGGATGCCGATGATGCCGACTGCGCGCTCGGCATTGTTCCACTCACTGTATCGGGACGGGACCGGGATGGGGTGGGCGGTCGGGTGCACCGGATCGTGGAATGCGCCTTCGATCTGGCTCCGCAGCGGTGCGTCGAACACGAGGCCGTCCCACACCATTTTGGCGAAGTAGTCCGTCATGCCTTCGCGGAGCACGAAGCCGCCGCGCTGTTCCGGCTGTGCTTCGCGGAAAGTGACGTGCGTCGGGTGCTCGAGCGTGTGCACGTACTCGTGGATCACCGTGCCGAACAGGTCGTAGAGGATGTCCCGGTTGGCCGCCGCCGTCGCGCCCCGGTACCGCTGGAGGTGGACCACGCCACCCTCCGCCGAGCCGGGCCAGTTGCGGTGGATGGCCAGCAGCTCCGCGCGCCGGGCGCCGAGGATCGCGGTCCTGATCGGCGCGATGAGCCCGGCCTCCGCGGTCCGGCTCTGCACCGCTCCGTGCTCCTGGTCGATCCGGGCGATCTCCTCGTCGCCGTTGAGGAGCTTGTCGACCCGCCACTCGGCCGCCGAGTCGGCCGCGGCCGGAGACGCGCTGATCTGCGCGTCACGGACGTCGAACTGGTCCATGATGTTGAGCCCGTACGCGAGCGCCGGCCCGACCTGGTACCGGCCGAAGACCGCGTCGGTCACGGTCTTGGCGCTCGTGGCGACGCGATCGATCTCGGCGCCGCCCATCAGGTTGGCCGGGGTGCGGGGCGGGCGGGCGCCGACGAGCTGGGCGTGCAGCCCGGTGATGGCGGTGTTGAGCGCGTCGCGGATCCGGATCTCGTACGGGTTCGGGTCGGTGGCGATGGTCCGGTGGAACGTCGGCATCCGGCCACCCGCGGCGCGTTGCTCGGTGGTGACCGCGCCGCGCAGCGCCGCGCGTTCGGTGTCACTGAGAGCGCGGGTCCCTTCGGTCAACGCCCGCCCCGGGGCGGCCGCGATCGCCCGCTCGGGAGCGTGGCCGAGGAAGTGCCGGTCGAGCAGGTCCATCGTGCGCCCGTTGACGATCCCGTTCACCGCGGTGCCGCTCAGCCCCCGCGCGGTCTGGAACGCGCGGACCGCCTGGCGGGTCCGCGGGCCGAACTGCCCGTTGACGGTGACGGGAAACCCGGCGTCGGTCAGTGCCTGCTGCAGGATCGTGACCGCGAGACCGGAGGCACCCTGCTGGAGCAGGCGCTCGTCGTCGAAGACGGCTTCCAGCGTGACATTGCCCTTGAAGCGGTTGCCGCTCAGGTCGTGGCCGTCGCCGATGGTCCGCTGCACGAGCGCGCCGACCGCGGCGTTTCCGGCGGTGCGCTGCAGGATGCCGAGCTGCCTGGCGGTCACCACGCCGTCGCGGAAGCGGTCCCGGTCCGGGTGGACCGCGCGCGGCTGGACGGTGGTGGCTCGCTCGTGCGCTGTCCGGTGCGTGCGCATGTACTTCCCCCTGCCGACTGGACGGTGCCGCAAGGTGCCCGTCGCCATCGTGCCGCACCCGCGCCGGGCGCGGCAGGACACCAGGGGCCGCCCATCAGGGCAGGCATGGCCGTCTGTGTGGGCAGCCCCGCTTCGCGGCTACCGACCGGGGGTCAAGACGCCACCGCTTCCAGCAGCTCCACCACCGTCGGGTCGTCGACCGCCTCCTTGATGCACTGCCACAGCTGAAGGTTCGCCGTCGCCCAGCGCGAATACGTCGCCGCCGCCTCCGGGTTGTAGAAGTAGTACCCTTCGTCGTGGACGTCGCACTGCTCGCCGACGATCTTGTGCGCCAGCTCGCGCAGGCTCAGCCCGTTCTCGCGCAGGTAGCGGTGCGCCAGCACCACCGGCGTCACCGGCAGCGCCTTGAACAACGTGTCCGCGTCGCTCAGCGCCTGCGACTCCAGGGAAATGTCCCGGCCGCGGGTGGCCATTTCCGCTTCGTCGACGATCTCGTCGATCCAGCGCGCGATCCGCGGTGGGACACCGCATTCGGCGAGGATTTCCAGCCGCAGGCTCCGGCCCGCCGCGGCCGGCGAGTTCCGGAGCACCAGGTAGTTGACGTCGTGCACCAGCGCGGCGACTTCCACCACCGCCACATCGGCGCCGTTGTGCCGGGCGAACCCGGCCGCCTTCGTGCGGACGAAGCTCACGTGGTGCCAGCCGTGGAACTGCAACCGGTCCGCGTACTGGCGGCAGAGCCGGTGGACCCGGTCTTCGACGGCGCCGACGATCACGCGGTCGATCGTGCTTTCCTGCGTGCGCATACACCTCTCCCATCCCGGCCGTGGTGTTCAGGCGGGTGGAGTAATGGTAAGCGCCGCTGACGCCGGTGTGTAGCTAGATGCGGTCGGCCAATTCCCCCAATCGGACCTCTACCGGAACGTGACGATGACCGATTCCGCCGGCCGGGTCGAAAGACAGGCTGAAACTGCTCACCGGGCGTGATTTGACGAGGAAAGTCATCGTTCCGGTGGCCGCTTCGGGAATCCGGTGGAATTCGTCGGCCAGCATGGTGGCGCACGCGCCGGCCGCGCAGCGCGTCCGGCGGCGCAACCGCGCGGACGTGATCAGCCCGGTGCCGGCGTCGATCGTCGTCTCGTACCGTTCGTGCAGGTAGTCACCGCGGAGGATCGTGGTGCAGAAGTGGTACCGGTGGTTGTGCACGGAATCCGCATACCCCTCCCGCCAGTCCTCCTGTGCCTTGTATTCGTGCAGCCAGAAGGAAAACGGGTCGGACGGCGAATCGAGCAGGCACCAGGCGAAGTGGGTGGTCGTCTCCCGGGAGGAGCGCAGGATCTTGGTGGCCTGCGGGGCGGACAACGCGCGCAGCTGCGTGCGCAGCTCGTCCCGCAGGCCGGGCTGGGCGGCCCACGGCCGGAACCAGCCGTCGACCACGCGCCACTCCGAGGCGAGCGGGAACCTGGCCGTGCGCAGGCGGGTGGCCAGTTCGGAAAGGGGGGACAGGCGGGTGAGCAAGGTCAGCTCCCTAGCTCGGCGACTGCGGAGAACTCCGCGCGGAAGGCGTGGAACTTGGCCTCCAGCGCGCGGAACTGCTCCTCGGACAACGGGGATCCGGTGATCTTCTCGAACAGCGCCAGGAAATCCGTCCGCGTCGTCGCGGACGTGATGCGGAAGTGGCGGCCGGTCCGGGACTGCGAGACGCGCACGAATTCGGCGCGTTCCATGTTGTAGAGGAAGGAACCTTCGGTGAATCGCAGGGACCGCGGGTACAGCTTGGTGGCGCCGCGGACGTCGCTGTAGAGCGACACCCACACGCTGTCGTCGAACATTTCGAGCCGGTCCAGCGGCGGGTCGGCGACCACGGTGATGTCGACCGACGCGCACCGGCTGCGGGCCAGGAAGAGGCCGACGAGCCCGATCCGGATCTCCTCGTCGAGCCGGGTCTGGATCTGCTCTGAGTCGGCGTCGGCCGCCTCGCGGCGCAACAGGTACCGGGCGCGCCCGCTGATCGAGCTCGCGTCGCGCGGATCGGCGATGACGGCTCGCAGTTCCCGCTCGGTGCGGGAAAGCAGCAGGCGGGCGGCCGCGTGGCGACCGGAAAAGCCGCGGAAGAAGTACTGCCGGGTCGCGTCGAGGTCGGCCATCAGCGCGCGGTTGAACGCGGGGTCGGGATCGGTCGTCGCCTCGAACACGTCGGTGGGGAAGAACTCTTTGTTCAGCGCGCGGTATTCGGCGCTCAGGTCCTCCAGCGCGCGCCTGCTCTCCTCGATCACCGGTGTCACGAGCGCCTTCTGCGAGGCGCTGGCGGTGATCAGGGTCTGGCCGAACCCGACGATCGCGGAGATCAGGGTGCCGGTGCCCAGCGACGTCACCAGGTTCTTCCCGGTGCCGGGGTCCATCAGGCCGGCGATCCACAGGCTCAGGCCGGCGACCACGACGAGCACCGTGAGGAGCAGGCTCGTCCTGGTCCAGAAGATCTCCTGCAGTGGGGTACGGCGGAGGCGTCCGCCAGCCGCGGCCACGTGCTTCACCTCCCTCGAACCACCCGAACGGACGTATGCTTAAAGTGTCTGTTCGAGCGCGGGGAGTCACTTTACGCGCCTCGCGGAGTACGCGAAATAAGAAGTTCGGGGGACAGACCTGACGGACAGACGTCACTCTCGGCAATAATTTACCGGGTCGGCCGGTTTTCCGAAAATACCGGAAAACCATGATCAAAGCGTGCGCGGCAGCCCGTTTTCGTACCAGCCGGGGCCTGGTTCGGTGGTCATCAGGAAATCCACGACGGCAGGCGCGGGAGCCGGGTGGATCTCCGGGAGATCGCGTTCGCCGCGAGCGGGATCGACCGGCCAGGCCAGTTTCTCCACGTCGAGCGAAAACTCCCCGCCGGCACCGGTGCGGTTGCCGCGGGCGTCGAGCCTGGCCCACTTGTCGTGCAGGTACACGGCGTTCAGGCCGTGCAGCGCGGAGAGCTCCTGGTAGCAGAAGCCGGCCGGAATCCCTTGTGCGCGCAGCAAAGCGGCCAGCAGGTGCGCCTTGGCGTGGCAGATGCCGACGCGCTCGCGCAGGACGTCCGACGCCCGCCAGGTGACGCGCGGGTCGGCGGCGTCGATGACGTGTTCGACCTCGTCGCGCACGAAGAGGAACGCGGCTCTGGCCGCTTCCGTGGGGTCGCCGTCGGCCGGGCGCAGGGCGTCGGCGAGGGTGCGGATCGAGGGGTGTCCGTGATCGATGACGGCGTCCGCGGCGAGGTAGTCGCTGAGCCGATCGGACGTCGGGACCGGCGGGTGATTCATCCGCGCATCCTGACACGCTGGTCCGTTCGGGCGAGAACGGTTTTCCCGGTCGATTACGCGCCGCGGTTGCCGATTACGGAACGTAGAAATCGGGTGGGAAGCCGGTCCAGCGGAGTTCGGCGGGGAGGTGGCTCAGGTCGTTGTAGGTCAGCAGGGCCGCCGGGCGGCTCGGGGAGTACTGGATGACCGTCAGGCCGGCGTGGGCGTGGGAGAGGGTGAGCCAGCGCCACGGCGGGGCGTCCTGGGCCGCGCGGACCAGCCAGCCGACGAGGAAGTTGTGCGTGACGACGACGTCGTACCGCGGTTCGCTTCCCGGTACCGGGCCGCTGAACCGGCGTTCGGCCTCGGCGGCCAGCTCCTCGTCGGCGGGCGGGAACTGGCGGGTGAACGCGAGCAGGAGGTCGCCGGAGGTCTCGGGGAGCTCTTCTCGTCTCGGCGTGTACGGGACGAAGTCGCCTGCCGCCTTCTCTTCTTGGACGGGGACGCCGGAGAGCTGGGCGGCGATGAGGTGGGCCGTCTGTGCGGCTCTCGGGAGGGGGCCGTGGTGGATCGACGTGACCGGGACGTCCCGGAGGCGTCTGCCCAGGAGGATCGCCTGGCGGTGGCCGGCTTCGGTGAGGCTTCCGTCCGGTCCTTGTTCACCGTGTCGGGTGAGGAAGAGGTACCGGGTCGTCAGCACGGGGTCAGGGTTTCATGCTTGGGCCGTTCGGGTGAGCTGGTTGGGCGGATTGAACTGTGTTCCGGTGGCTCAGCCGATCGGGACGAGGACGCCTTCGGGGCGCTGGCTGGGGGCGAACTGGGCCACCAGGCGCATCGGGGCCGGGTGCGGGCCCAGCACGATCGAGGCGAACGGGGTGATCGTGTGGTCGTGGCCGCTGTTCGTCTGGAGGTGGACGCTCACGTGGACGTTGCGGTCCGCCGGGATTTCGAAGGAGACCGAGCCCCAGGAGACTATGTACTGGCGGCCGTCGATGCCGGCTATCGGTGCGTAGGCTCGGACTGTGTGGCCGAGGTGGGGGATTTCCACCGTCAGGAGGCGCCGGGGGCCGTTGTGGTTGTCCACGTACGGGATTACGCCAGGGGTTTGGGACAGGTCGGTGGTCAATGCGGTCCCTCGGTTTGGAGGCTGCCGGGGTGTGGTTGGTGGGGGCTCTGGGTGCGTACGTTGCGTTTAAAACTGGTAGTACAAGAATGGGCTGAACGTTCCTGTCGCGATCAGGATTGCCGCGTACAGCAAGCCCGCCGTCATCACTCCGATTCTCAGTGCTGTTGCCGGGCGGCTTCGGCTCGACTCCAGCAACGGGCCCGTCACCGGGTGGGCCGGCAGTAAGAACACCACCATTGCGGCCAGGAGCAGGACCAGGCGCTGGTTCGTGAACGCCTGCTCCACCCCCGCTCCCAGGCCTTCGAAGTCCGGGATCAGCATGTGGCCGATCATCGACAGGGCGTGGCCCAGGTCCGCCGACCTGAAGAACACCCAGCCGATCACCACCAGGAACATCGTCAGGGCCCTGCGGAGGTAGCGCTTCCACGGGGCCGACGGGTCCAGGTCCAGGCCGAAGCGGCGCTCGATCACCAGGAGCGCTCCGTGGTAGCAGCCCCACACCAGGAACGTCCACTGGGCGCCGTGCCAGAAGCCGGTCAGGACGAACACTATGCACAGGTTGCGGTACGTCTTCGCTGCTCCGTGGCGGTTGCCGCCCAGGGGGATGTACACGTAGTCGCGGAACCAGCGGCTCAAGCTCATGTGCCAGCGGCGCCAGAACTCCGTGATCGTCACCGACGAATACGGTCTTGCGAAGTTTTCCGGGAGCCGGAAGCCCAGCATGCGGCCCAGGCCGATCGCCATGTCCGAATAGCCCGAGAAGTCGAAGAACAGCTGGAGCGTGTAGCCGACCGCGCCCAGCCAAGCCGTCGTGAACGTCATCTGGTCCGGGGGGACCTTGAAGCACGCGTCGACCAGGGGGCCCAGTGAGTCCGCGATGATCGTCTTCTTGCACAAGCCGAGCGCGAACCTCGGGAAGCCCGCCGCGATGTCGTCCAGGCGGTGCGACCGGAGCTGCGGTAGCTGGTCGGCGATCTCGCGGAACCGGACGATCGGGCCCGCCACCAGCTGCGGGAACATCGCGATGTACGCGGCGAACGAGACCGGGTTGCGCAACGCCTGGCGCTCGCCGCGGTAGATGTCCACCACGTACGAAATGTGGTGGAACGTGTAGAACGAGATGCCGATCGGGACCACCAGGCTCGCCACCGGCACGCTGCCGCCGAACCAGTGCGCCACCGCCGCGATCTGCTGCGTCGCGAAGCCCGCGTACTTCCAGATCAGCAGCACCGCGACGTCGAGCGACACCACCGCGATGAGGATCCGGCGACGGCGGACGCCGTGGACGTCCCACGGGCTCGGGGCCAGGAGCGGCCCCGCCAGGAAGTTGACGACCATGCAGCCGAGCAGCAGGAACACGAAGGCGCCGGCGCCGATCGTGTAGAACAGCAGGCTGGCGACCGCGATGATGCCGTTCCGCCAGCTCCGCGGGCACACCAGCACGGCGACGAGCACCGCCGGCATGAAGTACCACAGGAAGAGCGGCGAAACGAACGACATCGGGTCCCCTCGGTTTATCCGACGGTGACCTTAACCCGACCGGGTGGTCTGCGTCAGACCCGCCCGGCGGCGCGGCGGCGCCTCGCCACCTCCGCGAGCAGCACTCCCGCCGCCACCGAGGCGTTCAGGGACTCCACGCCCGCCGCCATCGGGATGGACACCGTCGCGTCGCACGTCTCGCGGACCAGGCGGGACAGGCCGCGGCCCTCCGAGCCCAGCACGATGACCAGCGGGTCGGCCGCCAGCTCGAGCTCGTCGATGTCCACCGAGCCGTCCGCGTCCAGGCCCACCAGCATCAGGCCGTCGTTCGCCCACGCCTTGAGCTGGCGCGTGAGGTTCGTCGCCACCGCGATCGGCAGCTTCGCCGCCGTGCCCGCGCTCGTCCGCCACGCCACCGCGGTCATGCCCGCGCTGCGCCGCTCCGGCAGCAGCACGCCGTGCGCCCCGAACGCGGCCGCCGAGCGGATCACCGCACCCAGGTTCCGCGGGTCCGTGACGCCGTCGAGCGCGACGAACAGCGGCACCTCGCCCGAGTTGCGGGCCACTGCCATCAGGTCGTCCGGGTGGGCGTACTCGAACGGCGGGACCTGCAGGCCCAGGCCCTGGTGCACGGCCCGGTTCGTCTTGCGGTCCAGCTCCTCGCGCGGGATCTCCAGGATCGAGATGCCCTTGTCGCCCGCCAGCCGGACCGCGTCGTTGACCCGGTCGTCGATCTCGATGTTCAGTGCGACGTACAACGCCGTCGCCGGGACACCCGCGCGCAGCGCCTCGACCACCGGGTTGCGCCCGGCGATCAGCTCCGGCTTGTCGGCCTTCTTCTGCCGGGCCTGGTCGCGCTTGGTCTGGGCGTTCGCCTGGCGGTACGCCTTGTGCCCGGGACGGTCTTCCGCCTTCGGGGTCGGCCCCTTGCCTTCGAGGGCCTTGCGGCGCTGACCGCCCGAGCCGACGACGGCACCCTTCTTGGTGCCCGCCTTGCGGATCGCGCCCTGGCGCCGCGAGTTGCCTGCCATGGTGAAAGTTTCCTTGCGTTGTAACGAGATCAGTCGGACTTCACAGTCCACTGAGGACCGTTGGGGGTGTCCTCCACCACAATGCCCGCCTGCGAGAGGCGGTCACGGGCGGCGTCCGCGCGGGCGAAGTCCTTCTCGGCGCGAGCCTGCTGGCGCTCGGCCAGCAGCCCTTCGACGATCCGGGCCAGCGCTTCCTTGGTGGGCGTTTCGGAACCGCCCGCCTCGGACCAGCGCGCGGACAGCGGGTCGAGGCCGAGCACGTCGGTCATCGCGCGGACGGCCGCGGCGAGCTCGAGTGCCTTCTGGGTGTCGCCCGCGTCGAAGGCGGCGTTACCGTCCCGGACCGTGGTGTGGACCACGGCGAACGCCTGCGGGGTGGCGAGGTCGTCGTCGAGCGCGTTGACGAACTCGGCCGGGAGGGCGCCGATCGCGACCTCGCCCGACTGCGCGGCCCGGCGCAGGAACGTCTCGATCCGCCGGTAGCCCTGCGCGGCCTCGGAGACCGCGGCCTCGGAGTACTCGATGTTGGACCGGTAGTGCGGCTGCACCAGGTAGTACCGCAGCTCGGCCGCGCGGTAGCGCTCGAGCATCGCGGGGATGGTCACGGTGTTGCCCAGCGACTTCGACATCTTCTCGCCGGACATGGTCACCCAGGCGTTGTGCAGCCAGTAGCGGGCGAACGGGTCGCCGACGGCGTTCGACTGGGCGCGCTCGTTTTCGTGGTGCGGGAAGATCAGGTCGATCCCGCCGCCGTGGATGTCGAACTCGCGGCCGAGGTAGGCCGTCGCCATCGCCGAGCACTCGAGGTGCCAGCCCGGCCGGCCGGGCCCCCACGGCGTCGGCCACGACGGCTCGCCCGGCTTCGCGCTCTTCCACAGCGTGAAGTCGCGCGGGTCCTGCTTGCCGCGGGTCGGCGTCTCGCCCTGCTGGACGTCGTCGAGGCCCTGCCGGGACAGCTCGCCGTAGTGGTCGAAGGACTTCACCGAGAAGTAGACGTCGCCCTCGGTCGCGTACGCGTGCCCCTGGTCGATCAGGCGCTGCATCAGCTCGACCATCTGGGTGACGTGCCCGGTCGCGCGCGGGTTGATCGACGGCGGCAGGCAGCCGAGCTGGTCGTACGCCTGCTCGAAGGCGCGCTCGTGCGTCGCCGCCCACTCCCACCACGGCCGGCCGGCGTCGGCGGCCTTGGTCAGGATCTTGTCGTCGATGTCCGTGACGTTGCGGACCAGCAGCACGTCCAGTCCTTTGTGGACGAGCCAGCGGCGCAGGACGTCGTAGTTCAGGGCGCCGCGGATGTGCCCGATGTGCGGAACGCCCTGCACGGTGGCCCCGCACACGTAGATCGACGCCGTTCCGCTACGGACGGGGTGGAACTCCCGTACGCTCCGGGTCGCTGTGTCGAAAAGGTGAAGGGCCACCCTCAAAGGGTACGGGGTCGGGCGTGAGGGATGTCTCTGGCCCTCAGGCCACGCCGAACCCGCGCAACGCCGTGAGCAGGGCGTCCGGCCGCTCGGCCGTGGGCAGCGGGTCGACCAGCGCGAACTCGCAGCCCAGCGCGCGGGCGCCGCCGTCGGCCTCTTCGCTGTCGCCGACCATCAGCGTCTCGGTGGCCGGGACGCCGAGGGCCTCGACGGCCTTGCGGAAGATCTCCAGCTCCGGCTTCACCGCGCCGACCTCGAAGGACAGCACGAACTCGTCGACGTAGGCGTCCCACCCGCGGGCGGTGAACGCGGGCCGGATGTCGAAGGCGATGTTGCTCAGCACGCCGACCTCGAGGCCCCGCTCGGCGGCGGCCTTCAGCGCGGCCTCGGTGTCCGGGTACGGCGTCCACTGGCTGGGATCGATGAGCCGGTCGTAGAGCGCCTTCGCCTGCTCGACGCGCGGGACGCCGGACTTCTTCAGCACCTCGAGGTACACCTTCCGGTGCAGCTCGGGGTCGCGGTCCCGGTGGTGCCAGGCGTGCACGTGCTCGGCGTCGAGCTCGACGACCTGCCCGACCGGGGCGGTCATCCGGCGCATCAGCTCGGCCTGCGCCTCGATGTCGAGCGGGTCGCCCCGGTGGTCGGTCAGTTCGGTGAGCCAGGACTCGTCCTGCTCGAGCCGGAACAGCGTGCCGGAGAAGTCGAACAACACCGCCCTGATCGTCATGACACCCAGCCTAGCGAGGCCGCGGGCCCCCGAGCGGCGCCCGCGACCCGCGTCACGTCACGCGGCGTAGCCGGTGACCTTGTCCGGGACCACCCGCACGACCACCCGGACGACCTCCGGCGGTTCGGTGCGGAAGTCCTTGCCGTCGTACTTGTGCGAGAGCTCGTTGATCAGCTCCCGGCCGCCCTCCTCGGTGATCTCGGCGCGGCCGCGGACCTCGACGTACTTGAGCGGGTCCTCGAGGTCGAAGACGGACAGCGAGACCCGCGGATCACGCGTGAGGTTCCGCTCCTTGAGCCGGCCGCGGACGGTCGCGAAGAGGACGGCGTCGCCGTCCCGCTTGGCCCAGACGACGGAGGTCTGGACCGAGCCGTCGGCGTTGATGGTGGCGACCACCGGGAAGTTCTTGCCGTCGAAGAGGGCCTTGGTGGCCTCGTTGAAAGTCACACCCATGGTCTGGACCCTATTTCACGTTGGCGGCGATCTTCGCGGGCTTTTTCGGCGCCAGGCCACGTGCCGCGTCCCGCGGCTGAGGGGTGAGAGGTATCACGCCGAACCGGCGCTGCCGCGGCCCTATTCCGCCGCGAGCAGCAACGCCGTCGCGAAGGCCGCGATGCCCTCGCCGCGGCCCGTCAGGCCCAGGCCGTCCGATGTCGTCCCGGACACGCTCACCGGGCCGCCCACCGCCTCCGACAGCACCTTCTGCGCCTCGTCGCGCCGCTTGCCCACCCGCGGGGCGTTGCCCACGATCTGGACCGTGGCGTTGCCCACCCGCCAGCCCGCTGCCTCGATCAGGCCGCGGACCTCGGCCAGCATGTCCGCACCGTGCGCGCCGTCCATGCGGGGGTCGCCGGTGCCGAACACCGCGCCCAGGTCGCCCAGGCCCGCCGCCGACAGCAGGGCGTCGCACAGCGCGTGCGCCGCGACGTCGCCGTCGGAGTGGCCCGCGCAGCCGTCGGCGTCCGGCCAGAGCAGGCCCGCCATCCAGCACTCGCGGCCCGGTTCGACCGGGTGGACGTCCACGCCGTTGCCGATCCTCACAGCGTCTCCTCGTTCTTCGGTGCCGCCGCGATCGCCTCGGCCAGTGACAGTTCGAAATCGCTGGTGACGCGCATCGCGTCCGGGTGGCCGTCGACCGTTGCCGCGCCGGCGGGCGTGAGGTCCGGCCGGAAGGCCTCGACGGCGTAGCCCACGGGGGTCTGAAGGGTGCGCAGCCGTGAGCGGTCCTCGGTGCCGACGATCAGCGATGCGGCGTCGGTCACCTTCACCGTGTCGGCCATCGGCAGCACCGGTACCACGACCGGAGCGCCGTCACGGACCGCGCTGATCACGTCACGCACCGTTTGCGCAGGAATGAAGGCACGCAACGCGTCGTGGAGGAGTACAACTGAGTCACGGGGAAGTTCGGGCTCGACGGTGGCGAAGGCCTCCCGGAGCGAGCCGGGCACGACCCGGCAGGCGAGGTCGCGAACGGCCTCGGAAAACGGCAAAGCACACCGCTGGGGGGCCGCCACGAGCACCGAGGAGATCTCCGGTACGTCGAGCAGCCCCCGCACGGTGTGCGTGAGTAGCGCCTCACCATGGACCGGCGTGAGAGCTGACTCTCCGTCGGAGGCATGATGTGCGACGGTCACGATCGCGACGACGTTCATCGGTACGCGATCGTAGAGGCACCCACCCTCCCGCAGGGCGGGTACGCCTTGGGGTTAGACCGTCGCGGTTTCCAGAACTTCGTCGAGGAGGACCTCAGCCTTGTCCTCGTCGGTGCCCTCCGCGAGCGCGAGCTCGCTGACCAGAATTTGCCGCGCCTTCGCCAGCATGCGCTTCTCACCGGCTGAAAGTCCGCGGTCCTTCTCTCGCCGCCAGAGGTCGCGCACCACTTCGGCCACCTTGTTCACATCGCCGGAGGCGAGCTTCTCGAGGTTGGCCTTGTACCGACGAGACCAGTTGGTGGGCTCTTCGGTGTGCGGAGCACGCAGAACGTCGAAGACCTTGTCCAGTCCTTCTTGCCCGACGACATCGCGGACGCCGACGATTTCGGCGTTGTCTGCGGGCACGCGAACCGTGAGATCCCCTTGCGCGACCTTGAGGACGAGGTACTTCTTTTCCTCGCCCTTGATCACGCGGGTCTCGATGGCTTCGATGAGTGCGGCACCGTGGTGCGGGTAGACGACGGTCTCTCCGACCTTGAAAACCATGTGTCCTCTGCCCCTTTCGCTGACTCCATCCTAGCACGGGCCGCCAGTGCCCACCTAGCGGGCCGGACTCGTCCTCGCAGGTCAGCGGCCTGGCCGGGGGTTGACAAACGTCGGACCCCCGTGCTCACGCAGGTAGCGGGGAAGCGTTTCGTCACAGGCTGGGAATTCCTTTGTGGACGGTTGATCTTGGTCGCCGCGCCCCGGCAACGCACACCCGTTCCGCGGGGGAGATCGACCCCGGCTAGTCTTCGGGGCGACGAGGCCGTGAAAAGGGAAGGACTGCGACGTGAGGCTGCAGAATCGTCGCGTGCTCGGCGCGGGCGTGCTGGCGCTCGGTGCCGCGCTCGTGCTCGCCGGGTGCGGGGCCGGCCAGATCACCCAGACCGACACGCAGCAGCCCGCGGTCAACGGCACGCACGCCCAGGTCAAGACCATCGACCTGCGCAACGCCGCGGTCCAGTACCCGACGTCGGGCCCGGGCTACGCCGCCGGCTCGACCCCGGCGCTGACCCTGACGATCGTCAACCGGGGCGCGCAGGACGACTCGCTCGTCTCGGTGACCACCGAAGACGGCGGCAAGGCGACCATCGAGGGGTCCCGGACCATCGTCGCAATGCACTCGCTGGTGATCGGCCCGGACGACGCCGTCGAGTCCACGAACGAGGTGCAGTCCACGACCTCGGGCGCGCCGTCGTCGTCCAGCGCGCCGACGTCCAGCAGCACGCCGACCGGCAGTAGCTCGGCCTCCAACAGCCCGGGCAACCTCACCGCCACGGCCACCTCCGAGGTCCCGTCGTCCGGCCCGGCCGCGACGCCGACCGCGCCGGAGAAGGTCGGCCAGGCCACCGTGAAGCTGCCCGCGCTGAAGCAGCCGCTGTGGCCGGGTCAGGTCATCAAGGTCACCTTCGTCTTCCAGAACGCCGGACCGGTCACGGTCGAGCTGCCGGTCGCGGCGCCGGCGCACGCCAAGGAGTAGGTCCCCGGTTTTGTCGGTGGTCGCCGATAGCCTCGCGGGGTGAAGAAAGGGACCACCTACCGCTGCGGCAGCTGCGGGTACGAAGCGGCCAAGTGGCTGGGCCGGTGTCCGGAGTGCCAGGAATGGGGCTCCTTCGAGGAGCGCGGGGCGCCGGTCAAGCCGGCCATCCAGCGCGTCGCCGCCGGGGCGCCGAGCGCACCCGCTCGGCCGATCGGCGAGGTCGACGTCGAAGCCGCCCGCGCCCGCCGCACCGGCGTCCCGGAGCTCGACCGGGTGCTCGGCGGCGGCCTGGTGCCGGGTGCCGTGGTGCTGCTCGCGGGTGAGCCGGGGGTCGGCAAGTCGACACTGCTGCTCGAGGTCGCCTACCAGTGGGCGAAGACGGTCGACCGGTCCCTCTACGTCACCGGCGAGGAGTCCGCGGGCCAGGTCCGGTTGCGCGCCGAGCGAACGGGCAACGTCCACGACCGGATGTACTTGGCCGCCGAGAGCGACCTCTCGGCCATCCTCGGCCACGTCGACGACGTCAAGCCGGGCGTGCTGATCGTCGACTCGGTGCAGACCATGGCGTCCCCGCAGGTCGACGGCTCGCCCGGCGGCGTGACCCAGGTCCGCGCGGTGACGTCCGGGCTGGTCGCGCTGGCCAAGGAACGCGGGCTGCCGGTGGTGCTGGTGGGGCACGTCACGAAGGACGGCTCGGTGGCCGGCCCGCGCGTGCTGGAGCACCTGGTGGACGTCGTGCTGCAGTTCGAGGGCGACAAGCACTCGACACTGCGGATGGTCCGCGGCATCAAGAACCGGTTCGGCGCCGCCGACGAGATCGGCTGCTTCGAGCTGCAGGAAGAAGGCATCGTCGGGGTGCCGGACCCGTCGGGGCTGTTCATGAGCCGCACGGCCGAGCCGGTGTCCGGCACGGCGATCACGGTCTCGCTGGAGGGCAAGCGGCCGCTGCTGGGTGAGGTCCAGGCGCTGGTGTCGGCGACGGCGGCCCCGCAGCCGCGGCGCGCGGTCAGCGGCCTCGACTCCGCGCGGGTGGCGATGGTACTGGCGGTGCTGGAGAAGCGCGGCGGGCTGAAGCTCGGCGACAAGGACGTCTACGCGGCCACCGTCGGCGGCATGAAGATCACCGAACCGGGCATCGACCTGGCGCTGGTGCTGGCGCTGACGTCGAGCTTCGAAGACGTGGCCCTTTCGCCGCGGCTCGTTTCGGTGGGCGAGGTCGGGCTGGCCGGCGAGATCCGGCGCGTGCCGAGCGTGGGTCGCCGCCTGGCGGAGGCGGCCCGGCTCGGGTTCACCCACGCGCTGGTCCCGCCGGACTCGGGCAAGCCGCCCGCCGGGATCCGGGTGCTGGAGGTGGCGAACGTGGCGGACGCGCTCAACGCGGCCGGCCACGCGCGCTGATCACCCCGAGGTCTGCGTGATGGCGAAGGAGTACACCGTCACCGGCCCGGCGGGGTCCGGTTTCTGCCGGGTCGTGGTCTGCGGGGAGACCGGGGTGCTCCGCGGCGCCGGATAGCCGGTGGTCAGCGGCGGTTCGTTGGAGCGGGTGACCGCCGGGACGGGCTGGGCCGCCTCCCAGGCCAGCAGCTGAGCCGTCGACGGGTCGAGGTACAGCCGCTGGCCCGAGTCCTTGACACCGAGGACCATGGCGGACCGCCCGTCCGGGGTGTGGCCCGACGCCACGTACGCGGAGGGCACGCCGCCGAGGGCCTCGGCCAGTGCGAACCGGATGTCCTTGGGCGCCAGGCCCAGCTCCAGCACGCTGCGCACCATGGCGAGCGACTCGGTGGGGGTGTACACCCGGATGTTCCCGCCGGAGCCGGCGGTGTCGAACATCAGCCGTTTTCTCAGCGCGACCTGATCGTGGGCCAGCGAGGCGACGAAGGCGGCGTCGGGTTGCAGCCACTTCTGCTGGGACGGGCTCCAGTGCGGCTGGACCACGTCGGACCGCCCGTCGGCGGGGAACGCGCCGCCCTGGGCGAATTCGTCCTTGGGCGTCAAGTTCACCTGGACGTCCTTCTGCTGCGCCGGGCCGAGGCCCTGCACGACGCCCGTCCACCTCGTGCGCCGGTGCCAGGTACCGGTGGGGTCGGCGGGAATCCACAGCTCCACCTTCTGCTGGGCCCAGGCGGGCAGCCCGTAGACGACCTCCGGCACCCAAGTGAGCTTCTGCGCGTAGCGGAACTCGCCGGGCGTGAGCGGCCGGTCGAGGTCGGGGAGCGAGACGGCGGGCCGTGACGGCTCCGGTGCGTCCGGCGTCCACACGGCGGCGGCGACGCCCAGCCCGCCGACCAGGGTGACGACGGCCGCGGCCACGGCCAGCCACCGCCACGCCCCGGCCCGCCGCGGCTCGGCGGGCGGCGCCTCCTCGACACCGGCTGCGGCGAGCAGGGACGCGCGGGCGAAAGCCAGCCCCTCGTCCTCTTCTTCGACGTCGCCGTGCAGGTCCGTGAGCGCCGCGTCGAGTTCGGCTTCGGACCAGATCTTCCGGACGTTGTCTTCACGCAAGGTCCTGCACCTCCTCTTGGGCCGGGGCGTTCGTCCTGAGCCAGCGCCTGATCCGGTGCAACCGGGACCGGACGGTACCCGGCGGGATGCCGAGGGCTTCGGCGACCTCGGCCGGTTCCAGCCCGGCCCACGACACGAGCAGCAGCGTGTCGCGGTCGGCCGGGCTGAGCCGGGCCAGCGCGCCGGCCAGCTGCGCGGCCCGCACCTGGGCGTCGACTTGTTCGGCGACGCGGCCGTCGTGCCCCGCGTGGCTGGCTTCGCCGGTCCGGGCGAGCCGCGCGGTGGCCTGCAGCCCGCGCAGCTCGGACCGGACGTGGTGGCGCAGCAGGTTGGTGGCGATGCCGTAGAGCCACGACCGGGCGGTGCCCAGCTCGGGCCGGTAGGTCTCCCGCCGCCGCAGCGCGACCAGGAAGGTCTCGGCGACGAGGTCGTTCGCCGGTTCGACCCCGACGCGGCGGGCCAGGTACCGCCGCAGCTGGGCGGCGTGGGCGTCGAAGAGCTGCCCGAACGCCGGCCCGGGCTCGGGTCCGCCCAGGTCCGGGCGGTCGTGCCCCCAGAGCTCCGAGCCCTCGTGGATCACCTGCATGCCCCCAGTTGCCCGCAGTGCCCGCGAGCGTTCACGGCCGAACCGCGCCATGCCGGGCTTCGCCGCCCGGAACCCCCTCGAGAACCTACCTTCGTCGTGCGCCGTACGGGTGCGGGTGAGGGACAAGAGTCAGGTATTGCCGTGATCATCCCAAAGTGTGGCGCTGGCCAACCGGCGCCCGAACTGGGGAAGGATTGTCATGCGCAGATTCCGCCTGGGCTTCGTCACGCTCGTGGCCGCCATGGGACTCGTCGCCCTGCCCGCCGTGGCCCAAGCCACCACCGAAGCCGTTCTGAACATCCAGTACCAGGTCCAGGAAACCGGGTACTGGTGCGGGCCGGCCGCGACGCGGATCGCCATGTCCGCGCGCACGTCGAACCTGCCGAGCCAGGGCACCCTGGCCGCCCAGCTCGGCACCACCACCAACGGCACCGACTGGATCGGGCAGGTCACCGGCGTCCTGAACGCCGACCTCGGCACCTCCTGGTACGAGACCAAGGAGATGCCGAACGACCCGCCGACCCAGGCCCAGCGCGATCTGCTCTGGCGGGACATCGTGCTGGACATCGACAACGGCTACCCGATCGTCGCCAACATCGTCGCGCCCGCGAACAACCACCCGCCGGGCTACCCGAACTACACGATCTACCACTACTTCACCGTCATCGGCTACGACAGCTCCGACATGACGGTCAAGATCGCCGACCCGGCGAGCTTCGGCGGGAACCAGATCTACTGGCTGACCTTCAACCAGCTCGCGACGCTGATCCCGCCGAAGGGGTACTCCGCCTAGACGCCCAGCAGTCCCCAATAGACCGCCCACGGGACGAACACCACGCCGCCGGCGAGCAGGACGCCGAGCCGGGGGCCGCGGTGCCGCCACCACGCCACCGCCGTGCCGATGGTAGCGGCCACCGTGCCCAGCGACAGCAGTTGCAGCGCCGGCCACGGCAGCGGCCGGCCGGCGACGACCGGGCCCAGCCCCTTGCCCATGGTCGTCTGGATCACGACGTCGAGGACCAGGAACCCGAGCACGGCGAGCAGCCCGGTCGCCGACAGCCAGCGGGCCGCCCTGGCCGCGGGACCGCGCCGGACCAGCGGGTACCAGGCGAACGCCACCAGCAGGAACGCCGGCACCGCGAGCTGCAGCCAGGTCGACTCGTACCAGGCGAGCGGCGTCACGGCGTTGCTCGGCCGGTCCTGCGCCGGTGGTGCGTCGGCCGTCGACGCGCTCGGCGGGTTCTTCACCCAGCTGCCGACCAGTTCGAGGTAGCCGGGCGCGTACCCGGGCAGCTTGTCGAAGCCGTCCGTGGTCCGGCGCAGCTGGTGCTGCGCGTCCGGGAAGACCCGCAACGTCCGGTGCGCCACCGATTCCCGGAAGATCCGGACCGCTTCTCCCGGCGGGGTCAGGATGTCCTTCGCGCCCCAGATCCCGAGCACCGGCTGACGCAGGCTCCTCAGCACCGGCACGGGGTCGTAGTGCGCTTCCGGGAAGACCCCGCCGCCGGCGAGCTGGCGCAGCATCGTCGACGACGCCATCCGCACGAGCGAGCCGTCCATTCCCAGCCGCCGCAACTGGTTCTCGACCGCCCACGACTGCTGCTGCGCCGGCTCGACGCCGTTCGCGCCCAGTGTCACCACGAAAGCGACGTCCGACGAACGCGAGGCCGCCAGTGGCGCCACCCAGCCGCCTTCGCTCAACCCCCAGACGCCGACCCGCGCCGGATCGACGTCGGATCGCCTGCGCAGGGCGGAAACCGCGGCCAGCGCGTCGTCCGCGAGCGTCGAGTAGCTGCGTTCGAGCTGCGAATAGCCGTCGGTGCGCTTGTCGTAGATGAGCGTGGCGATGCCTTGCCGCGCAAAGGATTCGGCTTGGTCCCGGTAGTCGTCCCGGCTGTGCGCCCCCGAGCCGTGGACCATCACCAGACCCGGCAGCTTCGACCCGCCGGGTGGGGCGACGACGGTGCCGTGCAAGGTCACGCCGCCGTTTTGGAACGTCACTTCGTCGTTGGTCACGTCCGCGGCCGACGCCGGTGGCGCGAGCGCGGTGACCGCCAGGATCACCCCGGCCAGTAGAGCCCCTCTTCGCATGGAAATCCCCCTGGTGTCATGTCATTCCCCTGGATCCGGGAACGCGAGCCAGCGCACGAGCACGCGCCGCGCTTCCGGTGACCGGTCGTCCTCGCTCCGCCAGTACCGGCGGAACAGCTCCATGTAGTCGTCCCAGAACTGCTTGAGCTCCTCCGTGGTGAGCCACGTGCCGCCACGCGCGTGGAGCAGCGCGTCCGGCCAGTCGCCGGGCAGTTCTTCGCGCGCTTCCGCGAACCGGTTGAGCCGTTCGAGGTCGTCCTCGAACCCCTGCCGCTGCATGTCGTCGAACAGCACCCGGGATTCGGCGCTCTGCGAGCTGCGGCGCGGCCAGCGGATGTCCCGTGGCCGCGTCCGCCACCACCGTTCCTTGCCCCGCGCGAGCTCCGGGACGTCCTCGACGAACCCGAAGCGGGCCAGCTCCCGCAGGTGGTAGCTGGTCGCGCCGGTGTTCTCGCCCAGTGCCTTGGCGAGCTTCGTGGCCGTCGCCGGGCCCGCCGACAACACGCCGAGGATGCGGCGGCGCAGCGGGTGCGTGACGGCCTTGAGGGTGTCCGGATCGAGCTCTTCCGGTGGTGGAGCGCTGGTCATGGCTCCACCGTAGCCGTGCAAAGAAGATTGTGCAAAGAAATCTCTGCAACTCCGCGCGCACCGGTGCCCGAGCGGCCGTCCGGCGGAGCTTGCTTGTCTAAAGTGGACTCACCAGATCGGGTGGTCGCTGTACTTCCGCAGCGTCTGCACGGACGGCCGCACGTAGCACATCCCGGCCAGGAAACCCGTGGTCGCGAAGGCGAGCGTCGAGAACGTCGTCAGCAGGTCGGGTGCCTGCAGGTCCGGGGTGTCGCGCCACACCCGGAAGACGATCGGCACCGCGAAGGAGCCGAAGATCAGCACCAGCGTCAGGACGTACGCCCACAGCAGCGCACTGCGGGTCGCGCCGGCGCTGGCCACCACCAGGTAGTCGCCGCGGAGGCAGCGGCGGCACGTCAGCACCAGCACCGCGATCGCCAGCACGCCCAGCGGCGGCAGCACCGCGGCGGCCTTGCCGAGCAGCGTGTCGGGGAACGCGTGGCCGTGCACGACGCCCTGCAGGAACGTCGTCAGCCCGAACAGCAGCACCATCCCGGCGATCATCGAGCAGCCGACGACCACCGAGCCCCAGCGCACCCGGTCGGCGAAGCGGGCCGGCAGCGGCACGAACTCGACCTGTCCGAACGTCCCCTGCACCGGTCTCACCTCCAGCACGCACTGAAGGCCACCATAAGGGCACTCGGTGCCGTCATGGTGGCCTTCAGGGGCTTTCGGACCGAAAGGGCTAACTCGCCGCCAGCAAGTTGGCGCACCGGATGAGCCCGATGTGGGAATAGGCCTGCGGGTGGTTGCCCAGCGACCGTTCCGCGATCGGGTCGTACTGCTCCGGCAGCAGGCCGGTCGGGCCGGCCGCCGCGACGATCTGGTCGAACAGCTCCTGCGCCTCGGTGCGCCGCCCGGTGAGCAGGTACGCCTCGATCAGCCACGCCGCGCAGATGTGGAAGCCGCCTTCGCCGCCCGGCAGGCCGTCGTCGCGGCGGTAACGGTACACAGTGGACCCGCTGCGCAGCTCCGCCTCGATCGCGGTCACCGTCTGCTGGAAGCGCTCGTCGGCCGGGTCGATCAGCCCGGTGAGCCCGACGAACAGCGAGGCCGCGTCGAGGTCCGTGCCGTCGTAGGCCGTGGTGAAGGCCTGGACCTCGTCGTTCCAGCCGTGCGTGAGGACGTCGGTCTTGATCTCCTCGCGCAGGCCGTGCCAGTTGCCCGGGATCTCCCGGCCGTACTGCTCGCCCAGCTTGATCGCGCGGTCGATCGTCACCCAGCACATCACCCGGGAGTAGACCCGGTGGCGCGGCACGTGCCGCTCCTCCCAGATCCCGTGGTCCGGCTCGTTCCAGCGCCGCGTCACGGCTTCCGCCATCGCGCGGACCATCTGCCAGTCCTCGTCGCGCAGCTCGTGGCGTGCCGCCGCGAGCGTCTGCACGAGCTCGACGACCGGGCCGAAGACGTCCAGCTGCACCTGGTGGTTCGCCAGGTTGCCGACGCGAACCGGGCGCGAACCGGCATAACCGGGCAGCGACTCGATGACCGCTTCGGCGCCGATGACGCTGCCGGCGAGGGTGTACAGCGGGTGCAGCCGCTCCGGGCCGGCCAGCGTGGCGAGCACGCCGTGCAGCCACCGCAGGTAGCCTTCGGCTTCCTCGATCGAGCCCAGGTGCACGAGCTCCCGCACGGTCATCGCGGCGTCGCGGATCCAGCAGTAGCGGTAGTCCCAGTTGCGGACCCCGCCGATCTCCTCCGGCAGCGACGACGTCGCCGCCGCCAGGACGCCGCCGGTGTCGGTGTTGACCAGGCCGCGCAGCGTCAGCGCCGAGCGCAGCACCAGGTCGGTCTGCACGGTCGGGAGCTGCAGCTTCGACGTCCACTCGCTCCAGTAGCGGCCCGCGCGGTCCCGGCGTTCCACTTCGGACAGTTCGTGCGGGCCGAGGTCCGTGGTGCCGCAGCGCAGCTCCAGCACGACCGGCTGGGTCGGCGTCGGCTGCACCAGCGCGGACGCGGTGTCGTGCAGGCCGTCGGAGGTGATGGTCCACTCGACGCCCGGCGAGTACAGCACGAACGGCTCCGACGTGCCGAGCACCCGCACGCCGTTTTCGACGATCTCCAGCTTCACCGGCACGCCGCCGAACTCCGGCCGCGGCGCGAACTTGACGCTCGCCGCCGCCTCGCCCGAGATCACCCGCACCAGGTCCGTGCGGTGCGGCGCGCTTTCCGGCTCGAGGTAGTCGGTGACGAGCAGGCGCGACCAGCGCGTTTCGACCGTCATCGTGTTCGGCAGGTAGCGCTGGCCGAGCGGGAGGCCGTTGCGGTGCGGCTTGATGGAGAAGTGGCCGGCACCCTCGCCGCCGAGCAGGTCGGCGAACACCGCGGGCGCGTCCGGCCCGGGGTGGCACAGCCAGGTCAGCTTGGCGTCCGGCGTCAGCAGCGCGACCGAGCGTTCGTTCGCCAGCAGCGACAGGCGTTCGATCGGCGGGGCCGACTCGCCGTAGAGCCAGTTGCGGCGCTCCTCGAGGAGGAAGCCGAGTACCAGGGCGACGTCCACGGTGTCGGGCACCCGGAACGCGGCGAGCGTCTCGCCATCGCCGACCTTGATGCCCAGGTCGGGGCCGGACAGCCGGGCGAAGGCCTTCTCGTCGGTGACGTCGTCGCCGAGGAAGATCGCCGCCGTGGCGCCCACCTGGTGGCGCAGGATGTCCAGTGCGCGGCCTTTGTCCGTTTGGACGACCGCCAGCTCGACCACCTCCTTGCCGTCGGTGGTCGAGACGCCTTCCCACGTCGACGGCCCGGAGTGGACGGCCGCGAGCACCCGGCGGCCCGCTTCGTGCTCGGCTCGGCGGACGTGCACCGCGATGCTCGCCGGCTTGACCTCCAGCGACACGCCCGGGACGTCCAGCACGAGTTGTTCGAGCTCGGACTCCAGCCGCCGGTGCAGCTGCCGCGCCTGCTCGTCGAGGGCGTGGATGAAGCCGATGTCGAACTCCGAGCCGTGGCTGCCGACGAGGTTCACCTCGGCCGGCAGCCGCGAGAGCGTGGCCAGGTCGCGGAGCGCCCGGCCGGAGATGACCGCCGTGGTGGTCTCGTGCAGACCGGCGAGCGATCTGAGGGCCCCGACGGACTCCGGCAACGGGCGTGCCTCGTCGGGGTTGAGGGTGATGGGTGCCAGCGTGCCGTCATAGTCGCAAGCGACCAGCAGGCGCGGCGTGCGAGCGATCTGGACGATCGCGCGCCGCAGCTCGGCGGGCAGGGCCTCGGCAGTCAACACTCCTCCTCAGGAGCTCGTGCGGGTCGTTCGGTTAATCGACCGCTTCAGCACCCAAGGCCTGTAGGAATGAGCGCGCCCAACGATCGACATCGTGCGTGAGGACCTGGCGACGCATGGCGCGCATCCGGCGACGGCCCTCTGCCGGGTCGAGGGTAATGGCAGCCACTAGTGCGTCCTTCACCCCGTCCAGGTCGTGGGGGTTCACGAGGAATGCGCTAGAGAGCTCCGCGGCCGCGCCCGCGAACTCGGAAAGCACCAGCGCTCCGCCCAGATCGTGCCGCGCGGCGACGTACTCCTTGCAGACCAGGTTCATGCCGTCGCGCAGCGGGGTCACCACCATGACATCGGCAGCGGAGAAGAAGCCGGCCAGTTCGGTGCGGTCCACGGACTGGTGCAAATAGTGCACGACCGGGTGGCCCACCCGGGCGAACTCGCCGTTGATCCGCCCGACCATCTGCTCGATCTCGCCGCGCATCCGCTGGTAGTGCTCGACGCGCTCGCGGCTCGGGGTGGCGAGCTGGACGAACGTGACGTCGTCCGGCTGCAGCCTGCCCTCGTGCAGCAGCTCGTGCAGCGCCTGCAGCCGCAGGTCGATGCCCTTGGTGTAGTCGAGCCGGTCGACCCCGAGCAGGACGGTCTTGGGGTTGCCGAGGTCGCGCCGCAGCTGGGCGGCGCGCTCCTGGACGCCCTTGGTGCGGGCGAGGGAGTCGAGGCCGGCGGCGTCGATGGAGATGGGGAACGCGCCCACCCGCACGGTCCGGTCGCCGACCTGCATGGTGCCCGGCCGCGACCGGACGCCGACCGCACCGCGCGTCGACTCGAGGCCGATCAGCTGGCGGCACAGCCAGAGGAAGTTCTGCGCCCCGCCGGGGCGGTGGAAGCCGACCAGGTCGGCGCCGGTCAGGCCGCGGATGATCGCGGCGCGCCACGGCATCTGCATGAACAGCTCGACCGGCGGGAACGGGATGTGCAGGAAGAAGCCGATGCGCAGGTCCGGTCTGAGCTCGCGCAGCATGGCCGGCACCAGCTGCAGCTGGTAGTCCTGGATCCACACGGTCGCGCCCTGGGCGGCGACCTCGGCGCTGGCCTGGGCGAACCGGCGGTTCACCTTGACGTAGCTGTTCCACCACGCGCGGTCGAACACCGGGCGCTCGACGACGTCGTGGTAGAGCGGCCAGAGCGTCGCGTTGGAGAAACCTTCGTAGTAGTCGCGGACTTCGTCGGCGCTCAACGAAACCGGGTGCAGCACGAGCCCGTCGTCGTCGAACTCCTCGACGTCGACGTCGGGCACGCCGGGCCAGCCGACCCAGGCGCCCTTCCTCGACCGCAGGAACGGCTCCAGCGCCGACACCAGCCCGCCGGGGCTGGCCGTCCACCGGCGTTCGCCCTCGGAGGTGCGTTCGAGGTCCACCGGTAGCCGGTTCGCCACCACGACGAAATCGGCCTGGTTCCCGTTCTCCTTCTGGTCACTCACGTCGCCTGCTCCTCGCGTCTGGGTCGCGGCCCCAGAGTGAAACCCTATCGCGTGAGCGATGAACATTCGGTGACCGCGGTGTTACTCCAAGCTCCGTTCGGTCGGTTCGAGCGGACCAGCCATCCGTGGTCCGGCGAACCGCCGCTCGAGCCGGCCCAGTCCGGTACGCACCGGCTGGGCCAGCCATTCCCCGAGTACCACGCCCGCTGCCAGGGCAAGCCCGATTGCGACGGCCGTCATGAGCGTGGAGATGTTGCCGCTGGGCTCGACGCCGATCTGATACAGACCACGGTAGGTCGACAGGCCGGGAAGCAGCGGAGTGATCCCGGACACGGCGACCACCAGTGGAGTAACGCCGAGCCGCCGCGCGAGCACGCCACCGCAGAACCCGACCAGCGTCGCGGCCACCGCGGACGAGCTGACGCCGTCCAGCTTGGCCAGCGTGAGGGAGCCGTAGACGGCGGCGCCGATCCCGCCCGCGGCCGCGGCGACCAGCATGGCGCGCATCTTGGAGTAGCTCGCGAGCGCGAAGCAGGCGGCGGCGCCGGCCCCGCCGAGCACGACGAGCGGCAGCTGCTGCGGCGTCGACCCGGGCACCTCGGGCAGCGGCGTGCGCGGCAGGCCGAGCATGACGGCGATCCGCAGGGCGAGCACGACACCGGCGATCAGGCCCGCGGACATCAGCGCGGTCTCCATGGTGCGGCCGGCGGCGGTGACGTTGTAGCCGGTGATGGCGTCCTGCACGGCCGAGACGGTGGACAGCCCGGACAGCAGCACGGTGACCGCGGCCGCGACGACCAGCGTCGGCTTGTCGGTGGTGAGGACGTTGCTGCTGACGATGACCATGGCCGACAGCGTCGCGACCAGGCCGCCGACCACCTGCTGGAAGAAGAACGGCAGCCCGTAGCGGTTCACCACCCGCCCGACCCGGTCGATGACCCCGCTGATGACGAAGGCGACGAGCGCGATGTCGAACCCGCCGCCGAGCAGGATGGTGACGAACGCGGCGACCCCGCCCCAGGACAGCGTCGCGACCCAGCGCGGGTACGGGTGCGGCGCGGAGGTGATCCGCTCCAGCTCGGTCTGCGCCTGCTCGGCGCCCATGTGCCCGCGCACGATCCGGCGGACGAGCTTCTCGGTCTCGGTCAGCCGCGTGTAGTCGAGGCTGCGGCTCCGCACGACGCGCAGCGCGGTGATGGGCGTCAGGTCGGTGCCGCGGTGGCAGGTGACGGTGATCGACGTGAAGATGACGTCGACCTCGCAGTGCGGCAGCCCGAGCGCCCCGGCGATGGCGATGATCGTGGCGGTGACGTCGGAGGCGCCGGCGCCGCTGGCCATCTGGACCTCGCCGATGCGCAGGGAGAGGTCGAGCACGAAGTTGACGGTGGCTTCGTCGGGCAGCTGCGGGCCCATGGCCTCATCGGCGTCAACGGCGGGCAGCTCACCGGTGGGCGCTTCGAGAACGTGCCACGGCCGCCGCTTGAGCAGGTTGGGGCGGTGGACCCGGGGTCGTTGCGCGGGGGGTTCGAGCAGCGGCCATCTGGTCGCCTGGCCCCCGTTGGTGCGCTCGCTGATCTTCATGATCCATCCACCTCCTCGCTCGTTCCTCGAAGACCATCGACGGCCACCCACCGACCGTTGCACGGATCATGGAGTGGCGTCCACCACGTCGCTCCATAGTGGCCTGGACCTGCTGATCTTGCCTCCCCAGCCGATCATGGGAGGCGGCTCGGTACACTGTGAGCGGCGTCTTGGCGCCAGGCCGCTATAGCTCAGCTGGTAGAGCATCTGTCTTGTAAACAGAAGGTCAGGGGTTCGAGCCCCCTTGGCGGCTCAGCTCCGACCAGGGGTCTCCGTTCTTCGGAACTCCCTGGTCGTCTTCCGTCTCGGTTCCCGTCTCATCCGGCGGTCTTGACGACGGCCTTCGATAGCCGCTATTTCCGCTTTCTCCCTGTGGAGGGCCGGACTGCGATGCGGTGCCGGCTCCGAAGTGGTGCCGCGGCGATCCCGCCGGGGGCGAGCGGCAATCTTGCCGGTGGCGACCGCGGTTTCCGCAGGTGAGCCGCGGTCGGCTTCGAACCGGTTCCCGCCTCTAACGTCGGAGTCTCCTGGACGACCGAGGGGGACCGGATGGGAAAGCCGACCAAATTCGCTCTGGCCACTGTGGTGCTCACGCTGACCACGGCTGTCACGGGGGTGTCCGCCGCGTCCGCGGTGCCGTTCGCCGCTCCGTGGCACACGGATCCGGGGCGCCCGAACTGCCGGACCGTGTACCTGCGGTCCAACGCCAGCTACTACTGGGTGGCCGCCGAGCTCGGTGGGGGTGATCGGCGGCTGCGGGCCCGGAGCAGCAACCGCGACCTGTGGGAGGCCTTCCTCCTGCGCGGCCAGGGTTACGACTACACCCTTTACAACCTCGTGGAGCGGAAGTACGTCTCCGCCGACATCGGCGGCGACGGGACCCTGTACGCGCGGGCCGCCGTGCGGGACACCTGGGAGCAGTTCCGCATCTTCACCTACCACGACGTCGACAGCCAGACCGCCGACGTCAACATCACCTCCGCGGTGAACGGGCGCTACGTCTCGGCCGACATCGGGGGCGACGGCACGCTGCGGGCGCGGGCGACCGTTCCCGACCTGTGGGAGGGGTTTCAGATCCGGCTCCTGGAAGAGAAGCCCTACGACTGCTGAATTCCGGTAAATGCGTTGACCGGACGCGGTATGTGCGCAATAGTGGGTCCACACGAAACAAACCTTGGGAGTGGTCATGACGCGCAGGTGGACGCGAGAGGTACGGCACGCCGCCGTGGCCGCTCACCTGCGGTGGCAGCACCTTCCGGGCTTTCGGACCTGACGTAGTCCTCGTCAAGGCACGAAAGCCGCCCATCGGGAAACCGATTCGGGCGGCTTTCTTCTTTCGCGTGCTCGCAATTCCCGATCGGCGTGCTTCGGAAGCGGCGCGGTCTCCAAAACCGCGACCCGAGGGTTCGACTCCTTCCGCCGGTGCCGTTTTTCCCTGCGCTCGTCTCGGCCGCGACAATGCGGGCGACGCGGGTGCGCCCCCGTGGCTCAGTGGACAGAGCGGCGGCTTCCGGAGCCGCAGGTCGCAGGTTCGACTCCTGCCGGGGGCTCCAGAGCGGTCAAAACTGTCGGTGCCCCGGTCTAGCCTCCGCAGGAGACCCGACCGGGGAGGAACCATGGTCACCACGCACACACTGGAAACACCGGAAGCCGACATCGTCTACGACGTCCACGGCCCGGCGCCCGCCGAGAGCCCGCGGCCACCACTGCTCA
The DNA here is from genome assembly GCF_053601335.1 of Amycolatopsis sp. NPDC004747. NCBI lineage: Bacteria > Bacillati > Actinomycetota > Actinomycetes > Pseudonocardiales > Pseudonocardiaceae > Amycolatopsis > Amycolatopsis sp. NPDC004747. The sequence goes on along the minus strand of NZ_JBSGBQ010000010.1, from coordinate 133,173 downwards.
TGATCGGGCAGCCGATGACCGCCGAGGGGTTCGGTTCGCTGTCGGGGCACTTCGCCGACCGGACCGTCGTCACCTACGACCCGCGCGGGCTCGGGCGCAGCGTCCGCAAGGACGGGCGCGAGGACCACGTGCCGTCCGTGCAGGCGGAGGACATCCACGCCGTCATCCAGGCGCTGGGCGCCGGTCCCGTCGAGGTGTTCGGGAGCAGCGGCGGGGCGGTCGCCGGGTTTGCGCTGGTCACCGCGCACCCGGCGGACGTGAGCACGTTCGTGGCCCACGAGCCGCCGCTCCTCGGGGCGTTGCCGGACGCCGCCGCGGCCGAGCGCGCCAGCCAAGCGATGCGGGATGCCTACCAGGCCAAGGGCTTCGGTGCCGGGATGGCGGCGTTCATCGCGCTGACGTCGTGGCAGGGCGAGTTCACCGACGCCTACTTCGCGCTCCCGCCGGCGGACCCGGCGCAGTTCGGGCTGCCCACCGAAGACGACGGCCGCCGCGACGACCCGTTGCTGACCGACCGCTCCCTCGGCGTGTCCGCCTACCGGCTCGACGTCGAAGCACTGGCGGCGGCGCCGACGCGGATCGTGGTCGCCGTCGGCGAGGAGTCGCGGGAGGTGTTCACCGGCCGCGCCGCGATCGGCACGGCCGCGCTGCTCGGCCAGGCGGCAACGGTGTTCCCGAGCCACCACGGCGGTTTCCTCGGTGGCGAGTTCGGCTATGCCGGCCAGCCGGAGGCGTTCGCCAAGAAGCTGCGGGAGGTGCTCGAAGGCTGACCGACACCTCTCCAACGCCCACCGGACTGAATCAAACGTTTAGTTGACAGAGTCTTCCGGCTGGTTGACGATGGCTGCGTCACAGTCGTCGCCGAGGAGGGGTCCGTCGTGGGGAAACACGCGCTCAGGTGGTGGGCACTGGCGGTCGCCGTGCTCGCGGTGCTGGTGGACATGATCGACAACCAGATCGTCGCGGTGGCGCTGCCGTCCATCCGGCGGGAGCTCGGCACCGGCGACTCCGCGCTGCAGTGGATCTCGGCCGGGTACTCGCTGGGCTTCGCGCTCACGCTGATCACCGGCGGGCGGCTGGGCGACCGCCACGGGCCGAAGAAGCTGTTCGTGGCGGGCATGCTCGTGTTCACGGCCGCTTCGCTCGCCGCCGGGTTCGCCGGGCAGGTCGGCGTGCTGATCGCCGCGCGCGTGGTGCAGGGCGTCGGATCCGGGCTGATGGTGCCGCAGGTGCTCTCGTTCGTCCACGCCGAGTTCGACGAGCGCGAGCGGCCGAAGGCGATGGCCTGGTACGCCGCCGCATTCCCGGTCGGCGGGCTCGCCGGGCCGCTGCTGGGCGGCGCCTTGACCGAGGCGGACCTGTTCGGCACCGGCTGGCGGGCGATCTTCCTGGTGAACCTGCCCGTCGGCGTGCTCGCGCTGGCCGGTGCCCTGGTCACCATGCCGGGCCGGCCGGGGTTCGCCCGGCACCGCATGGACCCCGTCGGACTGGCGCTGCTGACCGCCGCGCTGTTCGCGGTGTTCTACCCGCTGGTGCAGGGGCGCGAGCTCGGCTGGCCGTCCTGGTCGATCGTGCTGCTCGCGGCCGCGGTTCCGCTCTTCGGCGGGTTCGCGTGGCACCAGCGGCGCCAGTTCCGCCGCGGCGGGGAGCCGCTGCTCCCGCCGGACCTGCTCCGGCAGGTCGCCGGCAGCCAGGCCGTCCTGCTCTGCGTCGGTACCGGGGTCGGCGTCTTCTTCGTGCTGACCCTGCACCTGCAGCTCGGACTTGGCTTCACGCCGTGGGAAGCGGCTTTGACGTTCGCGCCGTCGACGCTCGGCATCGTCGCGGGCAACGTCCTGGCCATGCGCCTGGCCCCGAAGCACGGGCGGGCGGTCACCGCGGGCGGGGTCGCCGTGTTGCCGGCCGGGCTGGTGCTGCTCGCGGTCCTGGTGTGGCAATTGGACTCCGCGTTGAGCGGGTGGGCCCTGCTGGTACCCGTGATCGCCGTCGGGCTCGGCATGGGCGCGGTGCTGAACTCGCTGTTCGCCGCCTCGATGGCGGGGATCCGGCCCGAGCAGGCCGGTGCGGCCTCCGGCATCGTGAACACCACCGGCCAGCTCGGCACGGCGACCGGGATCGCGTTGTTCGGCACGGTTTTCTTCACCCGGTTGGACAGTGGCTCCGCCGCCGCGACCACGAGCGCGCTCGTGGTCGGCGCCGGGATCCTCGCGCTGGCCCTCGTCCTGGCCGTGGCGCTGCCTCAACCGTCTGTTCGACAGAGTCAAGCGATTGGTTGACGTATAGTCTCGGCGTGACCGCGTCGAAGCCCCGTCGTTCGCCGAAGCCCCAGGAGCGCCAACGGGATCCGGAGCGCACCCGCCGGCTGATCCTGGAAGCGGCGGCCGCGGAGTTCGCGGCGAAGGGCTACGCCGGGGCGCGCATCGCGGCGATCGCCGCCCGGGCCGGAGTGAACCAGCAGCTGATCTCGTACTACTTCGACGGCAAAGAAGGCCTGTACCGCGCGATGTCGGACGGCTGGGGCGAGCGGCAGAGCGAGCTGATGGCGCCGGACCTCCCGCTGTCCGAACAGGTGCGGCGGATGGCGCTCGAGTCCCTCGCCGGCCGCGACGGCGTCCGGTTGCTGGCGTGGTCGGGCCTGGAGTACGACGGTCCGGACACCGACCCGGACCACGGGCCCCGCGCGCAGCGCCTGGCGGGGACGGTGGAGCGGATCGGCGCGCTCCGGGCCGCGGGCCGCCTGCCGGACTGGGTCGACCCGGAGTGCCTGACGGTGCTGCTGATGGCGGCGGCGATGGCTCCGGTGTCGCTGCCGCACGTGGTGGCCGGGCTGACCGGGACCGACGGCGATTCGCCCGAGTTCGTCCGGCGGTACGCCGACCAGCTGGCCAGGCTGGTCGAGCACCTGGGGGCGTGACGGCCCTCAGTGCGTGACGGGTTCCGCGGTGGCCGTGGGCACGACGACCGGGCCGGACCCGGGCGTGCTCGCCGGCTCGGCGGGGCCGGCCAGCGCCAGGCCGGCGACCAGCGCGAGCACGACGACGAACAGCGCCGTGCGGACGAGTGCGGAAACGGAACAGACGACCATCATGGCAGGCTCCTCGGAATTTCCCGGTCAGGGCGGATCTCGAAATTCTCTCTGCCTCAATGGTGCCCGCCCGGGGTGCGGCGTGGAAGCCGTTTCCTGTTGCCTGCCAACGATTCTGCCGAGAAACGCCAGCCGGCGGCGCTGACCGCCCGCCGGTTCCCGGACTGCGGAATTCAATGCGTTGTCATGACGACCTCACCCCGGTTTCGGCTTCCCTGGCGTTGATCGCCGACACGGCGCCCATCGCTACCGCGATGGGCGCCGTGGCCGGTTAGTGTCCTGTTTTTGACCTGTTTGCCGGGGACAACGGGCACAAAAGGGTGCGGCTCACTCCGCGAAGGCCGGCCGGTTCCGGTACCCGGCCTCGCCGAGGACGGCCGGGTTGAGCGTGACCCGGTACGCGGCGGCCTCCGCCCACCAGCGTTCCGCCTCGGGCCGGTCCCCGCGCGCGGCGGCTGTGTTTCCCAGGCCCGTCAACGCCCTGGCCCGCTCGTACTCACTCCCCGCGTCGTCGGCCACCTCGGCCGCCCGGCGGTAGCCGTGCTCGGCCTCCTCCCACCGGCCGGCGCGGAAGTGGACCCAGGCCTCGCAGTTGACCGACATCGCCCGGTCCACCGGCAGCTGGGCGAGCTCGGTCGCCTCCCGCGCGGCGGCCAGTGCCGCGGGCAACCGGTCCAGGGCCACCGAAGCGAGCGCGATGCCGCGCAGCGCGATCACCACGTTCCGGGTGCGGCCCGTCCGGCGGTAGACGGCCAGCACCGTGGTCAGGTCGGCCAGGGCCGGCTGGGCCTCGCCGCGGTACAGGCGGGCCCACGCCAGGCTGGACAGCGCGTCGATCGTGCCTCGGTCGTCCCTCGCCAGCGCGAACTCGGCCTGGGCCTGCTGGTGGAAGCGGACCGCGTCGTCCGGGCGGCCCGCCTCGATGCAGGCCATGCCCAGGTTGTTGAGGATCATCCCGGTCGCGCTCGGGTCGTCGGCCGCCCGCGCCGCTTCGAGCGCGCGTTCGTGCGTCCGGATCCACGGCTCGAACAGCTTCTCGCGGAAGAAGAACGCGCGGAGCACGAACGCGAGCTGCCAGCAGCGGTCGGGCAACCCGTGGCCGGCCGCGGAATCGACGATGTCCGCGAGCGTCGGCCACTGCGCACCCAGCCAGGCGAGGGCACTCTCGGCGTCCGAAAAGGGCACGCCGGCCGGTGCCGGCAGGCCGGTGGGCGGGCGGAACCGGTGGGGCTCGGCGAGCTCGTCGGCCGCCACGCTCAGCGCGAGGAAGTGTTCGACCAGCCGGCGCACGGCGACTTCGCGGTCGTCCGGGGCCAGCTGGGGCAGCGCGTGCCTGGCCGCGAAGGTGCGCATCAGGTCGTGGAGCTCGACGTACCCGCGTTCGTCGCGGACGACCAGGTGCGCGTCGTGCAGCCGGTCCACCAGCCGGTCCGTTTCGCCCGCGTCGAGCCCGGTCAGCGCTTCCACCGCGCCGGTTTCCGCGGCGGCCGCGGGGTGCAGGGCGAGCAAGCCCAGCAACCGCCGCTGGTCGCCCGGCAGCGCGTCGTAGGAGACGGCGAACGCGGTGGCGACGCTCCGCTCGCCGTCTTCCAGCGCGCCGAGCCGGGTGGTCTCGTCGGCCAGGCGGTCGCGCAGCTTCGCCGCCGTCCAGCCGCCGGCGATGAACCGGGCGGCCACGATCCGCACCGCGAGCGGCAGCTGCCCGCAGTGCCGGACGATCTCGGTCGCCACCTCGTCGTCGGCCGGTGCGTGGTCGCCGGCGACCGACCGCAGCAGCCGCACGGCGTCGTCGAGCGGCAGCACGCCGACCGGGAAGTGCCAGGCGTCGTCGAGCGCGGGCAGCCGGCCCCGGCTGGTGACCAGGATCCGCGACGCCGTTTCGCCGTCGGTGATGGCCCGGATCTGTTCGGCGGACCGGACGTTGTCGAGCACGAGGATCATCCGCCGCCCGCGCAGCTGGTCGCGGACGAGGTTGGCCAGGCCGTCCTCGTCGGCGGGGAGCTGATCGGCCGAGACGTCCAGCAGCCGCAGCAGCCGGTGCAGGGCCTCGCCGGGCGAAAGCTCGGCCGCCCCGGGGGTGTGGCCACGGAGGTCGAAGAAGAGGCAGCCGTCCGGGAAACCGTCCGCGACCTGCCGGGCGGCGGCGACGGCCAGCGCCGTCTTGCCGGCTCCCGCCATCCCGTGCACCACGCCGACCCGGCCGTCGTCGGGGCCGAGGAGCAGCGCGGAAAGCGCTTCGAGTTCGGTTTCGCGGCCGACGAAGTACCGGCCGCCGTCGGGCAGCCCGACGATGCCGCCGGCGCTGCGGCGCGCGGGGAATGCCGATTCCGCGGCCAGTGCGAGCAGTTCTCCGCCGGCACCCAGCGCCAGGTCGCAGGCCTTGGCGAGGTCCCGGTTCACGCGGGCCTTGCCGTTCTCCACCTTGCTCAGGTAACCCTTGGTGAAATGGACGGACGCAGCGAGTCCGGTCAGTGACATGCCGACCGACATCCGTCGACGCTTCAATTCCGCTCCAAAGTCCGGCATGGTTCGATCATCCTGTAATCGGCGAACGGGGGGAAGGTCCGCCGGCGGCCCGGGCCCGCCGGCAGTACTGGTCAGCCCAGCAGGGAGACCAGCTGGCCGAGCACGATCACGAGGTGCGTGTGCATGGCGTTCCCCTTTCCGGATCGCCGCCACCGTCGGTTTCTCCCGCGGTGACTTCCTTGGTCGCCGAAGGATTTCGGCGACCTCAGCTTGACCCGTGGGAATTGCCCGGCAACAGGCGTTTCCCGTTGCCTCCGCCGAGAAATCGGTGACCTGCGCGGTTTCCCGCATCCGGAAACACCCGGGGAAACGCGTGGGGTACTCACGGACCGAGTAGACTCCCGGCCAACCACCGAGACGGAGGTGACGGCTTGGCTCAGGAGGCGGCCGAAGCGAAGATCAACGCTCTCTCAGCGGAGCTGAAACTGCTTCGCAAGGGGCTCGGCATCCAAGCGAAGACCCTGCCTGGGCTCGTCGGGGAACAGTTGCGCGAAGTGTGCGGTGTCCACGAGGAGGACAATCCGGGAACGGTTCGCGGCAAGGTGGTCGAAACGCTTCGGCGATTGATCGAAACGCTGCCCGAATCGCACCGGAAGACGGCCAGGATCGTCCTGGGTTTCGGCACCGGCGCGCACGAGCGCTACACCCAGCGCCTCGAACTGCTGGGCACGGGAGCCGACCGGAACGTGCGCACGATGCAGCGGCGCGCCGACGACGTCATCTACCTGATCGCCGAAGCCGCGTACGGGGCGCCGGCGTCGTACGGGAGTTTTCTGGCCGGCGCCGACGACGGCCCGTGGCACACGTCGGCACTGGCGGTCCGGCTGACGTTGACCGGGCCGGCCGCCGCCGAGGTGTTCGAGACCCGCCGGGTGGTCAGCCACGTCGCCGGCCTCGCCGACGTCGAGCACGCGATCTCCCTGTCCCGGCCCGCCAACACGACCGGCCCGCCGGACCTCTCGGGGCTCGGCATCGACGTCGTCGCCGGCGGCGAAGTCCACTCCGTGCGGCTGGTCGGCTCGTCCCGGGTCGCCTTCAGCCTGCGGCCGCCGCGGCCGCTGGACGCCGGCGACGAGCACGAGTTCTTCTTCCGCATCCGGGTGGCCGAGCTGACGGCGCCGTTCTACTGCTGCACGCCGGAATTCCCGTGCGAGAGCTTCGACCTCAACGTCCGGTTCGACCGGCGGAAGCCACCGCGGCGCGTCTGGCGCATCGACGGCGAATTCTCCAAGGACGCCCAGGAGCCGCGGCCCTCGCGCGAAGCGCTTTCCCTCGACAACGCGGGCGAGGTGCGCACCGGTTTCCGCGACCTGCGGCCCGCGCGGTCCTACGGCGTGGGCTGGCAGCCCGCTTCTTGAGCCGCCAGCCTCCGCAACCCCTGGAGCCGGAGCGAACAGCCAGGTGCGCTCCATGCTCCTCCTCGCCGTGATCGCCACCGTCCACGATGCCGCATCGGGCGGGCGGTTGACGCGACAAAAACACGACACTTCGGGGCCACGCTCCAGACCGGCTGATCGGCCACCCGCGTGCCATCATCGGGCATGGTCACCAGTGAACCCGAGCTCAACAGCGGGGTGCTGCCCGGGAACGTGCGCGCCGACGACTGGATCATGCTCGTGCTCGCCGCCGGGTCGGTCGGGTTGCTGGGGTTCATGGTGCTCAGCCCGCCGGCGCGGGCGGTCGGGCTCGCGATCTTCTACGTCGACTGCGGGATCTGCGGCGTCTTCCTGCTCGAGTTCCTGTGGCGGTGGCGGAAACGGCGCTGGGCCAGGAAGTTCCTCGTGCGCAACTGGTACGAGCTGTTCGCCATGATCCCGGTCGCGCACCCCGCCATGGCCGCGCACAAGTTCGTCAGCGTCGTGCTGCTGCTGGTGCGGATCGGCCGGGCCGCGGACCGGGCCGTCGGCGAGCAGTTCACCTACCGGCTCGTGGACAAGCTGTCCGAGCCGATCGTGAAGGCGATCAAGAAGCCGATCACCGTCGCGGTGCTCGACGAGGTCGTCAAGGTGCTGGAAACCGGCAACTACCCGGAAAACCTGGCCAAGTCGCTGGGGGCGCACAAGGACGAGCTGCGGTCGATCATCGCCGAGAAGATCGCCGCGGACCCGCAGCTGGGGAAGCTCAAGCGGTTGCCGTTCCACGACGAGATCGTGCGCGCCTGCGTCGACACCTCCTTCCGCGTGCTGCTGGAGGTCCTCCTCGACCCGAGGATCGACGACTTCTTCTCCTCCGTGGTCCGGGACAACCGCGAGCAGATCCGGCTGGCCGTGCAGCTCGGGCTCAACGAGGTCGACGACGAGGACGAGGAGAAGGTGCTGCGGGTGCGCACCCAGCGCGCGGCCGCGCACGAGTACGACCGGCTGCACCCCGGCTCACGGCCGTGACCCGACATACGCGCTGAGCCGGCCGGCCGCGTCGAGCATCGCCAGGCCGCGGGCGGTCAGCCTGGCCTGCCAGGTTTCCAGTGCCTCGGCCAGTGATTCCGTGCCGCCCGCGGTGCGGACCCGCTCGACCACCGTCGCGATGTGGGCCAGCGGGTAGCCGCCGCGGCGGAGCAGGTGGGCCAGCTCGGCGTCGCGGACGTCGGCCGCGCGGAAGACCCGGTGGCCGGTCGCCCGGTTCCGCGCGGGCACCAGAATGCCCGCGCGTTCCCACGCCCGCACGGTCGCCGCGGTGACGCCGAGGTGGTGCGCGAGCTCGCCGATCGACCAGCCGGTGGCGGCCGGTGCGGGCGGCGACCCGGTCGTCAGGTGCCCGATCGCCCTGCGGACCGTGTTGAGGGTTTCGCGGTCCCGGAGCAGCTGCTCGTGGCCGCGGTCGACGAGGGTCAGCGCACGGTCGACGTCGTCGTCGTGCACGGCGTGCATGATCCCGCCTGCGGTGGCGTGCCCGTACGCCGGGACCAGCGCGAGGAACGCCCGGAGCGCCGCCGCGTGGGCTTGCGTGTAGATCCGGTAGCCGCTCGGCGTGCGCGCCGCCGGTGGGAGGAAGCCGCTCTCTTCGTAGTTGCGGACCGCCTGCGTGGAGATGCCGTGCTCGCGCGCGAGGTCCGCAGGTCTCAACCGGGTGTTCAAGGATACGATTCAACCACATGGACCTCACCGACTGCACCGCGGAACTGCTCGCGCTGGGCGAGCCGACGCACTTCGAGCCGGCCTTCGCGCGGCTCCGCAACGACCTCTTCGCCCGGCTCGCCGAGCACGGCTTCCGGTCGATCGCGCTGGAGACCGACCGCGTCGCCGCGCTCGACGGCGGCTTCTCCCACGGACTGGGCGAAGTGGACGCCAACCGGCAGCTGCTGGCGTGGCTGCGCCAGTACAACGAGAAGGCCGACGAGCCGCTGGCCTTCCACGGGTTCGACCCGCCGACCGAGATGTTCAGCGCCCCCAGCCCGCGTGCCTACCTCGAACACGCCCGCGACTACCTGGGCCTCGACGCCGACATCGCCGCACTGGCCGGCGACGACGAGCGGTGGAGCCGTTCCGAGGCGATCCTCGACCCGGCTCAGTCGCCCGGCGCCACCGAGGAAGCCCGTGAGCTGCGGGTACTCGCCGACGACCTGCTCGTCGCCCTCCACGCCCGGACGCCCCGGCTGGACGCTGCCTGGTGGCGGGCCAAGGCGCACGTCACCGCCGGCCGCGGCCTGCTGCGCTACCACGCGGCGTAGGCCCGGCCCGGTGACCGGGACACGCGGATCGCGCGCCTGGCGGGTGTGCGCGCGGTGCTGATGGCCGAGAACCTCCTCGACATCCGGGCCGTCGAGGCCCGCCGCGGCCCGACGCTGGTGTTCGCGCACAACAGTCACCTGTGCCGCTCGGGATCGAGCGCGGGCGCGATCGTCGGGGCGCTGCTCGGCGACCGGTACGCCTTCGTCGCCGGCAGCCTCGGCCACAGCGAGGCCATCGGTGTCGGCGAGCCGGCGCCGGACACCTACGAGGGCCTGCTGCAGCGCGGCACCGGAACCTGGAGACTGGCGGGCGTCCCGGACGGCCGACGGCGCACCGACACCAAGCCCGAACGCGGCTACTTCGGCCTCGACGCCGACGTGCTCGACGGCGCCGCCGCGGTGTGGCACATCGCCTGACCCGGCGCCGGCGGAAAACCCCCGCACCCCGTCCCGGGGTTTGTGCTTAGCTGGAACTGACAGAAGTTTCACATTGGGGGGTTCCGATGAGAGTTCGCCATGCCGTGACCACATTCCTCGCCGTCGGGGTGCTGGTGTTCGGCGCCGTACCGGCCCAGGCGAGTGCGGCCACCGCGATCGCCGAGCCGGCCGTGACTTCGGCCGAGTACCCCGACGACAACGCCTGGCACCCCGGTGCCGGCCTGCCGGGCTCGTTCACCTTCGGCGCCAACGGCGACGACTCGGTCGTCGGGTTCTACTGGGGGAACACCGATCCGGCCGGCACCTTCGTGGCGGCCGACCACCCCGGCGGGTCGGCGACGGTTTCGTACACGCCGCAGGCTTCCGGGCCCAACGACCTCTACGTGACGAGCGTCGACAGCGCGGGCAACCGGTCGCCGCAGCACGTCCACCACTTCTACGTGCAGTCGACGGAGCCGCTGGTCAACGGACCCCGGGAGACCGGGGTCGGGATCCCGGCCGGGTTCCGCTTCTCGCCCGGCATGGCCGATGTCGTCTCCTACACCTACCGGGTCGACAACGGGCCCGAGACCACGGTGACCGCGGCGGCCGACGGAACCGCGACCGCGGACGTCGTCACGGCGACCCGGGGTTTCCACAAGCTCAACGTGTGGAGCACGACCAGCACCGGGTTGACGTCCGGGATCGCGAGCACCGGCTACTCGGCCAGTGACGCCCCGCTGGTGGCGAGCACCGACTACCCGGAATACGTGGCCAGCGGAGGCCCCGGCGTCGCCGGCGTCTTCACGCTGACCCCGCGCACGCCGGGCGTCGTCGAGTACGTCTACTACCTCTACGAGGACTGGGACAACCCGACCGTGGTCCCGGCCGGCCCCGACGGCCGGGCGAGCTTCACCTTCACGCCCGACGCGTCGGGTTTCTACCCCATCCAGGTCTACAGCCGGACCGCCGACGGCAAGTCGTCCGGCCTCGGCCGCGACTACTACATCGTCGTGAAGTGACTCCGTGAAGGACGCCTTCGGCGCATCGCCGAAGGCGTCCTTCACCGCTTACGGGTAGCTGACCACGTTGACCGGCACCGTGCCCGAAGGCGTGACACCGCCGGTGTCGTTGATGACGTGGGTGATCGTGCCGCGGTAGTTGAGCGACACCGTCAGCAGGCTGTGGAACCGGACACCGGAGTTGTTCGGCACCTCGAACGCGTGGTAGCTGGACACCGCCGGGTTCGTGTCGAAGAAGCAGTAGCTCCCGAGACCCCAGGCCTCATGGGACGTCACGTTCGACCCGACCTTGTACGCGGCGTACCCGGCCACGCCCGACGGCGCGTTCCACGAAGCCTGGTTCGGCACGTCGTAGGGCATCTCGTTCTGGAAGAAGATCGTCTTCCCGCCCTGGCCGTTCCAGATCACCTGGTACTTCTGGTAGTGCTCGACGAACAGGCCGGTGGCCAGCACGTTCGCGCCGTTCACCACGAGCCCGGTGTCGGCGGTGTTGGTGTTCCAGCCGACCGTGCCCGCGTTGCCGTGGTCGGCCCGCCACGCCCAGATGTGGTCGATGATCGTGTTGGCGCTGTTGACGATCAGGCTGTTCGTCGCCTTGCCGGCGATCGCGCCGCCGATCCGGAAGAACACGTCCTGGACCGTCGTCGGGTTCGACGCGTGCGAAGCCGACGAGCCGGACTGGCCGACCGTGAGCAGCGCCTGCGAGTTCGTCGTGCCGGCGTCGAAGAGCAGGCCCTTGAGCCGGACGCCGTCCACATCGGACACCTGCATCGCGTTGACGCCGTTGTCCGGCACCAGCGTCGGGTAGCCGATGCCGAGGACCGTGGTGTTGGCGCGAGTCACGTTGAGCGTCTGGTTCAGGTGGTAGACGCCCGGCGTGAAGAACAGGTTGCAGCCCGCGGCGAGCGCGTTGTTGATCGACGCGGCCGTGTCGCCGGACTTGACGACGTAGAACTGGCTCATCGGCGCCGACGTGCCGGGGGTGCTGCCGTTCGCCCAGCTGGGGCCGGACGCGTTCGTGCGCAGGGACGGCAGGAAGACCCGGTACTTGCCGGTGCCGTCGACGTAGAGGTACGGAACGTCCCGGGAAACCGGCGTGGTGGCGAGCGTGGTCTCCGGCGGGTTCGGGAACGTCGTCGCCGGCGCGCCGCTGGTGCCGGAGAAGACCATGTTCCAGACGCCGCCGTTCCAGCTGCCGAGCGCGGAGTCGCGGGTGTACCACTGCTGCTGCGAGACCGACGCGGCCTGGCCGGCCACCTTCGTGTCGGCGATGTAGCCGCCGCTGGCGTAGCCGTAGCTCGCCGGGTACAGCTGCAGGCCGCCGCGGACGTCCATCCGGCGGAACGGCGCGGCCTGCGCCACCGCCCACCGCTCGTTGCCACCGGAGGGGTTGACGGCCATGTTCTCGGCGGAGCGCCAGAAGTTCTGCAGCGCGACGCCGTTGTCGGAGGCGTTGAAGGCGTCGACGGTGACGTCACCGTTGATCAGCACGTCACCGGGGTTCTGGCCGAGGCCGGCCACCGAGGTGTAGAAGCCGACGTTGTCGTGCACGTTGTTGTAAGTGCCCGGCTTGAACAGGTGCGCGACGCGCCGGTCCGCCATCTGCGCGGTCAGCGTGTCCTTCTGGTTGTTGAAGTCGGTGTCCAGCTGCGCCTGGATCGTCGCCGCCGACATGCTCGGGTCGAAGATCCGCACGTTCGGCCCGAAGTTCGGGGTGTCGGACTGCGTGGGGCAGCCGGCCTGGGTGCCGATCGTGTAGCTCGCGCTCGACACCGGGGACGTCGTCGACCCGGACTTGAGCGCGATCGCGTTGACCGTGCGGGAGTTCGGGACGCTGATGGGTCCGCTGTAGAGCGTCGAGGACGCGGTCGGCGTCGAGCCGTCCACTGTGTAGCGGATGGTGGCACCCGAGGTGGCGCTGCTGATGGTCACCGTTTGGGCGCTCGAGTACGTGCCGCCGGGCGGGCTGAACGTCGGCGCCGCGACCGTCGTCGTGCCGCCGCCGACGGTGTAGCTGAAGTGCGGGGTGTCGTACTGCGGGCCGTTCTTCTCGTAGGTGAACCAGTAGTCGAGGACGTTTCCGCTGCTCAGGCCGTTGACGGTGGCCTGCCAGGTGCCGGAGCCGTTGGTCATCCGGACGTTCTGCTGGCCGAGGCCGGGGACGCCGGTGTAGTGGACGTCCACGTACAGCGCGGGGGTCGTCGGGGTGAAGCTGATCTGCACCTGGCTGGAACTGGGCTGCGTGACGCTCTGCGTGTAGTCGTCCGCGGCCAGCGCGGCCGGGGTGCTCAACCCGGCCGCCACCAGCACTGTCGAGGCCACGAGCGCAAGGCCCGGGCCGCGTCGTCGTAACTTGTCCAAGGTCCGGTTCACGCCGTGACACCTCCGCCGTTGGGGATCCACGAGGTATTTGTTGCCAGTCGCAACAAAGTAGCTCCCGCTCAGCGGCCAAGTAGTCACTTTTTGATAACACTTGTCTGGACCAATACGCAAACGGGTGAGTCGGTTCGTCACTCTTCGTCGGATTGTGACCACGGTGGGCGAATGACTGAACCGAGAAACCTTCTTCGGACGGGTGACCTCACGCGACTGACATGCGACGATCCGTCGCCACACCTCGTCCCCTACCGAGGAGTAGGCCATGGCCCGTCCACGGTTGTTCCGGTCCCTCGTCGTCCTTTCCCTGATCGCGGCCCCGCTCACGGTGGCCACCACCTCGACCGCCGAAGCCGCGCCGCTGCGCAGCGGCGGCGTCGTGAACTTCGGCTGCGCCACCTCCGGCAAGATGCACTGCCTCGGCAAGGCGATCCGCTCGCCGGAGGGCAACGGCCCGCTGGTCGTCTCGACCCCGGTCGGCTACGGCCCGGCCGAGATCCAGGCCGCCTACCACCTCGGCGGGCTGCACGCGAACGGCCGCACGGTGGCCATTGTGGACGCCCAGGACGCGCCGACGGCCGAAGCCGACCTGGCCAAGTTCCGGTCCGCCCGCGGGCTTTCCCCGTGCACGACGGCAAACGGCTGCTTCAAGAAGGTCAACCAGAACGGCGCGGCGAGCCCGCTGCCCGCGCCCGACTACGGCTGGGCCGAAGAGATCAGCCTCGACCTCGACGCGGTGTCCGCGACCTGCCCGGACTGCCACATCCTGCTGGTGGAGGCCAACTCCCCGGACACCGACCCGCTGATGACGGCGGTCGACACGGCCGCGGCCACCCCCGGCGTGGTCGCCATCTCCAACAGCTACGGCGGCTCCGAGGATTCGACGATCCTCGCCGCGGACGCGCACCTGAACCACCCGGGCATCGCGGTGACGGCGTCCTCGGGTGACTCCGGGTACGGCGTCAGCTGGCCGGCCTCCTCGCCGTACGTGACCGCGGTCGGCGGCACGACGCTGAAGAAGTCGACGACCACCACCCGCGGCTGGACCGAAACGACGTGGAACGGCAGCGGCAGCGGATGCTCCACATTGGAGGCGAAGCCGTCCTGGCAGCACGACACCGGGTGCGCGAAGAGGACGGTCGCGGACGTCTCGGCGGTCGCGGACCCGGCCACCGGCCTCGGCGTGTACGACACGTACAACAGCTGCGGAAGCTCCTCCTGGTGCGACTTCCTGCTGTCGCTGGGCCTGGCCCAGGGCGCGGACGGCTGGGTGCAGGTCGGTGGCACCAGCCTGTCGTCCCCGGTGATCGCGAGCGTGTACGCGCTGGCCGGCAACTCGGTGACGTCGGGCTCGTACCCGTACGCGCACACGAGCGGCCTGTACGACGTGACGTCGGGATCGAACGGCAGCTGCGGCGGGAGCTACCTCTGCACCGCGGGCGCCGGGTACGACGGGCCGACCGGGCTGGGCACGCCGAACGGGACGGCAGGGTTCTGACCCGGAGCGGCACTTTCCCGGGAAAGTGCCGCTCTCCGGCCGGAGTTCCCCGGTCGGGTGACGTTCGGGCAGCGCGTTTTCGCCGGTCGGCCCGCGGGGTAAGGATGTGTCCATGCTGGACACCGAAGTCCTGTCCAAGGTCCCGGCAAGGGCGCTCGACGTCGTCACCCCGCTCGGGCACGTGCGGTTCGCCGTCCGCGCCGGTGGCTGGGACGTGCCCGCGAGACCCGAGCTGACCTGGGGTCTCGCGTCCGGGGCCCGGCTCTGCCGCTGGCGCCACCAGGCCGTGCGGCTCGACGTGCTGTCCGGGCGCACCGCCGCCGGGCTGCCCGGCGTCACCCGCGAGACCACCATCCTCCGGGTGCTGGCCCGCGAGGACGTCGGCGAGTTCGTCGTCCAGGCCGAGCTGGCCGGTGCGCCGGAGGAGGAGCGCACCTGGGAAAGCGCCTTCACCGCCGAGACCGCCGACGCCGCGGTGAGCGTCGGCGGTCCGCGCGCCGATGAGCTGCGCCGGTGCTCCCGGGAAGGGCGGCACGTGCCGCCGTACTGGTCGGGGCTGATCGGCGGGGACGCCGTCGAACGGACCGGCGGCCGGCTCACCTGGCTGCTGCCGCGGATCGACCGCGGTGACTACGCCGAGCTGTGGGTGTCCGTCGCGTGGAGCGCGCCGGGCGGGGACCCGGGCCGCGCCGTCGACATCGACGCGGCCCGGGTGCTGCGGGAGCTAACCCAGTGAAACCCGATCCAGATCCGGCGCCCCGGCCCGGTCGTTGCCGATCCGGATCGTGTTGGCGCCCGCGGTCAGCGTCACCGGGACCGAAGTGGTGTACGGGGTGTTGTTCCCGGCGCCGCTGACCTTCACCTCGGCCGGCGCGCCGCCGTTCACCGACACGAAGTACGACCGGTCGCCGTTGACGGTGAAGTCCAGGTACAGCTGGTACTGCCCGGCCGCCGGCACCGTCACGCCGGGGAACGTCACCGCCGCGCCCGGCCCGATGTTGCGCACCTTCTGCCCACCCGAGCACGGCGAGCAGTTCGTGACGCCGGCGTCGCCGATGTCGTTCGCCGAGTCTTCCGCCTCGCGCATGAACACCCGGTCCGCCGGCCGCTGTTTCACCTGCACCGGCTTGCTCACCGACTTCGCGCGCCCGAGCGTCCGGAAGGACGCCGTCACCGGGATGCTCACGTCCTGGGCCGCGGGCGCGGTCACCGTCCACGACCCGCTGAGGACCTGGCCGAGCCCCAGCGCGGACGTCGTGGCCGGGCCGCCGGTGACCGTCCAGCCCGCCGGGACGACCGGGGCGAGCGACACCTGGTCGATCGGGTCGTCGACGTCCAGCCGCAGCGACGCGTCGATCCGCAGCGACTGCTGCCCCGGCGAAACCCACTGGATGCCCGCGGGTTGCACGGTCAACGTCGTCTTCGGCGTGGACGACTCGGGTGGCATCGGCGCCACGGCGATCCGGTCCAGGTCCGCGGTTCCGGAGACCTTGATCGTGTTGGCGCCGGCGGTGAGCGGCACCGGGATCGCCCCCGGCGCGGCGACCGTGACCGGGGCCGCGCCGTTGACGCTCACCGAAAGCGTCCCCGGTCCCGTGGTGTCCAGCTGCAGCCGGGACGGGCCCGCGGCCTGGACGTCGCGGAAGACGACCGCGCCGCGGTCGAGGCCGGTCACCGCGTTCGTGCCAGAGCACGCTTCGCACCACACCGGCGTGGCCCTGCCCTCGAAGCCGTTGCGCCACGACTCCGCCTCCAGCGGCACCTCACCGCGCGGGTCGGGGTAGCCGTAGGCGACGTCGATCTCGTCGAGCGCGAGCTGCCGGTAGAACGGCTTGGCCTGCGGGCCGGACCAGGTGTTCAGCACCTCGAGCTGCAGGTACCGCGCGTGCACCTCGCCGACGTCGATGAACTGGACGCCGCGGTTGCTCGGCAGGGCGCCGCTGCGGACCGTGCGCCAGTTCTTCCCGTCGTCGCTGGCGTGGACGCGGTAGTCCTTGATCCGCGCGGAATCCTCGGCGCGGCCGAAGGATTCCCGCGCGTACGTCGGCGACGACTCGCGCTCGTGCACCGCGAGGTAGGCCGTCGACCGCTTCCGGCCCAGGTCGAGCGTCACCGACACCGGGAGCTGCCCGCCCGCGTCCCAGTAGTTGAGGTAGCTGCCGTCGACGAGGTTCGCCGCCGTTGCCGGGTTGGCGGAGGCCGTCGCCTTGATCGTGCTCTTGTCGTAGAAGTACTGCTGGCCCGCGGTGTCCACTTCGAACACGGTGTCGTAGGTGTCCCAGTCCTTGATGTCCAGGATGGACAGATAGCCGCCGGACTGGGCGAACCGCATCGGCTTCCCGGTGCGCAGGTCGGACACGCGGGTGACGCGGTAGCCGTTGTCCCGCAGCCGGACCAGGTTCGTCGACGGCCGGGTGACGACGTGCACGTACTGCGTCCGCGCGCCGGGCTTGACGGTGATCACGCCGTGCGCGCCGTCGTTCCAGAAGCCCGGTTGCAGGCCGCCGTACAGGTAACCGCCACCCTCGGTGCCGGTCAGCGCCTCCTTGATCGGCTGCGTCCAGGACGCCATGAAGTTGTTGAACGCCTCCTGCTGCGGCGGGAACTTCCCGTTCAGCATGGCGGTTTCGGCCATCAGCGACTTGATCGACGAGCCCGCGTTCGTGATGTACCGGCCGGTGGAGAGCCGGAAGTCGACGGCCTGGTCGCCGCCGCTGTACCACCAGTCGCCGTTGGTCGGCAGCTTGTAGTCGGCTTCGGTGAGCCGGGGCATCGGCGTGTAGACGGCCTGCGGGTAGTCGTAGGACGGGGTCATGCCGGTCTTCTGCTCGTTGCTGACCGTGTCCATGATCGGGGTGTCTTCGTTGTTGTTGCTCAGCAGCCAGGACGGCCGCTTTTCGCGGATGTGCTCGTAGAGCCCGTGCTGTTCCCAGTACTCGTTGTCGTTGTCGATCCAGAAGCCGGCGAGGTCGCGGTAGCGGTCCATGACCTCGTCGAACAGGTCGTAGGAGTACTCGCCGAAGCCGGGCCGGGTGGTCAGGTCGACCGGCTTGCCCTTGTACGCGGAATAGGCGGCCGAGTCCAGGGACTCGTGCCCGGTTTCGTTGTGCCACTGGGGATCGTCGGTCATGTAGAGCATGACGCGCACGCCCTTGGCCTGGCCCGCGGCGATCAGTTCGCCGAGGAAGTCGCGCTGCGTCGAGCAGCTGCCGGGAATCTTGGACGGCCACGGCCGCGCATAGCCCAGCCGGCTGTGGAAGGTGGTGAGGACGACGTAGGACGCGCCCAGCTTCTTGGCCTCGTCGATCCAGTAGCCCGGCGTCCAGCCGCCATCGGTGACATCGCGTTCCCAGGCGGCGCAGTCGGTGTGCCGGGGCGCGGTGAACATGCCCCAGTGCAGGAACAGCCCGGCGGTCGAGGCCCGCAGCCAGTCCTGGCGCGGGTGGTAGAGCTCGGCGTTCGCGGGACTGACCAGGCTCGCCACCAGCGCAACGGCGGCGGCGAGGCAGGCAAGCGGTCGGATTCTCAAAGGACCTCCTCGTCCGGAGAGATCCGATGATTAGTTCCTGATATATCGTACGTCAAGGGAAGATGCCGCTCAGTGGCACACAGTCGTCCGATCTGTCGTGTACCGGTGTAACCAAGCGCTCAGTCCGGGCGACTAACGGGCATGGTCGACCCGGGAGGTGCCGATGCGCGGTTGCTCCGAAGGGTCGGTTACCGACTGGTGGATACTGAACGCAGTGGTGCGCATACTTACCGTTGTTGATGGCGAGAGGGTTCTGGCAAAGCCCCTGACCAGGAGGGGGCGTTGCTACTTTAGGCCCTTCGGCCAAGATCATCCGAAGGAGCGACGCTCAGTATGCATTGTGGACAGTCCAGCCGACTGTGCGCTAGCGTCCCCGCAAGCCGCAACTCGGGCTTCTTGTCCTGCGGCACAAGACAATCGGTATTCCTGTAATTCTGCAAGCGACACGAAGGTGACTTCTCCCATGGGTGGTTCCGAAGGCGGCGACTGACCGTCTTGGGGTAGCCCGCGCCGCCTGTGGACGGGCTACCCCAGGTCCAGCTTCATGCCGTACGTGGCGTCGGCGGGCACGTGGTCGATGTGCAGCGTGATGACCGTGCGGCCCTCGGCGTCGGAGTCCGACGTGATGAAGGTGCCGGTGGTCTGGTCGTCCCGGAACCCGATGGCGTCGTAAGAGACGGTGAACTCGCCGGGGAAGACGACCCGGTGGACCACCTTGTCGATCTGCAGGACCTTGCCCGAGTGGAAGTGGAAGTTCTCGGCAGTCCCGTCGCACATGATCGGCTTGCACTTCTTCGGCCAGAACCGCTCTATGTCGAGGCAGATCGCTTCGCCCTGTCGGATGGGTTCGTGCAGGTGGACGATCATCGCCATCTCCTTGCTGCTCAGCCAGGATTTGGTGACGTTCCAGTGCGGTCCGGGCTTGCCGTTCACCTTCAGGCTGCGGGCGTTGATCTTGACCTTGTCCCGGTATTTCTCCGGCTGGTCCCATTGGCTGCCGGCGTAGAACCTGATGAAGTGGACTTCTTCGCGCAGTGCCACGGCCTTGATGATCAGCCTCTCGCGCACGTCGCCGTTCCGGTGGACGAACACCGTCTGGTTCCAGTCGTTCACCAGTACCAACGGCTCGGGCCGGTGGTCGATGATGAAATCGCAGTACTGGGCGAGCAGTTCGCGGTACACGGCATAGTCTTGGCGCAAGCGCCGGTTGCTCGCCAGGACGACCAGGATCCCGACGATCATCAGCAGCCCTGTGGTCAGGAACGCACCCGCGCGGACCATTTGGCTGCCGAACAGTGTCCCCAGCAGGCCCGCGAAACTCAGCAACCCGACCAGGTTGCCGATGACACCCGGTGCGCCGCGCTGAGCGGTGTATGAATCGAGCCAGGAGACGAAGCTCTTCAACATTCGCCTCGCCTCCTTCCGTGTGACCGAAACGAGTGAGCGACGCCAGATCTGCTGTCGACCTTTGCGTCGATCATCAGAGTAAGGCCAGGTCAGATGAGGTCAGCTAGTGCAACAGGGTGAAGTTTCAACTAGACTTGACGGCTT
Organism: Amycolatopsis sp. NPDC004747; assembly: GCF_053601335.1. NCBI lineage: Bacteria > Bacillati > Actinomycetota > Actinomycetes > Pseudonocardiales > Pseudonocardiaceae > Amycolatopsis > Amycolatopsis sp. NPDC004747. Next base: position 113,502 of record NZ_JBSGBQ010000010.1, on the reverse strand, counting down.
TTGGTAACGCTCGGGAGCTTCTCCGAGCCGTTATCGCCTTGTGCCGGATAAGCGCCGAACCTCATTCACACTGGAATTCCGTTTGTCGTGAAACGGGACAGCAAGTGGACACCGTGAAAGACCACAACATATCTTCGCGAGTTCCACGGCGCCAGGGAGCGCTTGAAGAAGCCTCGGCCGCCGGCGCGTCGAAGCGGACACGGGTCTCGGAGGTCTGTCACAAACCCGCGGCCCCAGCCGTCAAGGTGGTGATCGCACCGCGAAAGGACGGCCCCGTGAACGCCGACGTCTTGGCCCGCAGCTTCGAAACCCACCGCGACCACCTCCGCTCCGTCGCCTACCGGATGCTGGGCTCGCTGACCGAAGCCGAAGACGCCGTCCAGGAGGCGTGGCTGAAGCTCAACCGCAGCGACACCGCCGCCGTGGAGAACCTGGGCGGGTGGCTCACCACCGTTGTCGGGCGCGTGTGCCTCGACATGCTGCGGTCCCGGAAAGCCCGGCGCGAGGAGCCGTGGGACGCCCTGGTGCCCGACCCCGTCATCAGCCGCGACGACGGCCCCGAGCACGAGGCGCTGATGGCCGACTCGGTGGGCCTCGCGCTGCTGGTCGTGCTCGACACGCTCACCCCGGCCGAACGGCTGGCGTTCGTGCTGCGGGACATGTTCGCGATGCCGTTCGAGGAGATCGCCTCGATCGTCGGGCGGTCCGAGGCGGCGACCCGGCAGCTGGCGAGCCGGGCCCGGCGGCGGGTCCAGGGTGCCCCGGTCGCGCCCGATCCGGACCTCGCACGCCAGCGCGAAGTCGTCGGCGCCTTCCTGGCGGCCGCGCGCGGTGGGGACTTCGACGCGCTCGTCGCGGTGCTGGACCCCGACGTCGTGCTGCGTGCCGACCGCGGCGCGGCCCAGGGCGGCTCGACCGAGGTCCGCGGCGCGGCGGCGGTGGCGAACCAGGCGCTGACGTTCTCCCGCCTCGGTGCCGGTGGCGGCGTGGTGCACCGGGCGCTGGTCAACGGCGCGGCAGGCGTGGTCGCGACGCGCGAAGGGCGGCCGTTCTCGGTGCTGGGCTTCACGGTCGCGGGCGGCCGGATCGTCGAGATCGACATCCTCGCCGACCCGGACCGCCTCGGCCGGCTGGACCTGGCCGTGCTCGACTAGCCACCCACCACGGCGCCGGTCTCGTCCGTGCACAGGGCGATCCCGCCGGCGTCGTCGAAGTGCAGGTAACGCGTGCGGCCGTCCGCGTAGCGCCGCACCGCGCTCGCCACCACGACCACCAGCTCGCCGTCTTCGATGCTGTACAGGTCGTCCGGGGTCAGGACTTCGTGGATGCGGCCGCCGTCGGTGATCAGGGTGCGGACCCGGCGGCCGGTGTGGTCGTAGCTGTACAGCGCGTTGACGCCGTCGTCGCCGTGTACCCCGCGCAGCCGGCCGAACGCGTCCCGGATTTCGCTGCCGGACCGGGGTTCCGCGGCCGGCCCGGGCTCGATGTCGCGCACCAGCCCGCCCGGGCCGGTGAGCACGTGCCGCCCGTCGGCCCACTGCTCGCTGACGCCGTTCGCGTAGTGCACCGCGGTCCGGCGGCCGCTCAGGTCGTAGGCGACGGCGTCGACGAACCCCGGCACGCACACCAGCCTGCCGACCTCGTCGTACTGGTGGTGCACGGTCAGCCGCCCGTCGCCGGCGTCGGGGTAGGCCACCGCCGACACGCGCCCGTCGGCCCGGTGCGTCACGTCGAGCCGGTACTCGACGGCGACGTGCGCCGGGCGCCAGCGCTTCTCCGCCGGACGCCCGAGTGCGTCGTAGCCGAACTGGGTCACGCCGCATTCGTCGGTGACGCGCACCAGCCGCCCGCAGCTGTGCGGTCCCGCGCCGAGCGGGACGGCGAGCCCGCCGTCGTGGTGGGTGAACGTGGTGACCGGCGTCCCGTGCGGGTCGTCGACCAGCACCGCGACCACCCGGCCCGCCGCGTCGCGGACCCGGAACACCGTGTGCCCGCCCGCGGTCCGCGACTCGACGACGTTCCCGGCCGCGTCCCGGACGTGCACGGCACCGTCCGCACCCCGCAGCTCCCGCCCCAGCAGATCGCGCACGCCGCCGTCGCCGGGCCGGTCTTCGGCGACGCCCAGCGGCCGGCCCAGCGCGTCGTACCGGAACTCCTCCGGCGCGGGCAGCGGATCGCCGTCCCGGAACACCCGGCTCGTCCGGCACACCAGGCCGCGCGCGCAGTACTCGTGGTGCTCGTCGACGACGTCGCCGAGCAGTTCCGCGTGCCGCCGCTCCAGCAGCCGCCCGGCACCGTCGTGCAGCTCGGCGGTCACCAGCACCTCTGTCTCGCCCGACACCGCCCGCTGCTCGGTGGTGACGCGGGCGCCGTCGTAGCGGTACCGGACGGTCGGCAGGTCCGCCGTGTCGCCCGGCCGCACCACCGCTTCCGGACGGCCCAGCGGGTCGTGGGTCAGCGTGGTCACCGCGCCCGCCGGATCGGTCACCTCGCACACCCGGGCCGTGCGGACGTCGTGCCGCGTGATGGTCACGTTGCCCAGCGGGTCCGTGGACACCTCGGGGAAGCAGCGGTCGGCCGAATACCGGACCTCCCGGGTGTGGCCGAGCGGATCGGTCGTCGTCGTGCGCAGCCCGGCGGCGGTGTCGAGCCGCCCGTGGAACGTGGTGACCCACCAGCCGTCCTCGCCGGGACGGCGGTGGTAGCCGTGGTGCCGCAGGTCGGGCGGGCGCGCGCCGTAGACGTCGGCGACGAGCGCGTCGGTGAGCACCAGCTCCTCCCGCGCGGTCCGCAAGCCGTGTGAACCGGCGAAGCCGTCGGGCTCTTCGTCGTACCGGAAGATCCGGTCGGCCAGCACCTTCCCGGCGCCGTCGACCTCGCGGACCCGGGCCGGGAGCGCGGCGAACCGGTGTTCGGGGTCGGTCGCGTATTCGGTCCGGGTCTCGCGCACGAGCGGCTCGCGCCCGGGCCGCTCGGTCGTCTCCACCGCACGGGCCGGGTTCCCGGCCGGGTCGAAGTCCGTCTCCTTCGTGGTGACCGACACCGGCGTTTCCCGGCGTTCGAACACCGTCGTCACCGAACGCGTCCACTGTGGACGCCGGAAGTGCTCGACGCGGCGGTACGGCCGGTTCGCATCAGGGGAGCCGTCGAGGCCGTAGGTCTCCTCCTTGGCCAGCCACCCCCCGGCACCGAACCAGCGCACGGTCCGCAGGGTCGGCGCGTGTTCGTCGCCGAGGTCGTCCTGGACCACGCGGCCGAACACGGGGAGCCTGCTGTCGTCGTGGTACTCGAACTCGGTGACGCCCACGTGGCCGGTGCTCGATTCGCGCCGCGAGACCCGCCGGACCACCGGCACCGCGGCGACGGTCGCGTACTCGATCGCGGTCCGCAGCCCCAGCCCGTTGTCGATCTCGCACAGCCGTCCGGTGCGGGGCAGGTCCCCGAAGGAGTGGTACGGCACGGAGTCGAGCACGGACACCCCGCTGCCGGACCGCGCCCGCACGGCCAGCCGGACCCGCCGCGGGGCCGGGGCCTCCACGGCGGCGTAGGCCAGCCGCAGCACCGGGGCGGCGGTCTCGGTGCCCTGGGTGTCGAAGCCGGTGAGCGCCACCGACGTCAGCAAGGACGCGCCGGAGACGTCGTCGGCGGTGTAGCCGAGGGTCCACCGCCGCACGAGCGGCCGCGCCGAGGCGGGCACCCGCAGGTCGATCCGCGCGCACCGCAGCGCCGTCGTGACGAGGGTGCCGCCGCGGCCGCGGCGCAGCACGTCCGGGCGCGGCTCGTAGGTGAACTCCACTTCGTACGGGCCGTAGGAGACGCGCGTGAGGTAGGCCTGGCCGCTGTGGTGCGCCCACGCGAACGTCGCGATGGTGCCGAAGGGGTCCTCGGTCCGGTCGAGGTACCAGGTGGCGCCGTCGCCGGGGCCGAGGAAGTGCCGCAGGCCCGCGGCCGTGGTGAGCAGGAAGCCGTCGCCGTGGCGGGCGAGCCGGCCCGCCGCACCGGACGGCGCGGCGTCGCCGGACGGCCCGACGTGCGGCAGCGGGAGGGTGAACCCGCCGCCGAACGGGCCGTTCGGGGCGCCGGTCGTGTAGCGCAGGGCGAGCGCGGGTGCGCTGCCGCCGGGACCGGGCGGCAGGTCGAGCGGCACCGCGAAGCGGCCGCCGCCGGTCGACGGCTCCGCGGTGAACGCGGCCTCGTGCGTGCTCGACCGGAGCACAACCATGGTGATCTCCCCGCATGCTTCGTGACTTCCGGAGGGCCAAGTGGGTGAGCGGGACGCGCCAGATACGTCGTCACCCGTTTGCCGTCGTCGTTATGCATTCGTGATGTCCGTGTCGTATCCCAAGGGCGGCTCCCGGGTCTTTCCCGGGTGCCGTTGGTGATCAGTGGCGGGGGCAGAGGCAGCAGGAGGGTGGACCCGATGGTCGTCAAGTTCGTACGGGACGAGACCGCGGAGACAGCGGTGGAGGACGCGAGCACGCTCAACGAGCTCCCGGCCCCGCCCAGGCAGTTGCTGGACCGGCACGGCGCCCGCGTGCTCGACCCGGCGACGGCCGTCGTCGCCGCCGGGCAGCCGGCGCCGCGCACGACCGTGTACCGGCCGGGCGTGTTCCTCCTGCCCCAGCGGTACCTGCGCGACCAGGGGACGCTGGCGGCCATCAACCGCGTGCTCGCCCGCATCGGCGTCGAGGCCGGGCCGGCCGACCGCGGGGACAGCAAGGAGTTCGACCGCGTCCGGCAGCTCGACGACCTGCCCGTCCGCGCCCTGCTGCGGGTGCGGGAGGACACCGACCCGGTCGTCGTCGACTGCTGGCGGGCGCTGCAGCTGCTGCGGTCCGCCGCCTCCGGCGAGAAGCCCGAACTGGACCCGGAGATCGTCCGGGACGTGTCCGTGGAGCACCTGCTGTTCACGACGCCGGTGTTCGGCGGGGTGCCGTGGGAGACCAGCGGTCTCGGCGGCACGCCCTGGGAGACCAGCGGGTTCGGCGCGGGCAGCTCGTACGGGCGCACCCGCGGTGCCAACCGGATCCCGGTGACGTTGGCCGCCGCCCCGCCCTACCGCAGCCCGAAGCCCGCGCACCGGCGCCCGGTGATCGCCGTGCTCGACACCGGCATCGGCCCGCACCCGTGGTTCGGGCTGGCCGACCGCTCCGGCCCGCCGCCCGCCGGCTCGGGGCTCGCCGTCGCCCCGGGCATCCAGGCCGCGATCCTGGCGGCCGAGCTCGGCTCCGGGACCACCGTGCCCACCCAGCTGCTCCACGACCACTGGGACGCGCCGACGACCGGCCAGCCGCTGATCGGCGACGTCGACACCGACACCGGGCACGGCCTGTTCATCGCCGGCATCGTCCGGCAGGCCTGCCCGGAGGCCGACACCCTCGCCATCCGCGTGGTGCACAGCGACGGCGTCGCGTACGAGGCCGACGTGCTGCTCGCGCTGCACCTGCTCGCCGACCGCGTCCGGCACGCGCAGGCGGACAACCGCCCGCAGGACATGGTGGACATCGTCTCGATCTCGATGGGCTACTACCTCGAAGACGCCGCGGACGTCGCCTTCACCGGCCAGTTCGGTGCGGTGATCGCCGAGCTGACCGGCCTCGGCGTGCTCGTCGTCGCGGCCGCGGGCAACGACGCCACCACGCGCCGGTTCTACCCGGCGGCCTTCGCCGACCAGCCGCTCGGCGGTGGCAGCGGCCCGCAGGTGATCAGCGTCGGCGCGCTCAACCCCGACGTCACCACGAGCAAGGCGCTGTTCTCCAACGAAGGCCCGTGGGTGCACTGCTGGGCGACCGGCGCCGGGGTCGTCAGCACCTACCCGACCGACGTCCGCGGCACCGCGGCGGCCGACCACGAGGTGCCCGGCTTCGGCCGCAACTCCTTCGACCCGGACGACTTCAGCGCCGGTTTCGCGGTCTGGGACGGGACGTCGTTCGCCGCGCCGCTCGCCGCGGCCGAGCTCGGCAAGGCCCTGCTGCAGTCCGGGGACCTCGCCACCGTCGACCGGGAGACCGTCGTCAAGCGCGCCTGGACCGCACTGGGCTCGCTGTGAACGTGGCCAAGACCGACCACGCTCGCGTGGCGACCCTGTTCGACGCCGCGCGGGAGGGCGACCGCGCGGCGCTGGACGAACTGGTTTCCCTGCTCACGCCGCTGCTCTGGCAGGTGGCGCGTGACCAGGGGCTCGACGCCGATCAGGCGGCCGACGTCGTGCAGACGACGTGGCTGCGCCTGCTCGGTTCGTTCGCGGAGATCCGCTCGCCGGTCGCGCTGACCGGCTGGCTGATCACCGTCACCAAGCGGGAGGCCTGGCGCACGGGGGAACGGCGCCAGGTCGAGCGGCCGCTGCCGGAGCTTCCGGAGCGGCTGACCGAGGCGGCACCGGCACCCGAGGAGGGGGTGCTGCGCGAAGACCAGCGCGTGCGGCTTTGGCGCGCGGTCGACAACCTGCCCGAACGCTGCCGCAGCCTGCTGCGGATCGTGGCGTTCGTGCACCGGCCGGACTACGCCGAAGTCGGCGCCCGGCTGGGAATGCCGAGGGGGAGTATCGGCCCGACCAGGGGACGCTGCCTCGCGCGCTTGCGCGAGCAGCTACTCGCCAACGGCGAAGGAGATTGGCTGTGACCACCGTCGAACCACCAGGCGCGAACGAGCCCTTGGACGAGCTCGACTTCCGGCTGCTGGCCGGATTGCGCGAGCTGTGGGAAGACGCCGACCCGATGCCCGCCACGCTGGTGGACCAGATCCGGTTCGCGATCCAGCTGGAGGACGTCGACCTGGAGGTGATGCGCATCCGGGAGCAGGAAGCGCCGGTGGGTGCGCGCAGTGCCGCCGAACAGGGCAGGCTCATCACGTTCGACAGCGAAAGCCTGACGATCATGGTGAACGTGAGCCCGGAACCGGGCGGCACGATCCGCCTGGACGGCTGGCTCACCCCGCCGGCCGAGCACCCGATCGAGGTCCGCACGGCGACCGGCCCGCTGACGACGACGTCCGACGCGGAGGGCCGGTTCGCCGTCGGCGGCGTGCCGCACGGGATGGTGCAGGTCCTGGTGCGGACGGTCGGCCGGGCGAGGACGGTGAGCACGCCGGCGATCGAGCTGTAGATTTCGAGGATTTCGAAGCTGCCTGATACCTCTGACTCGGAGGTACGATCCGGGGCGTCCTTCCCCGGCCGAAAGGGCAGCCCGTGGTCGCGTCGCCGAGGGTCGAAGACCGGGTCCGCGACCTGCACCGGCGGGCGGTCGCCGCGACCAACAACGGCCAGCCGGTGGTCGGGGGACGCCTGATCCGCGCCGCCGCGCGGCTGCTCGGCCTGCCCGCCGCCGCGGCGCCGCCGGGGTGGCCGTCCTGGCCCGACCTCGCGACGCGCGTGCTCGGCACCTACGCGGCCGTCGAAACGGCGCTCGGCAACAGCGCCCGCGGGCTCGCGCTGCTCGACGAGGCCGACGTCCTCGTGTCGGACGCCGGGCGCGGGATCCTGCGCCAGCAACGGGGTCTGGTGTTCATCCTGATCGGCCGGATGGACGAGGCGCTGGTCTGCTTCGACGAAGCCATCCCGTTGCTGCGGCAGGCCGGCGAGTTCGTCGTGCTGGCCAGGACGCTGCTCAACCGCGCGATGCTGCACCAGTACGCCGGGCGCGTCCGGCTCGCGCTCGCCGATCTCGACCAGTGCGAGCAGATCGGCGCGAGCCATCCCGACGAAGAGGGCTTGGCCCGGATCTTCGCCAAGGCCGCGCACGGCCGCGGCCAGGCGCGCGTGCTGACCGGCGACATCCCCGGCGCCCTGCGCGACTTCGACGCGGCGAGCGGGTTCTACGCCGCGCAGAGCGTCGGGATGCTGCCGGTGCTGGCCGTCGACAAGGCGCGGGCGCTGCTGGCCGCCGGCCTGCCGCACGAAGCCGCCGCCGAACTGGACGCGGCGCTCGTGCAGTTCCCCCGGCTGCGGATGAACCAGGAACACGCCGAAGCCGAGCTGACCAGGGCGCTGGCCGCGCTGGCGAGCGGCGACCCGGCGGCCGCGCGCGGCTGGGCCGGTCGCGCCGAACGCCGGTTTCGCCGCCGGGGCAACGAAACCTGGGCGGCGGTGGCGCAGCTGACCGTGCTGCGCGCGGACTTCGCGGCGGGGCGGCGGATCGCCCGCATCGGCGCGGAGGCGACCGCGCTGGCCGACCGGCTCACCGGGCTCGGCCTGCGCAACGACGCGGAGATCGCGGGCCTGCTGGCGGCACGGGCCCGGATCGCGCTGGGGGACCTCGACGGCGCCCGCGCCGCGATCGCCCCGCGCGACCGCCGGAGCGCGCCGCTGGAAAACCGGCTGGTGCGGCGGCTCGCGCTGGCCGAGCTCGGGGCCGCGACCGGCCACCGGCGTGTCACGTTCGCGAACGCGCGGGCCGGGCTGACGCAGCTGCAGCGGCACCGCAGCCGGTTCGGCAGCGTCGACCTGCAGACCGGGACGACGTCGCTGGGCAAGGAACTCGCCGCCGCGGGGCTCGCCGCCGCGCTCGCCCAGCGTTCGCCGGGTGTGGTGTTCCGCTGGCTCGACCGCTCGCGCGCGCAGGCGTTCCGGTTCCGGCCGGTGCGCCCGCCGTCCCACCCGGAGACCGTCGACGCCGTCGCCGAGCTGCGGTTCCTCTCGATGCAGATCCGGGCGGGCGAGCTGGCCGGGAAGCCGGACACCCAGGCCGTGAAGCGGTGTGCCGCGCTGGAACGCGAGATCCGCGCCAAGGGCTGGCAGGCCGAGGGCGTGGACGACAGCCACGCCGAAGCGAAGCTGCGCGAGATCGGCGACGAGCTGGCGGAGACCGGCAGCGCGATGGTCTGCTTCCTGGCCGACCGGGGTGCGCTGTGCGCGCAGGTGATCGCGAACCACCGCGTGGCGCTGGTCGAGCTCGGCCCGGCGTCGGCCGTCGCGGAGCCGGTCGCGCGGCTGCACAGCGACCTCGACGCGTTGTGCGGGCGCCAGCTGCCGCCGCAGCTGGACCGGGTGATCCGCCGTTCGGTGCGCACGCAGGTCACCGCGCTGGACGCGATCCTGCTGGCCCCGCTGGCGTCCCGGCTCGGCGACCTCGACGTCGTCGTCGTGCCCACCGGGGCGCTTTCGGCGATCCCGTGGGGGCTGCTGCCGACGTTGCACGGCCGCCCGGTGACGGTCACGCCGTCGTCGTCGGCCTGGTTCGACGCGGGGCGCCGGTCCGGCCGGGCGACCGGCGCGCCGCTGCTCGTCGCGGGCTCCGACCTGACCCACGCCGAGGCGGAGGTCGCCCGGCTGGCGCCGCTGTACCCGGACGCCGAGGTCCTGACCGGCCCGGACGCGACGGTCGCGGCGACGCTCAAGGCGTTCGACGGCTGCCGCCTCGCCCACTTCGCCGCGCACGGCCACCACGAGCAGGAGAACGTGCTGTTTTCCCGGCTCAACCTGGCCGACGGGCCGTTGATGGCCTACGACGTCCAGCAGCTGGCGACGGCCCCGGAGCAGGTGGTGCTGTCGTCGTGCGACGTCGGCCAGGCGGTGGTCCGCGCGGGCGACGAGGTCCTCGGCTTCACGGCGGCGCTGCTCTACGGCGGCAGCCGCACGGTGGTCTCGAGCGTGGCCAGGGTCGACGACCGCACCGCGGGCGGCGTGATGCTCGCGTTCCACAAGGCGCTGTCGGTGGGCACGCCCCCGGCGCGGGCGCTGGCCGACGCGGCGCAGGCGGAGCCGCTGATGCCGTTCGTGTGCTTCGGCCGCAGCTGACTCCCTTTCCGACGTCCGGCGATCCCGCGGGTTGCGTCGCGGTGATCGATCGCATCCCGGCGCATCCCCGAGGGGCCGCCGGACATCTCTTCCGGTGAGTTCGACCAGTTCGGCGCAGGGAGGAACGTCATGCTCGGCAAGCGCATTTCGATCGGGGCCGCGGCGCTGGCGGGGGCGTTCGCCCTCACGGCCTGCGGGACGACCGGCTCCACGGCGGCACCGGCCGCGAACGGCGGCACGGGCGCCGGTGCCGCCGAGGCCCCCGCTCCCGCCGCGCCGGCCGCGGCGAAGACGTCCGGTACGCCCCGGTGCACGACGGCCGACCTCACGGTCGCCCTGGGCAAGCCGAAGGAGAAGAGCCCCGGCCAGTACGACCTCCGGCTGACCTACCAGAACCTCTCGGACCACACGTGCGGCCTGTACGGCGTGCCCGGTGTCGACCTCGTCGGCCCGGACGACCCGGCCTTCGGCGCGGTGTACCACCTGCCGCGCATCGACAACGGCGTGAAGTACAACGAAGTGACGCCCGGGACCACGGCTTCGGCCACCATCACCGTGCTGACCCCGGACGGGGGCGGCAAGTCCTGGACGCCGGCGAAGCTGAACACGATCCCGCCCGGCCAGACCCGGCCGCTGTCCGCGGACTGGCCGGCGGACCTCCCGGTGCTGCGCCAGGACGCGGCCACCCACCCGGGCACGTATGTCAACGGCATTCTGGCCGATCCGGCCTGACATCACTCGATCGAGTGAAGCGCGGACCCAGGCGTCATTCCTGCCGCGGGGCGCCCTCTTCCTCGGTGCGGCGGTAACCGGCCGGCACGCCCCCCGACTGGCCGGTTACCGCTGCGAGTTCTCTACTCACGGTGGAGCAGCACGACGGAGTCCGTCCCGTCGACCCGTGCATACCCCTCGTCCTCCAGCTCCGCCTGTGCCGCGGCTTTCGTCGCGAGCGTGGTCGGCCAGGACTGTTCCGGCTGGGCGACGACCACCCATTCCGGCCGCCGGTCCGTGACCCCGTCGAAGAACAGCACCGTGCAGCGGGACGTCAGCCGCGGGGCCAGGCGGTTGGACGCCAGTACCGTCGCGCCGTCGGGGATCCGGGCCAGGACCGCGTCGATCCCGGCCCGCTGAGCCGGCGTCCAGACACCGTCGGTCAGGTGCGCCGCCTGCAGGCCGAGCGAAGCCAGCCCGGCGACCACCGCGCACGCCGGCAGGTACCGCCGGAACCCGCCGAACCGGCGGGCGCCGTGCACGCCGGCGAGGAACACGATCGGCATCAGCACCGCGCTGTAGTGGTAGCCCATGCCCCAGTAGCGGTCGTTGGCCGAGACCAGCCGCCACAGCAGCGTCGGCACCGCGAGGACGAGCAGCGGCGACCGCACGGCGGCGAACGCGGTCGGCACCAGCAGGGCCAGCAGCATCGAGACCTTGACGATCGCCCCGCCGAACGGGTTGAGGCCACCGCCGTGCGCGTAGACCCCGGCGGGGTTCAAGGCCGGCAACACGACCAGGAACAGCAGCGCGGACGCGGTGACGCCGAAGCCGATCACCGTCCAGCCGAGCCGCCGCTGCCGGTTGAGCACCAGCACCACGCCGACCGCGGCGAGCGTCAGCGGCAGGTCCTCCTTGACCAGCACGAGCGGCAGCGCGCACCACACCGCGGCCCGCCACCGCCCGTGCAGCAGGTGCTCGGCGGTGAAGGCCAGCATCGGCACGGCGAAGCAGACCTCGTGGAAGTCGAAGTTCACCGCGGACAGCAGCCCCCACGACAGCACGTACCCGGCGCCCACCAGCGCGCCCCGGCGCGTGCCGAGTAGCTCGATCGCGCACCGCGTCACCGGCACCGCGGACAGCGCGAACAGCAGCGCCTGCGCGACCAGCAGGCACCCCGGCGACGGCCACAGCAGGTAGCACGGCGCCAGCAGCGCCAGGATCGGGTGGAAGTGGTCGCCGAGCGTCGGCCGGCCCGCGCCGAGCAGGTCCGACACCGGCCAGTGCCCGTGCGCGTAGGACCGCACCGCCTGTTCGAAGATCCCCAGGTCGAACCCGCTCGCGTCGAACGTCCTCAGCCGTTGCAACGACCAGGCCGCGTACCCGGCGAAGGCGACCGCGGCGACGACGTAGGGAACCGCGCGGCCTTCGCGCGTGCGCGCCGGAGCCGGCGCGAAGTCGATCAGCATGGCGGGATGCTCTTGCGGCCACGCTGAACGGGAGCTTAAGCAGCCTGAAGAAGTCTTCAGGCAAGCGGCAGGCGCAGCTCCAGGCAGGCGCCGGACGAGCTCTCGGCGACGCGCAGCGTGCCGCCGTGCGTCCGCGCGATCTCCGCGGCGATCGCCAGCCCGAGCCCCGATCCGCCGTCGTCCTCGCGCGCACGGTCGTCGTCGAGGCGGACGAACCGGTCGAAGACGCGCTCACGCTCGCCGTCCGGGATGCCGGGGCCGTCGTCCCGGACGGCCAGCACGGCCTGGCCGCCGTCCTCGGCGAGCGTGATCGTCACCCGGCTCCGGGCGTGCCGCTCGGCGTTGTCGACGAGGTTGCGCAGCACGCGCTCAAGCCGTCCCGCGTTCCCTCGGACCACCGGCTCGGCGTCGAGTTCCGGACGCACCTCGACGCCGTCGCGGGGAATCCGCGCGGACAGGTGCCCGGTGACGAGGTCCGCGAGTGCGATGCGGGTGGTGCCGGCCGGCTGGTCGGCGTCCAGCTTGCTGAGCAGCAGGAGATCCCCGGTGAGCGTCTCCAGCCGCGAGACGTCCAGCACGGCGTTTTCGAAGCTGCGGCGCCAGTCGAGCCGGTCGGGGTGGGCCAGCTGGACCTCGAGCTGGGTGCGCATCGACGCCAGCGGGGTGCGCAGCTCGTGCGCCGCGTCCGCCGTGAACCGGCTCTGCCGTCGCACGGACTCGTCGAGCCGCGCGAGCATCGCGTTCATCGTGACGGCGAGCTCGGTGATTTCGTCGCCGGAGTCGGGCACCGGCACGCGGCGGCCGAGGTCCCGCGCGCGGATCCCGTCGACCTCCGCGCGAATGCCGCCGACCGCGCGCAGCGACCGGCGCACGGCGAACCAGGCGACGGCGCCGATGAACAGCGAAGCCGCGGGCACCCCGCCCCAGAGGAGCTGCCGGGCGGTGGCCACGGTCTCGAGGCCGACCGGGTCGAGCTGCTCCGCGGACACGACCGCGTAGCGGCGGTCCTTCGTCCGCGCGGTGCTGTACAGCTGGTCGTCGAGGCCGAACGGCTCGACGATGACGCAGTCCGGCCCGTAGACCCGGACCGGCTCGTCGTCCCGGAACTCCTTCGGGCTGCCGAGCGAGCAGTCGGCGGCCTCCCGGCTGATCAGGTACCCGCCGCCCTTCGGGTACCGCGTCGGGACGTCGGCCGGGGCGACCCCCGAGTTCAGCAGCGCGAGCAACGCGTCGGCCTTGTCGCTCGCCCGGGCACTGGCGTTGGGTTCGAGGCTGCTCTGCAGCGCGTTCACGAACCAGAACGACCCGAGGCCGAGCACCACGGCCGACGCGAGCGCGGCGAAGAGGGCGACCCGCCACCGGGTCGACCGGGGCAGGAACCGGGCCATGCCCAGAAGATAACCGCACCTTCGGAGATCCGGGCCGGTGTGCCGGCGAGCTAGCGTCGGAAGCCGTGACGGTCGAACGGTGGCACCAGGTGCGCGCGGCCCTGCCCGAGGTCGGCGGCCGGTTCGCGGACCTGCTGACCGGCGTCCGCGACCCGCACCGGAAAGCGCTCGGCGAGTGGTCGATCGCCGAAGCGGCGTCCCACGTGGGGATGATCGCGCTGATGTACCCGGCGATGATCCGCGGCGACGGCGGCCCGCTCCCGCTGCCGGGTCTCGAAGAGCCGATCGACTCGGCGAGCGTCGACACGATCTCCCGGATGAACGCGCTCGCGCTGGAGCTGTACCCGGAACGCGACCCGGTCCGCCTGGCCGCGCGGCTGCGCGCGGACATCGCCGAGGTGCTGCTGGTCAGCGCGGACCTCGACCCGGAGAAGCCGGTGTGGTGGCTGGGCGGCTCCCGCGTGCCGGTCGCGGGCGTCCTCGCGCACCTGGTCAACGAGATGCTGATCCACGGCCTCGACATCGCCCGCGCGATCGGGCAGCCGTGGCGGATCCCCGCCCGGCTGGAGGCGCTGTTCCTGGAGCTGTTCCTGTTCGGCATGGCCGCGAGCGGCATGGGCCACCTGCTCGACGACGCGACGCCGTCACCGCGCCGCATCGCGGTGGAGTTCCGGTCGGCGTACACGACCCCGGCGGTATTGGCACTTCAGCACGGAGAGCTGCGCCTCGAGCGGCCGGACGGCACCGCGGACGTCCGCCTGCGCTTCGACCCGGCGGTACTGGTGCCGATGATGTTCGGCCGGGTGTCCCGCGTCCGCGCGGTGCTCACCGGCGGCGTCCGGATCGGCGGGCCGCGCCCGTGGCTGCTCCCGGAGTTCCTGCGGACGGTCCGGATGCCCTAGGGATTTGCCGGCCGGATCAGGCTGTGGGCCAGCCGTCGCCCCACTCGGCGTCCCGGGCGGCGCGGTACCGCGGGCCCTGCTTCTTCGAGACGGCGACCGCGGGCTGCAGACCCTCGGAAGCCGTGCACAGGTCGAGCGCGACCCACCCCTTGTGCTTCTTCGGGTGCCGGATGATCCGCGCGTCCGCCCGCCGCGGCGGGGTCCGCGACGCGACGACGTAGGAGAACTTCTCGTCCTCGAAGCCGAGCGTGCCCGCCTTGAGCTTCCGGTGCAGCCCCGAGCGCGGCAGCCGCGCGGCGAAGTGGCACCAGTCCTCGCCGGGCACGATCGGGCAGGCGGCGTCGTGCGGACACGGGGCGACGACGTGCAGGCCGAGTTCGACCAGCTGTGCGCGGGCGGCGCGGATCCGCTCGTAGCCGGCCGGCGTTCCGGGCTCGACCAGCGCGACCGTGCCGGCCTTGGCGGCCAGCCAGCGCACGACGCCGTCCCGGGTCGGGTCCGGGAGCTCCCCGAGCACGTAGGACAGCGTGACCAGGTCGGCCTCGGGCGACGGCGCGGCGGGGTCGACGAACCCCCGCCGCCACTCGGCGCCCCGGACCGCGGCCAGGTCGCTGCCGGCGGCGAGCCGCTTGCCGAGCCCGATGGCCCCGGCGACCTGCTCCAGCACGGCGCACTCGGCCAGCGACGGCCACACGCCGGCGGCCGCCCACACGGCGGCACCGGTACCCCCGCCGACGTCGATCTGCGTGCGCGGTGCGAAGTCGGGAGCGCGCAAAGCGGCTTCGGCGAGCACAGCGCGCACGGCGGCGTAGGTCGCGGGCATGCGGTAACCCGCGTACGCGGCGACGTCGGCCTCGGAGCCGAGGATCGGCGAAGCCGCGGCATCACCTCGGCGGTAGCGAGTGCTGAGGCGATCGACGGACTGGGTCAGCCGGGCCACGGGGTGCCGGGCCAGCTCGGCGTCGAGCGCGGAGGAGAGATCGTCGGGGAGTACCGCCACGGCTGACGATTCTCCCCTGTCCGGATTGCCCGCCCGACCCGGCCCTGAGCTGCTACTTTTCCCGCGCGAAAACTTTTCCGCGGAGCAGGTCGATCCGGCGCCCGGCCGTTCGACGCGTAGGCAGAAGCGAACGAAGGGAGACCGCGGTGCGGTTCATGGTGATCGTCAAGCAGAACGAAGACTCCGAGGCGGGCAAGGGCCCCAGCGCCGAGCTGCTGGAGCAGATGGGGAAGTTCAACGAGGAGCTGGTCAAGGCCGGCGTCCTGCTCGCCGGCGAAGGGCTCACGCCGAGCTCGCAGGGCGCGCGGGTCGTCTTCTCCGGCACCGAGGAACCCAAGGTCGTCGACGGCCCGTTCGCCGAGACCAAGGAGCTCGTCGGCGGGTTCTGGATCCTGCAGTGCCGCGACCGCGACGAGTGCATCGAGTGGGTCAAGCGGATGCCCAACCCCGAGGGCCAGGCCGGCGAGGTCGAGATCCGGCGCGTCGCCGAGGCGGCCGACTTCGAGAACATGACGCCGGAGGTCGAGGCGCTGGAAGGCAGGCTTCGGGCGGAGAGCGCCAAGGAGGCCTGATGCGCTTCATGGTGATGGTCAAGGCGAGCCCGGAGTCCGAGGCCCCCGGCTTCCAGCCCGGCGCCGAAGAGCTGGCCGAGATGGCGCAGTTCAACGACCGGCTGTTCAAGGAGGGCCGGATCGAACTCGCCGAGGGGCTGACCTCGAGCGCGGAAGGCGTGCGCGTCCTCTTCCGGGGCGACGCCGAGCCGAAGGTCATCGACGGGCCCTTCGCCGAGACCAAGGAGCTGATCGCGGGGTTCTGGGTGCTCAGGGGCGAGTCGCTCGAGGAGGTCGTCGCGCTGATGAAGCAGGCGCCCAACCCCGAAGCCAAGGGCGGCGTGGTGGAGATTCGCCAGATCAGCGAGTAGCGGGTTGCACCGCGGAAGATCACCCTGTCTGATGGCCGGGTGACGGTTGCGGACGCCCGGAGAACGGTCGAGACGGTCTGGCGGATCGAATCGCCGCGGCTCATCGCGGGCCTGGCCCGGATGGCCCGCGGCGACGTCGGTCTCGCCGAAGAGCTCGCGCAGGACGCGCTGGTCGCGGCGCTGGAGCAGTGGCCGGGCTCCGGCGTGCCCCGCAACCCCGGCGCCTGGCTGATGACCATCGCCAAGCGCCGCGCGGTCGACCAGTTCCGCCGCAACGAGCGGTACGCGGAGAAGCTCGAAGAAGTCGGCCGCGACCAGCGGCTCGGCGAGGGCGTGCTGCCCGACTTCGACGCCGCGCTCGACGACCACATCGAGGACGACGTCCTCCGCCTGCTGTTCGTCGCCTGCCACCCGGTGCTGAACACGCAGGCGCGGGTCGCGCTGACGCTGCGCATGCTCGGCGGCCTGACCACCGACGAGATCGCGCGCGCCTTCCTGGTCCGCGAGTCGACGATCGCCCAGCGGATCGTCCGGGCGAAGAAGGCCCTCGCCGCGGCGAAGGTGCCGTTCGAGGTGCCGGAGGGCGACGAGCGCGTCGCCCGGCTGTCGTCCGTGCTGGAAGTCGTCTACCTCGTGTTCAACGAGGGGTATTCGGCCACCCGCGGCGACGACTGGATGCGCCCGGCGCTCTGCGAGGAGGCGATGCGGCTCGGCCGCGTGCTCGCCGGGCTGATGCCGGGCGAGTCGGAGGTCCACGGCCTGGTCGCGCTGATGGAGCTCCAGGCGTCCCGCTCGAAGGCGCGCACCGGCCCGAACGGCGAGCCGGTGCTGCTGCTGGAGCAGGATCGCTCCCGGTGGGACCGCTTCCTGATCCAGCACGGCCTCGCGGCGCTGGCGTTGTCCGAGCAGATCGCCGAGGGCGCGTACGGCCCGTATTCGGCCCAGGCGGCGATCGCGGCCTGCCACGCGCGGGCGCGGACGGCCGAGGAGACGGACTGGCACCGCATCGCGGCGCTCTACGAAGGCCTCGGCAAGCTCCAGCCGTCCCCGGTGATCGAGCTGAACCGCGGGGTGGCGGTGGCGATGGCGTACGGGCCGTCAGCGGGTCTCGAAGTGGTTGACGCGGTCGCCGACGACCCGGCGCTGAAGGACTACCACCTGCTCCCGAGCGTCCGCGGCGACCTGCTGGAGAAGCTCGGCCGGCACGCGGAAGCCGAGCAGGAGTTCCGGCGCGCGGCGGAGATGACGGAGAACTCCCGCGAGCGCGCCCTGCTGCTGGACCGCGCGACGGCGGTGGCCGGCTAGCGTCCCCGCCAGGCGAGCGGCGACAGCGTCAACGCCGCCTCCGCGACCTTTCGCGCGGTCTCCGTCTTGAGGCCCTTCCGCGCGGACTCGATCCACTCGTCGACCGGCCGCACGCCGACGTCCCGGTATTCCAAGGCCTGCAGCAGCATCTCCAGCTTGTCGGCGTCCTTGGCGCACAACGCTTCCGCCGACTCCCGGGTCTCGTACTCGTCCACCGCCGACCGCACCAGCTCCCGCGACCGCGCGGGCAGGGCCGCCGTCTGGTCGGCGGTGATGTCCCGCGGCTCCGGCTTGCGCAGGTAGTCCGCCGCCGTCAGCGGCAGGTCGCCCGTGCGGGTCTCCTGCGTGTCGTGCCACAGCGCGAGGAACGCGGCCCGCTCGGGGGACGCGCCCTCCTCCGCCGCGATGAGCGCCGCGAGCTGGGCGGCGCGCAGGCTGTGCTCGCCGACCGACTCCGGGTCGCGGACCCCGGCGTGCCACCAGCCGGACCGGCGGACGCGCTTCAGCAGTCCCAGTTCGTACCCGAAGGAGGCCAAGGATGCGCTCATCCACCCAGCCTAGGGCGACGGGATCATCGCCGTCAGGACCGTCGCCTGGAGCAGGGAGATCACGCCGACCACCGCGGTCAGCAGCAGCGACCACAGGAACGTCTGCCGCAGCAGCGAGCCCTCCTTGCCGCTCTGGCCGATCGCCGTCGCGCCGATCGAGAGGTTCTGCGGCGAGATCATCTTGCCCATCACGCCACCCGAGGTGTTCGTCGCGCCGGCCAGGATCGGGTTGAGGTTCAGCTGCTGCGCCGAGATCACCTGCATCGGGCCGAACAGGCTGTTCGTCGACGCGTCCGAGCCGGTCAGGAACACGCCCAGCCAGCCGATGTAGGCCGAGAACAGCGGGAACACCGCGCCGGTCGTCGCCAGGGCCAGGCCCAGCGTCTGCGTCGCGCCCGAGTAGTTCATCACGAACGCGATCGCCAGGATCATGAAGATCGTCGCCAGTGCCCAGCGCATCTGGTGCAGCGTCTTCCGGTACGTCGTCAGCAGCAGTTTCGGCCGCCCGCCCATCGCGAGCCCGGCGAGCACCGCCGCGATCAGCGCGACCGTGCCCGGCGAGAACAGGAAGTCGACGGTCAGCGTCGCCGCGTACGGCGCGTTCTTCGCGGTGATCGGCGGGTGCTGGACGACGTGGTTGTGCAGCCCCGGCCAGGCGAAGATCCAGTCGGCCTTGTGCAGCAGCTTGGTCAGGTCGAGCCAGGTGGGGAGGTTCTTGAAGATCGTGCCGATCCGGGACAGGAAGATCGCCAGGATCAGGATGATGTAGGGCGTCCACGCGTACAGCGCGCCGCGCTCGGCCTGCGCGGCGCCGAGGCTCTTGGCGGCCGGCGCGGCCTCCTCGCCCTCGAAGCGCCAGACCGTCGCGGGCTGCCAGAACCGGGTCAGGATCCACAGCGCGGCCATCGCGGTGAGCGCCGCGAGGACGTCGACCAGGCTGGCGCTGATGTAGTTGGACGCGACGAACTGCATGGCCGCGAAGGCGAGCCCGGCGGTCAGCACCGCCGGCCACACCTCGAGCATGCGCTTCCAGCCGGCCAGCACCACGACCAGGAACGCCGGGATGATCAGCGCCAGCACCGGGACCTGACGTCCGACGGCCGCCGAGAACAGCTCGGTCGCCTGGTCCTGCTTGAGGTGCATGATCGGCGCGGTCAGCCTGCCGAGCACGATCAGCGGGTTGCCCAGCCCGCCGAACGCGACCGGCGCGGTGTTCGCCAGCAGCGCCAGCACGACGGCCTTCACCGGAGGGAACCCGAGCGCGGCCATCATCGCCGCGGTGATCGCGATCGGCGACCCGCCGCCCGCGACGCCTTCGAGCAGCGCGCCGAAGCCGAACGCGATGAGCAGCGCCTGCAGCCGCCGGTCTTCGCTGAACCCGGCGAGCACCCGCTTGATCGCGTCGAACCGCCCGGTGGCGACGGTGACGTTGTGGAAGTACACGGCGTGGAAGGCGATCCAGGCCACCGACCACACGCCGAACACGACGCCCATCGCGGCGGCGTCGAACGCCAGCGCGGCGGGCATCCGGTAGAGCAGCAGGGCGACGCCGAGCGCCGTCACCAGTGCCAGCGCCGCCGAAAGGTGCGCGGAGAAGCGGATCACCCCGAGCGAAACCAGCAGCACGATGATCGGGAGCGCGGCGAGCAGCGCGGAAACCCACAGCCCGCCCGCCGGCTGGTAGTCCTGGATCCAGGTCACGTCGGCTCCTTTGCCGGGGTGAGTGCTCAGGCGGGCCGGCTCCGCACGTACCCGAGCCGCAGGGACAGGGCGGCGGCGGTCCCGGCGACGGAGGCACCGAGTTCGTCGAGCCGGCGCAGCACGCGCGGAGCGGGCCCGGCGATGCTGATGGCGGCGATCGGCCGCCCGGAGTGGTCCCGCACGGCGGCGGCGACGCACCCGACGTCCGGCTCGTTTTCGACCTCGTCGATCGCCCAGCCGCGGCGGCTGGTCTTCGCGAGCTCGTCGAGCAGCCGGTGCGGGTCGACGATGGTCCTGAGGGTGAGGGAGTCGAGCTTCATCCGCCGGATCCGTTCGAGCCGGTCGGCCTCGGGCAGCGCGGCGAGCCACGCCTTCCCGAGCGACGTCGCGTGCTGCGGCCGCCGCGTGCCGAGCCGGCAGGCGAGGGTGACGGCACTGGCACTGCGTTCGGTGGCGACGTAGACCATGGTGTCGTTGTCGGGAACGGCGAGGTAGGTGGTCTCCCCGGACCGTTCGGCGAGCGACGCGAGGTACCGGGGAGCACACCGGTGCAGATCGGTCGCGGCCATCGCCCGCGCCCCGAGTTCGACGAGCCGGGTGCCGAGCCGCACCCGCCCGGTGACCTGGTCGGCCTCGAGGTATTCGAGGTTCTTCAGGGTGCCGACGATGCGGTAGGCGGCGCTGCGGGAAAGCCCCAGTTGCCGCGCGATCGCATTGGTGGAAATCTCCTGGTGCCGGCCCACGTGCTCCAGCACCGCGAGCCCGCGTTCGAGAGTTCCGCTTTGTTCAAGCCCGCGCTCCGGTCCCACGCTGCCCTCCGTTGGACGTTTTCCCGCTCAGCGGTACGCCTTTCCGCTGGCTGGGGTTGGACGGTAACACCTCCGATGAATGTTCGGTAGATCTTGGAATAACTCGCAATAATGCGAGTAGTTGTGGATGCTAATTGGTACAACATCCGATGGTTAAGTTTCCTACCTATGGCGGTTGTGCTGGTCTTGGGGGGTGTTCGGCGGGTTCTGGTTGTTCATGTCCGTGAATGGATGGGTTGTCCACGGGGGTGGTGCAATGTGGACAAAGCGGGTTGGGGTGGGGTTCTTTTGCCGGTTGTTGTCGGGGTGCGGCGATACGCTGGAGACGGGGGGCGCCCCCGCGGGGGTTTGGTGAAGTTGGGTTCTTCTGGGCTGGTCTTGACTTGTGGGTGTGGCCGGCTTGGGTGGGCCGGGTCGGCTTGGAGGTGTGGCCGGCTTGGGTGGGGCGGGTCGCCTCGGCTGGGAGGCCTTCGCTCTGCTGTGCGGCTGGTGTGGGTGGTGCTAGGTCGCCTTGGTCTGTGCCCACCACCCCGATGTCCGATTGTGACTACGGCCGGCAGCACCGCGTCAAGGCGGGAAAGCGTGCCTTGACCCGGTACTGCCGGCCGTGTTGGGGCTTCGGATCGGGGTGCTGGGAGGGGGCTGGGTGGGGTGCGGGTTGGGCTGTCCGCGTCCCGTTCGGGCCGCTGCGAGGCAGCTGGATGGGGTGCGGGTCTTGGTGTCCGCGTGCCGTTTAGCTGGTCAGGCGGGGTTGAAAACTGGCGGTCCGGCTCTGCCGGAGTCCTGGTGGGCCGTCCGGGGGCACGTCTCCTCTGCGGTGAGGGTGTTGCCTACTGTCTGGCGGCCGCCTGGACCTCGTTCAGTGCCTGCCTTGCCGCTTCGCCGAACTCGGTGGGCTCGTCGATCCATCGCTCGTACGCGACTTTCATCGCCAGAGCTCCCAGTTCGGCCGCGACCCGTGCGGTCAGGTCCGGTGTCCCGCGCTCCCGGAGTGCCTCCGCCATTGCTGCGGTCAGGGCCAGCCCCTTCAGTGCCTCCCGCTCCTGCAGCTCGGGGTGCGCTGCGATCACCGACCGGCGAAGCGCGCTGAACTCCCGCCGTTCGGTCGTGAACGCCTTGCGGCCCACCGTCTTCATTGCGCAAGCCAGTGCCTCGAACGGTGCGGCCGTCTCGGGTGCTGCGGCGATCGCCCCGGCCAGCAGCTCCGCCAGTGTGCCGCCGCCGAAGAGTACCTCCCGCTTGTCCTGGAAGTGGCGGAAGAACGTGCTCTTCGTCAGCCCTGCTCGCGTGGCGATGTCGATCACCGTCGTGTTCTCGTAGCCGCGCTCCGCGAAGAGTTCGAGGGCGGCGCGGCTCAGCCTCTCCCGTGCGTTCGGTTCCCAGCGGCCCATGGGGACACGGTACTTGGTGCCGTCGGAGGTGTACGGTGATGAGACCAAGTCCCATCACTAGGGAGGTCCCCATGAGCCGAGCCGTCGTCTACGAGAAGTTCGGTGGACCCGAAGTGCTCGAACTGCGCGAAGTCCCCGAACCGCACGCCGGGCCGGGGGAGGTGCGGGTGCGGGTCACCGCTGCCGGGCTGAACCCGATGGACTGGGGCATTGCCCGGCACCCCGAGGCCGCCGCGCGGTTCGGGATCAGCCTTCCCGCCGGGTTCGGGTACGACTTCGCCGGCGTGGTCGATGAAGCCGGTCCGGGTGCGGAACACGCTGCCGGCGATCGCGTCTACGGCGGTGCGCTCGGCCGGGCCGTTGCCGACTTCGTGGTCGTTCGTGCCGGGGACCAGCTCTTCCCCACCCCGGATGGCGTCTCCGACGAGGTCGCGAGCACCCTCCCGGTCGCCGCGTCCTCGGCGGCCGCCGCGCTGGCCGCGGTCGGCCTGCGGGCCGGTGACACCGTCCTCGTCGGCGGGGCCGCCGGTGGTGTCGGCATCTTCGCCGTCCAGCTCGCCAAGCTCGCCGGCGCCACCGTGCTCGGCACCGCCTCCGAGGGCACCTTCCCGTTCCTGCGCAAGCTGGGCGCCGAACCCGTCGCCTACGGTCCCGGCCTGGCCGGCCGGGTGTCGGGAATCACCGCGGCCATCGACCTCTTCGGCACGGAAACCGCCGAGGCCGCCTTGGCGCTCGGTGTCCCGCCCGAGCGGATCGCCACCATCGCCGCCGGGCCCAATCCGCCGGGCGGTGTGCGTGCCACCGGAGGCATCGACGCCGAGCCGGGTGCCGTCGGAAAGGTCGCCGACGAGATCGCCGCCGGCCGGCTCACCGTGCCCATCGCCGGGGTCTTCCCCGTCGAACGGATCCGGGACGCCGTTGCGCTGCAAGCCGGGCGGCACGTCCACGGCAAGGTCGTCGTCACGCTTTAGAGACCCGCGCCACGGACTCAGGAAACTCACAGCGCCCGGCGGGCACCCTCCAGGAGGTGTCCGTCCGAAGCCCCCTCCGCACCCGTGCGTCCGTGGCCGCCGGGCGGCTGACCGCCTGGCTGTCGCGCAGCTCGGGGCTCGGCCGCGGCGGCATGATCGGCGGCCGCGTCACGCTGGCGCTGGATCCCGCCGCCCTGCGCCGCCTCGGCCGCGAACGCACCGTCGTGCTCGTCACCGGCACCAACGGCAAGACCACGACGTCGCTGATGCTCACCCGCGCGCTGGAAACGCTGGCCGAGGTCGCCGCCAACAGCGACGGCGCGAACATGCCCGACGGTGTCCTCGCCGCACTGACCGCCCGCCCCGACGCGCCGTACGCGGTGCTCGAGGTCGACGAGACGTACGTGCCCTGGGTCGCCGACCAGGTCCAGCCGGCCGTGCTGGTGCTGCTCAACCTGAGCCGCGACCAGCTGGACCGGGTCGGCGAGGTCCGCGCCATGGAACGCGACCTGCGGGCCGCCATCGCCGGCCTGCCCGGCACGGTCGTCGTCGCGAACTGCGACGACGTCCTGGTGGCGTCCGCGGCGAGCGCGGCCGCGAAGCTCGTGTGGGTGAGCACGGGCCGCCGCTGGACCGGTGACTCCACGGCGTGCCCGCGCTGCGAAGGCCGCGTCGAAACCCACGAACGGCACTGGGGCTGCGCCTGCGGGCTGGCCCGGCCGGAGCCCGCCTGGACGCTCGACGGCGAGCTCGTCCGGACGCCCGGTGGCCGCGAAGTCGACCTCGACCTGCGGCTGCCGGGCGAGGTCAACCGCGCGAACGCCGCGCTCGCGCTCGCCGCGGCGCACCGGCTCGGCGTTCCTCCGCACACCGCCGCGGCCCGGCTGCGGACCATCACCGACATCGGCGGCCGGTACCGGACGATCCGCCGGTCGCGGCACTCCGTGCGGCTGATGCTGGCCAAGAACCCGGCCGGCTGGGTGGAGACGCTGCGCGTGCTGGACGAGGACACCCCGGTCGTCGTCGCGGTCAACGCCCAGGAGGCCGACGGCCGGGACCTGTCCTGGCTGTGGGACGTGCACTTCGAGCGGCTCCGCGGGCGCCAGGTGGTGGTCACCGGCGAGCGCGGCGCCGACCTGTCCGTGCGGCTCTGCTACGCCGAGGTCGCGCACTGGGCCGAGCCGGACCCGGTCGCCGCGATCGACGCGCTGCCGCCCGGCGCCGTCGAGCTGGTCGCCAACTACACCGCGTTCCGCGACCTGGTCGGCAGGTTGCCCGATGGCTGACTCGACCGTCCACATCGGACTTCTGCTGCCGGAGGTGCTCGGCACCTACGGCGACACCGGCAACGCCCAGGTGCTCGGGAAGCGCCTGCAGTGGCGCGGGCTCGACGCCGAGGTCGTCCCGGTCGGGCTCGGTGAGCCGGTTCCGTCCGCTTTGGACCTATACCTGCTCGGCGGCGGTGAGGACGGTGCCCAGGCGCTGGCCGCCGCGCACCTGCGCAAGTACCCCGGCCTGCGGCGGGCGGTCGCGGCCGGTGCGGTCGTCTTCGGCGTGTGCGCCGGCCTGCAGGTGCTCGGCACCCGCTTCCGCGGCCTCGACGGCGTCGACCACGACGGGCTCGGCCTGCTGGACCTCACCACCGAACCGGGCGAACAGCGCGCGGTCGCCGAGCTGGTGGCGACGCCGGCGCGGCTCCTCGACGGGGAAGCGCTGACCGGCTTCGAAAACCACCTGGGCGTCAGCAAACTCGGCGCCGACAGCGAGCCGCTCGGGCGGGTCGTGCGCGGCACCGGCAACGGCGACGGTACCGAGGGCGCGGTGACCGACCGGGTCGTCGGCACCTACCTGCACGGCCCGGCGCTCGCCCGCAACCCCGCGCTGGCCGACCTGCTGCTGGCCTGGACGATCGGGCACCCGCTCGGCCCGTTGCCCCTGCCCGAGGTCGAGCGCCTGCGCGGGGAGCGGCTCGCCGTCCCGCGCCGCCGCCGGGGCGCGTGACCCGGATGGCGGCGAACGCCCCGCCGCTGGTCCGCCCGCGCGCGAGCCTCGTCCGTGGTTACGCTGCGTTGGTGAGATTGGGCAGGGTGATCGCCGCGACCGGCGTCCGGATGCGCACCACCGCGGTGGCGGTGTTCGCGCTCGCGCTGGCCATTGCCGTCGGTGGCGTGGTCGTCGTGCTGCTGCTGGAGGAATCGCTCGACCGCAGTGTCACCGAGAGTGCCCGCAGCACCGGGCGGCAGGTCGCCATCCAGCTCATCCGCGAGGGCGCGCGCGACCTGAGCGCGAGCGACGTCGCCAGCACCGGTGACACCGAGGCCGTCACGCAGGTGCTCGACGCGCGGGGAACGCCGATCGCGAGCGATCCCGCGATCGTCGGGCACCCGCCGCTGACCGTGGCCCGCCCGGTCATCGGGCACGAGATCGTCGAAACGCTGCCGCTCGGGCTGAACGGCGACAACGACGACTACCGGGTGGTGTCGCAGGAGGTGGCCGGGCCGGGCGGCCCGTTCACGGTGATCTCCGCGCGCTCGCTGGAACCGGTCACGGAGGCGTCGACGCGGTTGACGCTGCTGCTCGGGCTCATCGCCGTGCCGCTGCTGGCGATCGCCGGGCTCGCGGTGTACCGCGCGGTCGGCTCGGCGCTGCGGCCGGTCGAGCGGATGCGCCGGACCGTCGCCGAGATTTCGACCCGCGACCTCGCCGCACGCGTCCCGCTGCCGCCGGGCGGCGACGAGGTGCACCGCCTGGCCGTGACGCTCAACGAAATGCTGGCCCGGCTGGCCTCGGCGCAGGCCGCGCAGCGCCGGTTCGTCGCGGACGCCAGCCACGAACTGCGCTCGCCGCTGTCGACGATCAGCACCGCGCTCGACGTCGCCGGCCGGCACCCGGAGAGCACCGGCGACCTGGTGCCGGTGATTGACCGGGAGACCGCGCGGCTGCGCGAGCTGGTCGACGACCTGCTGATGCTGGCCCGCACCGACGACGCGACCGACCGGCCGCAGCGCACCGAGGTCGACCTCGACGACATCGTCCGCGCCGAGGCCGAGCGGCTGCGCGGCGAGAGCGCGGTGGACGTCGAGGTCCGGGCCGGGCCGGCGAAGGTGCACGGCAGCGAGGCCCAGCTGCGGCGGGCGGTGCGCAACCTGGTCGACAACGCGCGCGGGCACGCGCGCTCGCGCATCCGGGTCAGCAGCGCGGTGCGCGGTGACGTGGCCGTCGTCGAGGTGAGCGACGACGGCCCCGGTGTCGGGCCCGCCGACCGGGAGCGGATCTTCGAGCGGTTCGTCCGGCTCGACGCGTCACGGCAGCGCGGACACGGCGGGACCGGGCTGGGCCTGCCGATCGTGGCGGGCATCGCGGCGCGCCACGGCGGCCGGGCGCGCTACGCCGAGTCGGACGAGCCGGGCGCGCGGTTCGTGATCGAGCTGCCGGTGATCGAACTGCCGAAGGAGGCCGAGGAGTAGTGCGCCTGCTGATCGTGGAGGACGAGCGCGAGTTCGCGGAGACGCTGCGGCGGGGGCTGGTGGCCGAGGGCTTCACCGCCGACGTCGCGCACACCGGCAAAGAAGGCCTGTGGCGGGCGACCGAGCACGCCTACGACGTCGTGGTGCTCGACATCATGCTGCCCGAGCTGTCCGGCTACGAGGTGCTCAAACGCCTGCGGGCGGCGGAGAACTGGACGCCGGTGCTGATGCTGACGGCCAAGGACGGCGAGTACGACGAAGCCGACGCCTTCGACCTCGGCGCCGACGACTACCTGTCCAAGCCGTTCTCCTTCGTCGTGCTGATCGCCCGGCTGCGCGCGTTGCTGCGCCGCGGCGCGCCGGCCCGCCCGGCCGTGCTGGAGGCGGGCGACCTGCGCCTCGACCCGTCCGCCCGTACCGTCCACAGGGGACAGAAGCGGATCGAGCTCACCGCGCGGGAGTTCGGCCTGCTGGAGTTCCTGCTGCGGCGGGCGGGGACGGCGCTGTCGAAGAACGAGATCCTGAGCCACGTCTGGGACGCGCACTACGACGGCGACGAGAACGTCGTCGAGGTGTACATCGGCTACCTGCGGCGCAAGATCGACGCGCCGTTCGGCACCCACACCATCGAGACGGTCCGCGGCGTGGGCTACCGGCTGGTAGACGTTACTCGATCGTAATCAACCGGGCATTTTCCGGAAATTGGTGCCGCCGGGTGTCCGCGCATTGCGCCGTTTGCTCCCGCTGGTTGCCGCGGATCGCCCAATCTTCCGCGCGAACCGGTGAAAATACCGTCCCCTGACCGCGCTGCACGTGCCGCTGAGCGTTGCTACCGTGGGCCACCCACCCGTGACGAGGGAAGCGATGCCGGAATCGCCACTGCCGTTCCCTGCCCAAAGCAAAAATACTCCCGAAGCCTCCGAGAAATCCGTTTCCCGGCTGCGTGCCGCCGACGCCATTCGAGCCGCGAAGGACCAGTTCGGCATGGTGACCGGGCTCACCCCGCACGCCGTGACCGGCATCCGCGGTCGTGGCGACGGGGGCTGGTCCGTGCTCGTCGACGTCGTCGAACTGGCCCGGATCCCGGATTCCACCAGCGTGATGGCCACCTACCGGGTGGACGTCGACGCCGACGGCGAGCTCGGCGCGTGTGAGCGGCTGCGCCGGTTCACCCGGGGTGCCACCGATTCCTGAAAGGAAGGTCGACAGATTGGCCGCTTCGTCCGATTCGTTGGCGGATATTCTGGAGCGCGTGCTCGACAAGGGCGTCGTCATCGCCGGTGACATCGGCGTCAGCGTCGTCGACGTCGAATTGCTGACCCTGCGGATCCGGCTGTTCATCGCGTCCGCGCAGACCGCCCGGGAAATGGGCATGGACTGGTGGACGAACGATCCGTTCTTCGCCCCGAACGCCGCGCGAGCGGAACTGGGGAAGGCCGATCTGGCGGCGCGCGTCGCCGAACTGGAGGCCCGGCTGCCCGTGCCGGGCGGGAGGGACGAAGCGCGGTGAGCACCGGAAACTGGCTGTGCGCGTACGCGATCACCCGCAACCGTCCGGCCGGCCTGGACATCGGCCCGGTGCCGCGGCTGATCGGCTACCGCGACCTCGGCGTGGTCGTGTCCGAGGTGGCGCCGGCGCGGTTCGACCGCATCGACACGCTCGACCCGGTCGACGGCACGCTCGCCGAGCTGGCCCGCGAGCACGACGCCGTGGTGCGCGCGGTGTTCCGCAGCGAGCCGGTGCTGCCGCTGCGGTTCGGCACGGTCCTCGACGGCGAGGACGCCGCCCGCCGGCTCCTGGAAGCGGGCTACGACCAGGCGCTCGACTGCCTCGACGAGGTGGCCGGGCACCGCGAGTGGGGCGTCCGGGTCCGCCACACCGAGCCGGCGGCCACCACCCGGCCGGACGCGGCGGGCCTGACGGGAACGCAGTACCTGGTGCGGCGGCGCGAACGGCTGAAGGCGATCCAGCGGGCGCGTGAAGACGTCACCGGCGCGGCCGGCCGGCTCGGGGACGCGTTGCGCCGGCACGCGGCGGACAGCGTGGAACGCGCGCGGCCGCACGGGGTGCTGATGAACACGGCGTACCTGGTGGAGACCGGCCGCGAAGCGGACTTCCACGCGGAGACCGAGTGGTTCGCCCGCGAGCTGAGCGCGGCCGGCGCCACCGTGGAGACGTCGGGGCCGTGGCCGCCGTACTCGTTCACCGACGTCGAGCTCGGAGCGACGGCGCATGGCTGAGCCCGACGTGCTCGCCGAGGTCTTCACCCCGTCCGGCACCAACGCCGCCGAGGCCGTCGTCGACCTGCTCGACCGGGTCGTGCACCGCGGGGCCGTCGTCACCGGGGACGTGATCATCTCCCTCGCCGGCATCGACCTCGTGCGGCTCGACCTGCGGCTGCTGCTGCTCGGGCTGGACGGGACGGGCGAATGACCCAGCGGATCGCCGCCGACGCCGGCCGCGGGCTCGGCCACCTCGTCGTCACCGTGCTGGACATCCTCAAGGAGGTGCTCGAACGGCAGGCCCTGCGGCGGCTCGACGCCGGCACCCTCACCCCGGACCAGGTCGAAGCGCTCGGCCAGGCCCTCATCGCGCTGGAGCTCCGGTTCGCCGAGATCCGCGCCGCCCTCGACGGCATCCCTGACGAAATCCCCGCGACCGAAGGAGCGAAGTGACCAGACCGGGACAGACCGGTGGGACCCTCACCGACACCCTCAACGTCCTGCTGGACAAGGGGCTCGTCATCGACGCCACGGTGAAGGTGTCCCTGATCGGGATCGAACTGCTCTCGATCGAGGCCAGGGTGGTCATCGCCAGCGTCGACACCTACATCCGCTACCTCGAAGCGATGCAGCGGGTCAACGCGCAGGCGCAGCAGCCCAACCCCGGGCAGGTGTCCATCGGGCTCGAGCAGACCGTCGGGCTGATCCCGCCCCCGCCGCCGACACCGGCCGTCGCCGTCCCGGTGGAGCCCGCCATCCCCGTCGAACAGCAGTGACGCTGCAGCTGTACGGCGTCGTCCGGTCCGGACACCCGCGGGCGCCCCGCACGGTGAGCTGGGAGGACCTGGCGATGGTCGTCGGCGATCCCGAGCCCGACCCGGCGGCCCACCTGGCGGTGGTGTCCGCGCTGGTCGAGGGCGGTCCGGTGCTGCCGGTCCGGTTCGGCACCGTGGCCGAGGACGAAGACGCCGTCCGCACCGAGGTGCTCGCCCCGGCCGCCGACACCTACCGCGCCGACCTCGACCGGCTCGACGGGCTGGCCGAGGTGCACGTCTGCCTCCGGTTCTCCGAACCCGGCTCGGCGTGGCGGGCGGCCCGCTCGGACGTCCTGCTCTCCCGGGTCGCCGAACGCGCCCGCGACTCGGTGGCGCTGCCCGCGGGCGAGAGCGCCGACGAGCGGTGGGCGTTCCTGGTCGGGCTGGGTGACCTGCTCGTCGTCCGGGACACCGTCGCCGGGCTCGCGCGCAACGAGGGCGTCCAGGCCGACTGGGTCGGCCCACTGCCCGCGTACAGCTTCCTCGACCGGCGGACGTGCTCCCGCTGGAGCTGGTGAGCGGAGGCGGAACAGTCGCTGAACACTCGTCCAGGCGCTGGCCGCCGTGGCTCGCGGCCGGTGATCCTGATGCTGTGACCAGCAGTGAAGTCGCCGCGCTCCCGCGTGCGTTCGGCGGACCCGGCACCGGGCCGGGGCAGTTCCGCGCGCCGTCCGGGATCGCCGTCGACACCCGCGGCCGCGTGTGGGTGGCGGACACCGGCAACGACCGGGTCCAGGCGTTCACCCGCGACGGCGCGCTCGTGCGCGTCCTGGCCGGACGGCTCAAGGCACCGGAAGCGGTGGCGGTCGACGCGGCGGGCAACGTCTACGTCGCCGACACCGGCAACCGCCGCGTGGTGCAGTTTTCGTGGCAGGGCGGGTTCCTGCGCGAGTTCGCCGGGCTCACCCGGCCTCGCGCGGTCGCCCTCGACCCGGCGGGCCTGCTGCTGGTCGACGACACCGGGCGCATCGCCCGGTTCGACACGCGCACGGGCGCCGCGCTACCCGACACGGCCGAGCCGATCGGCGCACCGCGGGACATGGCCGACGACGGCACGGGCGGCGTCTGGGTCGCCGAGCCGGGCAACCACCGGATCGTCCACTTCGGAGCGACCGGCTAGTGCTTCGAGATCGAGGCGGTCGCCCGGACGACGGCGGTGCACCGGTTCTCGACGTAGGCGAGCCCACTCTCCTCGGCGATGCGGCGCGCTTCGGCGGAGACGAGGCCCTGCTGCAGCCACAGCGCCTTCGCGCCGATCTCGACGGCGTCCCGCGCGATGCCCGGCGCTTCGGCGGACGGCCGGAAGACGTCGACGAGGTCCACCGGCTCCGGGATGTCCTTCAACGACCGGTACACCTTCTCGCCGAGCAGCTCGGTCGCGGTCGGGTGCACCGGGATGATCCGGAAGCCGTGGGCCTGCAGGACCGCCGGGACGCCGTGCGCGGCCTTGGCCGGGTCGCGGCTCAGCCCGACGACGGCGATGGTCTTCGCGCCGGCGAGGATCTCCTCTGGAGTCATACCGGTTGAACGCTGTGCGCGGGTCAAAGCTTCCAGAGCCGCAGGCCGCGCACGCGGTAGACCGGCCAGAGGACGTGCCAGGGCTTCCGGTGGGCGAAGGTCGCGGCGCAGGTCAGGATGTTGCGGGCGGACGTCGTCGTGACCTCGTGGCGGTCGGCCCAGATCGCGCCCTTGGCGCCGACGGCGATCCGGAACACGGTCAGCAGCCCGCGCCCCTGCAGGTCGTACTTCGCGCCGGTGTCCCCGGAGCCGGGGGCCAGTTCGGCGATTTCGGCGCCGAACGCGCGGGCCGCCTGCGGTGCCACGTCGGCGGGAACCGCGCCGACACTGCGGGTGATCGCCTTGCCGTGCATGCGCCGCGCGTAGCGGAACAGCAGCGCCCGCTCCCACCACGGCAGCAGCCGGTGGTGCGCGAGGAGGGCGGCGCACTCGCCGTGCCCGATCGCGAAGATGCTCGTGAGCTCGTCGTAGGCGCCGTTCGTGTTCGGCTCGTTCAGGTGCAGCCGGACCTCGAACCGGGTGCGCGCGGTGAGTTCGTCGAGCAGCTCGCGGTGATCGAGCCGCGCCTTCGCGCGGGAGAGCGACCAATCGGACATCGGACCTCCAGACGTCGCGCACAGGCTAGTTGGCGCGCGACGTCCGGACCACGCTTTCAGCCGATCTTCTCGCCGTACATCTCGCCGAGCGGGTCGGAGATCAGCTCGACGCGGGCACCGTCCGGATCGGACAGGTAGATGGACGTCTTGCTCTCCAGCAGGTACTTCACGCCGGCCTCGTCGAGCTTGTCCTTGATCGCGCTCCACCGTTCGGGCGTGACGGACAAGGCCAGGTGGTGCAGTCCACCGAGGACTTCCGCGTACGGGCCGAGGTCCAGACCGGGCAGGTCGAAGAAGGCGACCGCGTTGCCGTTGCCGACGTCGAAGAAGAAGTGGCTGGAGCCGGGGTAGTCGCGGTTTTCGATGAGTTCGGTGAGCGGGAAGCCGAGGATGTCCTGGTAGAACTCGATGGTCCGCTCGACGTCGCTGGAGATCAGCGCGGTGTGGTGGATGCCGCGGCCGTTCGTCGCCGGGCGTTCGGCGGCCGGGCGCAGGTGGCGTTCGCGCAGTGCGTCGCGGGCCTCGGCGAGCTTGGTGACCTCGGCCTGGGTCGGTGCCATGTCCCTCACGTCCCTTCCTGGTGTGTCGTTCACGGTACGCTCAAATTGTCTCGCGCGCAAGAGGTTGTACGGCGAGAGTTCCGCTGGGTGGAACGTCGTCGCTTGTGTGCGGTCGTCTCGCACGGCAGAGTCCGGGAAGTGGATGTCAGCAAGGTGCAGGAGGCCGCTTCGGCGCTGGCGCGGGCCTATGCCTCGCGCGAGCCGATCGAGCCGCTGATCAAGACGTACCCCGACGCGGGCGTCGAGGACGCGTACCGGATCCAGCAGGAGCAGGTGCGGCACTGGGTCGAGGGCGGCGACGCCGTCCGCGGGCACAAGGTCGGCCTCGCGTCGGCGGCGATGCAGCGGCAGATGGGCGTCGACCAGCCCGACTACGGGCACCTCACCGGCGGCATGTTCCACCTGGAGCACCAGCCGATCCCGACGTCGGCGTTCCTGCAGCCGCGGATCGAGCCGGAGATCGCGTTCGTGCTCGGCTCGGCCCTGCGCGGCCCGGGCGTGACGGTCGCCGACGCGGTCCGGGCGGTCGAGTTCGTGCTGCCGTCGCTGGAGATCGTCGACTCACGCATCCGGGACTGGAAGATTTCGCTGTTCGACACGATCGCGGACAACGCGTCGTCGGGTGGCGTGGTGCTGGGCAGCAGCCCGGCGTCGCTGGGCTCGGTGGACCTCCGGCTGGCCGGCTGCGTGCTGTACCAGAACGGCGCGGTGGCCGCGACGGGTGCGGGTGGCGCGGTGCTCGGGTCGCCGTTGAATTCGCTGGTGTGGCTGGCGAACACGGTGGGGCCGCTGGGCGTCACCCTGGAGCCCGGCCACGTCGTGCTGCCGGGGTCGATGACCCGGGCGATCCCGGTGTCGCCGGGGGACACGATCGTCGCGACGATCGCCGGGATCGGCAGCGTCACCGCGGTGTTTTCGGAGGAATCGTGAACGTGCGAGAAGCGGCTGCTTCCTTGTTGGGGACGGTTTCGGAGCGCGCGCCGCTCTCGGCGGACTGGTCGGACCTCGACGTCGACACGGCGTACGCGATCCAGGACGAGGCCCTGCGGCAGCGCCGGGCCCGCGGCGAGACGCTGATCGGGGTGAAGCTGGGGCTGACTTCGCGGGCCAAGCAGGAGCGGATGGGGATCGATTCGCCGCTGCTGGCCTGGCTGACCGACGCGATGGTGCTGCCGGCGGGCGTGCCGGTGCCTTCGCTGATCCACCCGCGCGCGGAGCCGGAGCTGGTGTTCGTGCTGGGCCGCCGCTTGGCGGGCCCGGGCGTGACGGCGGCAACGGCGTTGGCGGCGGTCGACCGGGTGTACGGCGGCATCGAGGTGATCGACAGCCGGTACAAGGACTACCGGTTCACGCTGCCGGACGCGGTCGCGGACAACGGTTCGTCGGCGTACTTCAGCGTGGGCCCGGTCGGGGTGCCTCCTGCAGCGCTGGATTTGTCACTGGAGGCGGCGCTGTTGGAGGTCGACGGCCAGATAGTCGACACGGCCACGGGAGCGGCGGTCCAGGGCCACCCGGCGGAGGCCTTGGCCCTGGCGGCGAACGCCCTTGCGGCCCGGGGCTTGGCATTGGAGCCGGGCTGGCTGGTCCTGACGGGCGGCATGACGGACGCGGTCCCGCTCCGCCGGGGCTCCCGTGTCGCCGCCCACTTCTCCCACCTGGGCTCCCTGACCCTCGCCACCTGAGGTCCATACCCCTCCAATCACGCGAGTTCCGCCGCCAATCACGCGAGTTTCGCCGCGAGTCACGCCAGATCCGCCACCGATCACGCGAGTTCCGCGTACCCGACCGGCGAACTCGCGTACCGGAAGGGTCGGCTGGCGTGCCTGCAGGGTCGGTTCGAGTGCCTGGAGGGTCGGCCGGCGAACCGACTGCCTGGGTCAGGGTGGGGTGTTGCGGTAGGCGCGAGCCTGGATCTCGTACAGCTCGTGGTAGACCCCGCCTGCTCGGATCAGGTCGTCGTGGGTGCCCTCCTCGATCAGTCTTCCCTTCTCCAGGACCAGGATGCGGTCCGCCGAGCGGATGTTGGCCAGGCGGTGCGTTACCAGGACCGTGGTGCGGCGGCCGCGGCCTGAGCGGCTCGCGTGCTGAAGGCCGGCGAACACGCGGGCTTCCGCTCGGGCGTCCAGCGCCGCCGTGGGTTCGTCGGCTACCAAAACCGAGGCATCGCGGTAGATGCCGCGGGCGATGCCCATTCGCTGCCACTGGCCGCCGGACAGGTCGTGGCCCTCGTCGAACTTCTTCGACAGGACCGTGTCTTCCCCCGCCGGGAGGGAGCCGATCACCTCGTCCGCGCCCGAATAGTCGACGGCTTCGCGCCACGCCTGCCGCTCCGGGTCCGGGCGGCCGAGGCGGCCGACCGTGATGTTGTTCGCCGCCGTCATCGGCCACTCCGCCGGCTCTTGGGCGATCACCGCGATGTTCTCGTGCACCGACGCCGGATCGGCGCGCGCGAGGTCGACCTCGTCCCAGTGGACCGTGCCCTCGTCCGGCGGGTAGAGGCCGGTGAGGAGCTTGCCGAGGGTGGTCTTGCCCGAGCCGTTCTCGCCGACCAGCGCGACCACCTCGCCGCGCCGGATCGTCAGCGAGACGTCCCGCAGCGCCGGGCTGTCGCGGCCCGGGTACGTGAACGTGACGCCGTCCAGCCGGATCTCGGCCGGGTCGGCGGGCGCTGCCACCGACGCCGGCGGCGGCTGCCGCTTCCGCGACTCCTCGAGCAGCTGGTTGTAGAACCCGATGTAGAAGGAGTCCTCGTACAGCGAGTTGACCGCCCGCATGGTGTTGGACAGCGCGGTGGACGCCGTGCGCATCGCCAGCACCGCCGTGCCGGCCAGCGCCAGCTCCATCGAGCCGGTGTAGAGCAGCCAGCCGAGCACCAGGTACGCGACCGCCGTGCCGAAGCCGGCCGCCGCCCGCCCGCTGGTGCGCACCAGGTTGCTCCGGTGCGCCAGCCGGATCTCCTCGCGCGTGAGGCTCCGCGAGATGCGCCGGTACTCGCCGAGCAGCGGCTCCTGCAGCGTCAAAGCGTGGCGCTCGAGGGCCATCGAGCGCCAGGTGGCGACCTCTTCGACGACCGACTTGCGGATGTTGCGCCCGACGGTGTCCAGGAAGTGCCGGTAGTTCAGCTTCGCGACGCGCGCGGCGGCCCAGCCGTCGGCCGCCGCGGCGAGCAGCAGCACCGGGGCCAGCCACGGGTTGAGCAGCCCGGCGGTGACCATCGCCGCCGCCAGCGAGATCACCGACGACGTCAGGTCGGCCAGCCGCCGCAGGCTCGTTTCGATGGCCCGCACCCCGAACCGCGCGCCCTGCCGGGCCAGCTCCCGGAAGTCCGCGTCCTCGAACGCGATCAGCCCGACGCGCACGACCGCGGCCGTGACCGCGTCGTCCGCCGCCGCGGTGACCCGTGGCCGCAGCGCCCCTTCGACGGCGGCCACCGCCGCGTCCAGCAACGCGCGCGCCGCGTACGACCCGGTGACGACCGCGATCGCCGGCAGCGACTGGAGCACCCGATCCGGTGTCGGGCCCTGTTCGAGCAGCGCCGTGAAGACGTTCGCGGTGGCGAGCAGCCCGAACGCCGTGACGCAGCCGGAGACGACGTGCACGAAGGCGGCCAGCAGCGTCAGCCGCGGCGACGTGCGCCACGCCAGCCGCAGCACGACCGAGATCGCCGTGGGCAGCGTGCGCACGGCCTGGCCGAAGCCCGCGGCGGCCACGCGTTCGTCCACGCGGGCCCACTCGGGCATCTTGACGTTCTCGACCCCGATCAGCGGGGGCGGGTCGGCGGTTCCGGTCACGCCTCCATCAGTACTCCGGGGGTCCGACAGTTTCCGGTCCGCTACTGGCCCGTCCGGGTGTACCTGGCCCGCAGAAACGGGCTGTACGCTGGGTTTTCACCCATCCGGACGTCGATCTCGTGCGTCAGCGTCCCGCCCTCGGGGGTGAGCCGGTGCCGCGCGATCCCGCGCGCGGTCCGCTTCTCCAGGGTCAGGGTCGCCCCGGTCCAGGCGCCGCGCGCGGGTGACTCGGGCGGGAAACCGTAGCTGTCGAAGCCGTACCAGAGCGTCTCGCCGGTGGCCGGGTCGGCGGTGAAGACGTTGTGGCCGAGGAACTCCGACCCGTCCTCGCGGCGCTGCCGGTAGTGCTGGACCACGGCGAAACCGTTGAGGGCCAACCGGTAGGCACACTCGGCGGACGCGGTCGAGGCCGGCGCCCACGGCGAGGCGGCGAGTTCCTCGGTGCCGGTCCAGTCGCCGACGAACGCCTTCAGCGCGTCGTGCGCGGGGCCGAGGCGGGGCATGTCCATGGTCGTCTCCATTTCGACAGGTGCCTGTCGATGTGCGAGACTAGCACGCATGCGGTCGCCCCGAGCCGAAACGTTCACCCGCGTGATCGACGCCGTCTTCGCGTGCAACGGCGGCTTCCTCGCCGCGGGCGACGCGCTCACCGGGCCGGTCGGGCTGACCGCGGCGCAGTGGCAGGTGCTCGGCTTCCTCGAGGACGGCCCGGCGACCGCCGCCGAGGTGGCCCGCCGCCGCGGGCTGCGCCGCCAGAGCGTGCAGGAGACGGTGAACCGGTTGCTGCGCAACGGAATGCTCGACCGCCTCCCGAACCCCGCCGACGCGCGGGCGCCGCTGCTGTCGCTGACGCGGCGGGCGCGGGCGGCGATGCGGGAACTGGGCGCGGCGCAGGTCGCATGGGCGGAGGAAGCCGCGGCCGAGGTGCCGCTGGAGGATCTGGAGACGACGCTGCGCACGCTCCGGCGGTTGCGGGAAGTGGTGGGCCGGCCGCGGCTGCCGTGATCCGCGGCCCGGCGTGCTCAGCCGGCCGAGCCGGGCCCGGCCAGCAATTCGACGTCGTTGGCGTGCATCGGCTCGCCGCAGTGGGCGCAGCGCAGGTCGACGCGGCTGATCTCGCCGCACGCGTGGTGGCGGTAGAGCACCGGCGGCCCCGCCTCGCCCGCCAGCCACTTGTCGCCCCAGCGGGTCATCACCATCAGCATGTCGACCAGCTCGGTGCCCTTCTCGGTCAGGACGTACTCGTAGCGCGGACGGCGGTCGTACGGGCGGCGCTCCAGGACGCCGGAGCCGACCAGGTGGTTCAGCCGCTCGGTGAGCACCTTGCGCGAGATGCCGAGATCCGCCTGGAGCTGCTCGAACCGGCTGAACCCGGCCCACACGTCCCGCAGGATCAGCGGCGACCAGGGTTCGCCGATGACGTCGAGCGTGCGCGCGATCGAGCACGCGGCCAGTTCGCTGAAGTTCGTGCGCTGCATGAGCCGAGTTTAGCATTCGGGGTTCCCTTAGGGAACTTCGACTGCTACGGTTCTGGAGTCTCCTGAAGGAACCCAGAAGGGAATGCCACGATGAGCAAGGTCTTCAGCGCCCACGCCGTGTCGGTCGACGGCTACATCACCGGCCGCGGCGCCCGTCCCGGCCAGGGCCTCGGCGACGGCGGGACGCTCTTCGACTGGTACTCCGACGGGGACACCCAGAGCAGCGTCTTCGACTTCTTCGAGCTCAGCGAGCCGAGCGCCCGCGTCTTCGACTCGCTCGCCGGCCGGGTCGGCGCGATCGTGGCGGGCCGCAACACCTACGAAGACTCGGAGCGCTTCGGCGGCGGCAGCCCGCACCCGGACGCCCCGCTGTTCCTGGTCAGCCACCGGCCCGCGCCGGAGCTGACCGAGCGGCAGACGCTCGTCGGCAACGTCGAAGACGCGATCGCGGCGGCCCGCGAGGCGGCCGGCGGCAAGGACGTCGGCCTGATGGGCGGCGGCGTGCTGACCTCGGCGCTGCAGGCCGGCCTGGTCGACGAGATCGTGCTCCACCAGGTCCCGGTCCTGCTCGGCGGCGGCCGGTCGTTCTTCCGGGAGCTGCCCGCGCACGTGCGGCTGGACCTGGTCGAGGCCGTGGCCGCGCCCGGCGTCACCCATCTCCACTACGCCGTCGCCTGAACCCCCTTCAACCCACCAAGGAGCCCACCATGCTCGACGCCGACGTCCGCCGCATCCTCGCCACCACCGCGATCGGTCACCTCGCCACCGTCCTGCCCGACGGCGCGCCGCACTCGGTGCCGGTCTGGGTCGACCCGGAGGGCGACCGCATCGCCATCCTGACCGGCCCGGACTCGCGCAAGGCCCGCAACCTGCGCCGCGATCCGCGGGTCGCGCTCTCGCTGACCCCGGTGGACAACCCGTTCGAGCCGGTGATCATCCGCGGCCGGGTGGCCGAGTGGCTCGAGGGGGACGCCGCATGGGCGATCGTGGACCGGATCGCGACCAAGTACATCGGCGGGCCGTACTCGCGCGAGCAGCAGCGGGTCGTGGCGCTGATCGAGGTCGACCGGCAGAGCGTGGGGATGCGCTGAGGAGTCAGTCCGGCTTGACCCCCAGCAGGTTCAGGAACGTGCGGAACCCGGCCGACATGTCGACTTCCGCCGGGTCCAGGAGCCACTGCAGCTGCAAGCCGTCGAGGAGCGCGATGGCCAGCGGGGCCAGCTGCTCCGGCGTGGTTCCCGGCGGGAGTTCGTCGCGGTGGCGCTCGAGCATCTGGGCCATGCCCGCGCGGACCCGGGCGTAGCGGTCCTGGAAGTACTTCCGGGCCGGGTGGTCTTCCGTGACGCTGTCCGCCGAAAGCACCGTGTACGTCTGGACGACGCCCGGGCGGGTCGCGTTGTAGTCGACCAGGTCCGCCAGCTGGTTCACCGTCATCGACGACGGGTCGCCCGCCGGGGCGTGGCCGAAGTGCAGCAGGTCCCACTCGTCGCGGGTCTCCAGCACCGCGGTCAGCAGGTCTTCCTTGGTGGGGAAGTAGTGCATCAGCCCCTGCTGCGTCAGCCCGACGCGCTCGGCCACCGCGGCCAGGGACGTGCCTCGGTAGCCGCGCTCGGCGATCACCTCGAACGCCGCGCGGACGATGCCTGCTCGGCGGTCGGCGCCTCTGGCCCGGGTCATGATCCCGAGCCTACGGCAGAAAGTGTCACGGAAGCATAACTTTCACTACTCTTCGCCAGGTAGGGTGTCGGCAGGACCGACCGCGGAGGATGCCCATGAGCTTCGACGTCGAAGCGCTGCTGGCCGAACTCGACCTGGACGCCAAGGCGAGCCTGCTCGCCGGCCAGGACGTCTGGTCGCTCCCCGCGCTGCCGCGGATCGGGCTCGCCTCGCTGGTGCTCTCCGACGGCCCGGTCGGCGTCCGTGGAACGCGCTGGAGCCCGGACGACCCCTCGGTGACCCTGCCCAGCCCGACCGCGCTCGCCGCGAGCTGGGACCCGCGCCTGGCCGTCGAAGCCGGCCGCCTGCTCGCGCAGGAGGCCCGGCGCAAGGGCGTGCACGTGCTGCTCGCCCCGACGGTCAACCTCCACCGCTCGCCGCTGGGCGGACGCCACTTCGAGTGCTACTCCGAAGACCCCCTCCTCACCGGGATGATCGGCGCCGGCTACGTGACCGGCGTGCAGGACGGCGGGGTCGCCGTCACGGTCAAGCACTTCGTGGCCAACGACTTCGAGACCGAACGCTTCACCGTCGATGTGCTCGTCGGCGAGCGCGCGCTGCGCGAGCTCTACCTCGCGCCGTTCGAACTCATCGTCCGGCGCGCGAAGCCGTGGGGGATCATGGCCGCCTACAACGGTGTCAACGGCGTCACGATGACCCAGCACGCCGAGCTGCTCAACGGCGTGCTGCGCGAGGAATGGGGCTTCGACGGCTTCGTCGTCTCCGACTGGCTGGCCGCGCGCGACACCGTCGCCTCCGCCAACGGCGGCCTCGACGTGGCCATGCCCGGCCCCCGCACGGTGTTCGGCGAACGGCTCGCCGAAGCCGTTCGCGGCGGCGAAGTCGACGAAGCCGTGGTCGACGCCATGGTGCGCCGCGTGCTCCTGCTCGCCCACCGGACCGGCGCGCTCGGCGACGGGCCCGCGGCGAAAGAGTCCGATGTGGACGGCGACACGATCGCGCGCGAGGTTGCGCGCCGGTCGTTCGTGCTGCTCCGCAACGAAACCGGCCTGCTGCCCCTGCAGGAACCGCAGAGCATCGCGCTCATCGGCGCGCTCGCCGCGGACCCGAAGATCCTGGGTGGTGGCAGCGCCACCGTGTTCCCCGACCACGTCATCTCCCCTCTGGACGGCCTGAAAGCGGCCGTTCCGCCGGGCACCGAGCTGGCCTACGCCCCTGGTGCCGATCCGCGCATGACGTTACCGACCGCCACCGACAGTTTCCGGCTCCGCGCGACGGCCCGAGCGGCCGACGGCACCGAACTCGCGCAGTTTTCCTTGCGCACAGCCAGGATCGACTGGATCGGCGAACTGCCCGCCGGGCTCGACATCGGCACGCTCGCCTCGGTCGAGATCGCCGGCACGTTCGTCCCGGAGACCGGCGGCGCGCACACCTTCGGCATCACCGGTCCCGGCGACCTGCGCCTCACCGTCGCCGGGCAGACCCTCTTCGACGGCGTGAACCTGCCCGAGGGCGGGGACATCTTCACGTCCGTCATGCAGGTCCACGAGCAGCGGCGGGAGATCGAGCTGGCCGCGGGCGAGCCGGTCGAGGTCAGCCTGACCTACTGGATCCCGTCGGAGATGGCGGAGTTCGCCCGGGGGACCTTCGCCTGGGTCACCTTCGCGCTCGGCCACCGCGGCCCGGTCCTCGACCCGGACGCGAGCCTCGAGGAGGCCGTGGCGCTGGCGGCGAAGTCGGAGGTCGCCGTCGTCGTGGTCGGGACGACCGCCGAGGTCGAAAGCGAGGGCTTCGACCGGACTTCCCTCGCGCTGCCGGGACGTCAGGACGAACTCGTCGCACGGGTCGCCGAAGCGAACCGGAACACCGTCGTGGTGGTCAACGCGGGCTCCCCGGTGGAGATGCCGTGGCGCGACGACGTCGCCGCGGTGCTGCTCACCTGGTTCCCCGGCCAGGCCGGCGGCGACGCGCTCGCCGACGTCCTCCTCGGCCGCGAAGAGCCCGGCGGCCGCCTGCCGACGACCTGGCCGGCGAAGCTCGAAGACGCACCGGTCACCGAGGTGACGCCGGTGGGAGGCGTGCTCGAGTACGGCGAAGGCGTGTACGTCGGCTATGGCGCCTGGGCCCGCACCGACCGGCAACCCGCGTACTGGTTCGGCCACGGCCAGGGCTACACGACCTGGAAGTACGAAGAGCTCGACGCCTACCCGGACGAGGAAGGCGGCGCGCGCGTCCGGGTCCGCATACGCAACACCGGACCGCGCAGGGGCCGCGAAGTCGTCCAGCTCTACCTCGTCCCGACCGAACGCGGCGACCGGCCGCACCGGTGGCTGGCCGGGTTCGCGAGCCTCGAAGCCGGGCCCGGCGACGTCGTGGAGGCCGACATCGCGGTCGCCGCGCGGGCGGCCGAGGTCTGGAACGACGGCTGGCAGCACATCGCGGGCGAGTACGTCGTCGAGGCGTCGCACTCCTACGCCGAACCCCGGCTGAGCACGCGCGTGGTGCTCCAGAAAATACGTTGATCACCGCGGGCGGACCCTCTAAGGTCTCCGGCAGGCACCTTGACCGGCGAAAGGAGGTGGGACCGATGATCACGCAACCGATCACGCGCTCCCACCTCGCAGCGAGGGTGCCGGCTGTCTGACCGGGAGCGCGTACTCCTGGAAGGATCTCCATGACCGATCTGGTCATCCGCCCGCTCGAAGCGGGCGAAGAAGCACTGTTCACCTCCCTGCCCGACCGCGGTCTCGTCGGCCGCAAGCTGCTCGGCGACGACTTCATCGAGATGGCCGAGCGTGGCGAATACCCGCCCGAGCGGGTCTGGGTCGCGCTGCGCGACGACGTCGTCGTGGCCCGCGCCGCTTGGTGGGCCAAGAGCCTCGACGACGACCCGGTCGCCCTGGACTGGTTCGACTTCACCGACTTCGACGCGGCCGTCCAGCTGCTGAAAACCGCACCGCTGCGCGCCGAATACGCGCTGCACGCGCCGCCGGGGTGGCGGGACGACCCGGAGGTCGCGGCCGAGGTCGACGGCCGGGTCGAAGCGGCCGAGAAGGCGGGCTACCGCAAGCTCGTCGAGCGCTACCGCTTCCGCTGGACGCCGGAAAACGGGCTGCCGGAGAAGACCGGTCGGCTCGAGTTCCGGCCGGAGCCGGACGACGACGTCATCCTCGACGTCTTCAAGCGGGTGCACGTCGGCAGCCTCGACGCGCACGTGCGGAAGACCGTCGAGGAGCACGGCATCGACGCGGCCGCGCAGGAGGACCTCGACATCATGAAGTGGATGCCGGGGCCGCGGGACTGGTGGCGGCTGGCGTACACCCCCGAAGGCGAACTGGTCGGTCTCGTCCTGCCGAGCCGCAACGTCTACGACCCGGTGATC
Organism: Amycolatopsis sp. NPDC004747; assembly: GCF_053601335.1. Classification (NCBI taxonomy): domain Bacteria; kingdom Bacillati; phylum Actinomycetota; class Actinomycetes; order Pseudonocardiales; family Pseudonocardiaceae; genus Amycolatopsis; species Amycolatopsis sp. NPDC004747. Next base: position 71,145 of record NZ_JBSGBQ010000010.1, on the reverse strand, counting down.
GGTTACGTGGCCGTGGTCCCGGAGCACCGGGGCCACGGCTACGCGTACGACCTGCTGGTCGAGGCGACACACGACCTCGTCGGGTACGGCGCGGACCGGATCGTCGCGGGCACCGACGTCGGCAACGTCCCGATGGCGAAGACGTTCGCCAAGGCGGGCTACCCGGTCGCGCAGCACCGCATCGACTTCGTCTGACGACCCGGGGCGGCCGTGTCTTGCCCGGCGCGGCCGCCCCGCGGTACCGTCGCTAGAGCGATCTATCAAATCGGGGGCGTCGATGGACCAGGGACTCGTACCGCTTCGCCTGATCCTCGGCTTCTCGCTGCTCAGCACCGCGATCCACTACGCGCACAACGCCATCCGGTATGCGGACTACCCGCAGCTGCAGGGCATCACGCCGCTCGTCGGCGGCATCGTCGTCGCCGCCACCTGGGTGCTGCTCACGGCGTTCGGCTGGCTCGGCTACCGCGCGTACACGCAACGCAGGTACCCGCGAGCGCTGGCCTTCCTCATGGTCTATTCGCTGGCCGGGATGGTCACCCTCGGCCACTTCCTGGCCGGCGTCCCGCGCATCCCGGCGTTCTGGTTCGCGACGATCTTCACCGACGCCGCGGCCGGGCTGGCACTCTGGGGGTTCCTCGTCTGGGCGTGGGCCGCGGTCAACCGGGTGACCACCCGAGATCAAGTTTCTACACAACATTGACCTCCGTCTGACTCATGTAGACAATCGAGGAGTGACCACCAGCACACCGGTTGCCTTCGACCGCCGTCCCGACGAGTACCGCCACTGGCGGCTGCGGGTCGACGGGGAGGTGGCCTGGCTGGAGCTGGACGTCGACGAGCAGGGTGGCTTGGTTCCGGGGTACGAGCTCAAGCTCAACTCCTACGACCTCGGCGTCGACATCGAGCTGTACGACGCCACGCAGCGGCTGCGGTTCGAGCACCCCGAGGTCCGCGTGGTCATCGTGACCAGCGCCAAGGAGAAGGTGTTCTGCGCCGGCGCGAACATCCGCATGCTCGCGGCGTCGGAGCACCACTGGAAGGTGAACTTCTGCAAGTTCACCAACGAGACCCGCAACGGCATGGAGGACGCCACCGAGCACTCCGGCCAGGTCTACGTGGCCGCGGTGAACGGCACCTGTGCCGGCGGCGGCTACGAAATCGCGCTGGCCTGCGAAAAGATCTTCCTGATCGACGACAACTCCTCGACCGTCGCGCTGCCCGAGGTGCCGCTGCTCGGCGTGCTGCCCGGCACCGGCGGCCTCACCCGGGTCGTCGACAAGCGACGGGTGCGCCGCGACCTCGCCGACGTCTTCGCGACGCGCCCGGACGGCGTCAAGGGCAAGACGGCGGTCGACTGGCGCCTGGTCGACGAACTGGTGCCCCGCCAGGACTTCCGCGAGAAGGTCCTCGAAAAGGCGCGGGAACTGGCCCGCGAATCCGGCAAGCAAGCCGACCACGGCATCGAGCTGACCCCGCTGGCACATCGCCATGTCGACATCGAGGTCGAGAAGGACCAGGCCACGATCACCATCAGGGGCCCGGAAAACGACCCCGGTGACCTGCACGAAGAGGGCGCCGACGGCTGGTTCCTCGCCATGACCCGCGAGCTCGACGACGCCATTCTGCGGCTGCGCACCAACGAGGTCGAAGCCGGCACTTGGATCCTGCGTACGCAAGGCGACCCGGCGAAGGTGCGCGCGCACGAAGAGGCCGTACTGGGGCAGAAGGACTGGCTCGCCAACGAGATCACGCACTACTTCAAGCGCACGCTCAAACGCCTCGACGTCACCAGCCGCAGCCTGATCGCGCTCATCGAGCCGGGCAGCTGCTTCACCGGCGCGCTGCTGGAGATCGCGCTGGCCGCGGACCGCCAGTACATCCTGGACGGCCCGCCGATCGACGACGAGGACTCCGAAGAACGTGCGTCCATCCAGCTGACCGACGCCAACTTCGGTGCGTTCCCGATGGGCAACGGCCTGACCCGGCTCCAAGCGCGCTTCTACGGCGACGACGACCACCTCGCCTGGCTCGCCCGCGAGAAGAACCGCGCACTGACCCCCGCCGAAGCCCTCGAACTCGGCCTGGTCACCGACGCCCCGGACGACCTCGACTGGGAGGACGAGATCCGGATCGCCCTCGAAGGCCGGGCGTCGCTCTCCCCGGACGCGCTCACCGGGATGGAGGCCAACCACCGGTTCGTCGGCCCCGAGACCATCGAGACGAAGATCTTCGGCCGGCTGGCGGCTTGGCAGAACTGGATTTTCACCCGGCCGAACGCATCCGGGCCGGAAGGCGCGCTGCGCCGTTACGGTACGGGGCAGAAGGCCGTCTTCGACAGGAAGCGGGTCTAGCGCAGATGCCCGAGCAGATCGACTACGACGCGAAGATCCCCAACAACGTCAACCTCTCCGAAGACCGCAGGCTCCAGCGGGCGCTGGAAGGCTGGCAGCCGAAGTTCATGCACTGGTGGTCGGAAATGGGGCCGACGCTGGAGACCCACGGCGTCTACCTGCGCACCGCCGTCAGCGTGGGCCGCGAGGGCTGGGCGCACTTCGACCACGTCAACGTCCCCGACTACCGCTGGGGCATCTTCCTCGCCGAGCGCGACCCGGACCGCCGGATCGCCTTCGGCGAGCACAAGGGCGAGCCGGTCTGGCAGCAGGTGCCCGGCGAATACCGCGCCGACCTGCAGCGGCTGATCGTTATCCAGGGCGACACCGAACCGGCGTCGGTCGAGCAGCAGAAGCTGCTCGGCCTGACCGCGCCGAGCCTCTACGACCTGCGGAACCTCTTCCAGGTCAACGTCGAAGAAGGCCGGCACCTGTGGGCGATGGTGTACCTGCTGCATGCGTACTTCGGCCGCGAAGGCCGTGACGAGGCCGAAGGGCTGCTGCTGCGCAACTCCGGTAGTCCCGACGCGCCCCGCATCCTCGGCGCGTTCAACGAGGAAACCGCCGACTGGCTGGCGTTCTACATGTTCACCTACTTCACCGACCGCGACGGGAAGTACCAGCTCGGCACGCTCAAGGAGTCCTCCTTCGACCCGCTCTCGCGCACCTGCGAGTTCATGCTCAAGGAAGAAGCGCACCACATGATGGTCGGCACCACCGGCGTCGACCGCGTGGTGACCCGCAGCGCCGAGCTGATCCGCGAGCACGACACCTACGACATCGGCCCGCACGGCGGCATCCCGCTGGACATCATCCAGAAGTACATCAACTTCCACTACACGGTGTCCCTGGACCTGTTCGGCAGCGAGACGTCGACGAACGCGGCGAACTACTACACCGCCGGGCTCAAGGGCCGCTGGCAGGAAACCCGTCGCAAGGACGACCACAAGCTCACCGAGGACGCCCGCACGCTGGAACGGCCGAACGGCGACGGCACCTGGACCACCGAAGAGCTGCAGGCGATCCTGCTGCTGAACCTCGACCTGCGCAGCGAGTACGTGGCCGACTGCCAGACCGGCGTGAAACGCTGGAACAAGATCCTCGCCGACGCCGGGATCGACCACGCGTTCCGGTTGCCGCACCCTGGCTTCAACCGCGAAGTGGGCATAAACTCCGGCCACCACGTCACTCCCGACGGCACCATCGTCGACGAGGCGACCTGGGAGGCGGGCAAACGCAAGTGGCTGCCCACGACCGAAGACCTCACGTTCGTCCGTTCGCTGATGCACCCGGTGTACGAGCGGGGGAAGATCGCGAGCTGGGTCGCGCCGCCGCGGCAGGGCATCAACGGCAAGCCCGTCGACTACGAGTACGTGTACCTCACGTAGGAGGCCTGGTGGCGACAGGGTTCAACGCGGCGGAGTACCTGCTGCGGGCCGGGCACCCGGACGCGACAGCGGTCGTGTCGCCCCGCCGTTCGCTGACCTACGCCGAGCTCGCCGAGGAGTCCCGGCGCGTCGCCGGCGGGCTCGCCGAACTCGGGGTGCGGCCCGAAGAACGGGTCATGTTCTGCATGGTCGACGACGTCGAGCTGCTCACCGGCATCCTCGGCGCGATGCTGGCCGGCGCGGTCGCGGTCCCGGTGTCGACCATGGTCACCGGGCCGGAGCTGGGCCAGGTGCTGGCCGACTCGCGGGCGCGCGTGCTGTGCGTGTCGGGGGAGTTCGCCGGGCAGGCGCAGACGGCGCTGGAGCTGGCCCCCGAGGTCACCGACGTCGTGCTCGACCGCTGCGACGCGGCCGGGTTCGGCGTCCGGACGCACGACTGGCCGTCGCTGGCCGGGCCGGTCCCCGATGGACGGACGTGGGAGGACTCGCCCGCCCTGTGGCTGTACACCTCCGGCACCACGGGGCAGCCGAAGGGCGCGATGCACCGGCACGCGAGCATCCGCGCGGTCTGCGAGACGTACGCGCGCGGAGTGCTCGCGACGACGCCGTCGGACCGGTTCCTGTCCGTGCCGAAGCTGTTCTTCGCCTACGGCTTGGGGAATTCGTGCTTCTTCCCGCTCGGTGCGGGCGGGACGACGTTGCTGGAGCCTTCGCGGCCGACACCCGCGTTGTTCGCCGGCCGGGCTCGTGAGGAGCGGCCGTCACTGTTCTTCGCGGTCCCGACGTTCTACGCGGCCCTGCTCGCCAGCGACGTCCCGGACGACTCGTTTTCTTCGGTGCGGTACGCGGTTTCGGCGGGCGAGCCGCTGCCCGCGTCGCTGTTCGAACGGTTCCGCGCCCGCTTCGGGCTGGAGATCCTCGACGGCATCGGGTCGACCGAGGCGCTGCACATCTTCCTGTCGAACCAGCCGGGTTCGGTGCGGCCGGGCAGCACCGGCGTCCCCGTGCCGGGGTATTCCGTGCAGCTCCGCGACGAAGCCGGGGCGGTGATCGACGCCGCCGGCCGGCCGGGCGAGCTGTTCGTGGCCGGACCGTCGACGGCGACCGGCTACTGGGCCCGGTACGACGCGACGAAGCTCGTCTTCCAGGGCGAGTGGCTGCGCACCGGTGACAGCTACGTCCGCAACGAAGACGGCACCTACAGCTGCCTCGGCCGGTTCGGGGACATGCTGAAGGCGGGCGGGATCTGGGTGTCACCGTCCGAAGTGGAGGAACGGCTCCGGCAGCACCCGGCGGTGGCCGAGGTCGCGGTGGTCGCCGCGCCGGACGCCGACGGCATCGACAAACCGGTGGCGTGCGTGGTCGCGGCGCCCGGCTTCGCGGTCGACCCGGCCGAGCTGATCGAGTTCTGCCGCGAGGGGCTCGCGGCGTTCAAGCGGCCTCGCGGGGTGGTCGAACTGGCCGAGCTGCCGAAGACGGCGACCGGCAAGATCCGCCGCAACGTGATCCGCGAGCAGGTCCGCGACGTGCTGCGGGTGGTGCCGAGCCCGTGATCGACGGGCACTTCGTGGTCGACGCGCACGTCCACGCGCCGCGGCTGCCGACGCTGAAACCCGCGTGGCTGCAGTGGGCGCACGACTTCGCCGGGACGTACCCGTGGCGTTCGGTGTACTCGGCTTCGGGGGACGTGGTTCCGTCCGCAATGGACGAACTGATGGAGTCCGAAGGCGTCGACCGCGTGCTGCTGTTCTGCGAGTACAGCCCGCGCGCGACCGGGATCCAGCCGATCGAGGACAACCTGCCGCTGGTCTCCGTCAACCCGGAGAGGTTCCGGCTGGTGGCGAACGTGAATCCGTACGTCCACCACCCGGCGGCGGCGGAGGTCGAGCGGCAGCTGGAGCTGGGCGCGGTGGCGCTGAAGATCCACCCGGTGCACGGCGCGTTCTCGCCGGCGGACAAGGAGCTGTACCCGGTCTACCAGCTGTGCCTCGAACGCGGGGTGCCGGTGATCCTCCACTCGGGAACGTCGAGCTTCCCGGGCTCCCGCACCAGTTTCGGCAACCCGGAGCTGCTGTCCGATGTGGTCGAGGACTTCCCTTCGCTGCAGTTCGTCTTCGCCCACGGCGGTCGCGGCTGGTGGTACGACGTCGCCGCGTTCCTGGCGCTGGCGCGCGAGAACGTGTGGCTCGACCTCGCCGGGCTGCCGCCGAAGAAGCTGCCGGAGTACTACCGGCGGTTCGACTTCGCGCGGCTGGCGGGGAAGTTCGTGTTCGGGACGGACTGGCCGGGCGTGCCTTCGGTGGCCGCCAACGTCCGGACGCTCATCGGGCTGGGTTTGCCGGATGACGTGCTGAGCGGGGTGCTGTCCGGGAACGCGATCAAGCTGATGCCGTCACTGGCGTAACCTGGCCCTTATGGGGGGTCGAGTTTCGCTGTTGGTGACCGCGCTCGTGCTCTTCTGCGCGGGCGGCGCTGCCGGAGTCCGGCCGCACACGCCGGCCGAGTTCCTCGACCGGACGATCGCGCTGATCCGGGCGCAGTCCATCGATTCGGCGCAGGTCGACTGGCCGCGCGTCGAAGCTCGGGCGGCCTACCTCGCGCGGGGCGCGCGGGCCGATATCGGGACGCTGAAGGCACTCGAGTACGTGGTCAGCGAGCTGCACGACCCGCACACGATCCTGCTCTACCCCGGGCACGACATCGCCGGGGAGGGCGAGGTCCCCACGGCGCGAACCGAAGGCGGGGTCGCCACCCTCCGCCTCCCCGGTGTGGGCCCCGACGAAGCCGCGGCACGCCGCTACCTCGACGCGGGGTTCGCGGCGCTGGCCGGTGCGTCTTCGGCCTGCGGCTGGATCGTCGACCTGCGGGCGAACCACGGCGGCTCGATGTTCCCGATGCTCACGGTGCTCGCTCCGGTGCTCGGCGACGGCCCGGTCGGATCGTTCGTCACCAGGGACGGCGGGCGGACGGCGTGGGAAATCCACGACGGGCAGTTCTGGCTCGACGGCCGGTCCGCGTCCGCCCGGCCCAACCCCGTGGAACTGCCGCGGCGGCCGATCGCGGTACTGACCTCAGGCGAAACCGTCAGCTCCGGGGAAGCGACGCTGGTGGCGACGCGCGGGATCGCACGCTCGTTCGGCGCCCCCACGGCGGGGTACGCGACCGGCAACGACGCCGTCGACCTCGGCGGAGGCGTCACCCTGCTGCTCACCGTGGCTCGCGACGTCGACCGGACCGGGCGGGTCCACGGCAACACCCCGATCCCGCCGGACCAGCCCGCCGCCGATGCCGAGGCCGCGGCGAAGGAGTGGTTGCGCACGCGGGGGTGCCGGTAACCGGGCCGGCACCCCCGCGCCCCCAGCAGGTCAGCCCATGACCTCGTGCAGGCAGAGCACGTTGCCTTCGGAGTCGTTGAACCAGGCCGCCCGCTCGTTGCCCAGCTGGGCGATGTGGTCGACCGTCTTCAGGCCTTCCAGCTCGAAGTCCTGGAACCGCACGCCGCGGTCCTCCAGGGCCTTGACTTCGGCGGGCAGGTCGCCGACTTCGAAGCTCAGTGCCGTGTTCTCGCTCTGCGAGCCGGCCGGCATCGGGCGGAGGCCGATGGCCCCGCCGGCCGCCGAGAAGTAGAGGGTTCCGTCTTCGCCCTTCCCCGTCTGCTTCAGGCCGAGGGAGTCCGCGTAGAAGTGGCCGGCGCGTTCACTGTCGGTCACCGGAAGCATCGTCGTGATGGTCGATTCGGTCAACATGGCTCAATGGTGCGCCGTCACACCCACCCGGCGTGACCTCGACTTTTTCAACGGTCGGCGTTGAACGCGCGCAGTGTCCTCATCGCTTCGGCGAGTGCCGGGGCGTCCTCACCGAGCGGGGTCAGCACGATCCGCCGCAGGATGTCCGCGGCGGCCGCACGGGCCTTGTTCGCCACGTCCAGGCCGTGCTCGGTCAGCGACGCGAACGTGACGCGCCGGTCGTCGGGGCTGGGGATCCGGCAGATCAGGTCGGCCGCCACCAGGCGGTCCGCCACCTTGGTGAACCCGCCGCTCGACAGCGCGGCCTCGGTGGCCAGGCGGGTCATCGGCATCCGGTGCTCGGGTGAGCGCACGAGCCGCAGCAGGATGTCGAACGACGCGGGCGCGAGCCCGAAGCGCTCGGCGATCTCGCCCATCAGCCTGTCCTGGGTGGCCAGGTAACCCTCGATGACCAGGCCCCACCAGGTGACGATCTCGTCGTCGTCGGTGTCCACGGCGCGGAGTTTACCGCAACACCTCGCCGGAATACTTCTTCCGAGAAAGATGTCAGCCCATTTGTACGAACCATATACCGGCCATCCCTACGATCGGCCGATGACTAACGAGGCACTACAGCGTGCTACCAAACTGCTGGACGCCGTCATCCTCGCCGACGGGCACAACGACCTGCCGTGGGAGCTGCGGCAGCACGGTGGCCCGAACCCGGTCGAGGCGGCCGCGTCCCTCGACCTGACCGTGCGGCAGCCCGCGCTGCACACCGACTTCCCGAAGCTCGCCGACGGGAAGCTGGGCATGCAGTTCTGGTCGGTGTACGTGCCCTGTGAGTTCGAAGGCCACAGCGCCGTGACCGCCGTCCTGGAGCAGGTGGAGGTCGTCCACCAGCTGGTCGAGCGCTACCCCGACCGGCTGCGGCTGGTCACCACCGCGGACGAGGCCGAGGCCGCGTTCGCCGACGGCCGGATCGCCTCGCTGCTCGGGGCCGAGGGCGGGCACAGCATCGCCGAGTCGATCGGGGTGCTGCGGATCCTGCGGCGCCTGGGCGTCCGGTACATGACGCTGACGCACAACTTCAACACCACCTGGGCCGACGCGGGCACCGACGAGCCGGTCCACGGCGGGCTCACCGAGTTCGGCCGCGACGTCGTGCGCGAGATGAACAAGATCGGGATGATGGTCGACCTGTCGCACGTGGCGCCCTCGACGATGCGGGCGGCGATCGAGGTCAGCTCAGTGCCGGTGATCTTCAGTCACTCTTCCTGCATCGCCGTGAACGACCACCCCCGCAACATCCCCGACGACGTACTGGCGAAGCTGCCCGGCAACGGCGGCGTCGCGATGATCACCTTCGTGCCCGCGTTCGTCTCGCCGAAGGTCGCCGCCTGGAACGAACGGCTCGAGGCCGCGATGGCCGAGGCCGGGCTCGAGTACCGGAACCTCGGCCTGCGCGGGAAGTTCGTCAAGGAGTGGGACGGCCCCCCGAAGCCGACGGCGACCGTGGAGGACGTCGTCGCGCACGTCGAGCACGCCCGTGAGGTCGCCGGCATCGACCACATCGGCCTCGGTGGCGACTACGACGGTGTCGGCGCGCTGCCGGAGGGCCTGGAGGACACGTCCAAGTACCCGGTGTTGTTCGCCGCGCTGCTCGAGCGCGGGTGGAGTGAGGACGACTGCGCGAAACTGGCCGGGAGGAACACGCTGCGCGTCCTCCGGGAAGTCGACGGTTTCGCCCGTTAGGGGTTTGAAGCAGCGCACCCCGCGCGCCGGACGGACACTGGGCAGATGACGCACGCGCGCGGGGGCGCGGCCGACCGCCCCACCGGTCCCACCGATCCCGACCTGCCCGAAGGTGCCCTGGAGCCCGCCGAGCTCCGGGCCGGCGACGTCCGGCCGGGCGCGGAGGAGGTGACGCCGGTGCGGCCGGCGCCGTCCCGGCCCGCGTCCGGGAAGATCAAGCGGACCCGGATCAGCGGCACCTGGGTCGCCGTGATCGCCGGGCTGGTCGTGCTGGTGCTGCTGCTGATCTTCATCCTGCAGAACCTGGACTCGGTGACCGTGCACTTCTTCGGCGGCGAGGGCAGCCTGCCGCTGGCCATCGCCATGCTGTTCTCGGCGATCGGCGGGGCGGCGCTGGTCGCGCTGATCGGCGGGGCCCGGATCCTGCAGCTGCGGAAGCAGGCGCGGCGCCGCTAGACGATGATCGACGTCATCCCGAGCAGCACCGCGCAAACGCTTTCGTCGCCAGTGGTCCGCACCCGGCCGAGGTCCGCGGGGTTGCGGGTGCAGAGCCGCCAGAACGTGTCCAGGTCCGTCGTCACGGTGGCCAGCGGGGTCCGGGACGGTGGTGCGCCGCGGTCCAGGACCCAGCCGTCGCGCTCGCGGCGCGCGTACCACTTCCCCTGGCCGGTCACCGTGTAGCCGACCTGCTTCCCGACGCGGGCGTCGACGTCACGCAGCGTGTGCGGCAGCGCCCGGAGGAAGGTGTCCGCGATCGGCTCGGCGTACTCCGCTTCCAGCGGCGTGTGCTCCAAGGCCTCGCGGATCTGGACGTGGTGGACCCAGAACTCCGAATAGTCGCGGGCCGCGTCCAGCCAGCGCGGCGCGGGCTCGTCGCCGGCCCAGCTCACCGGGTTGCCGGGGACGTCGAGGTCGAGCTGCGCCCAGTACTCGGTCGTCTGGCCCATGAACTCGTACAGCATGGTCATCAGGACGTCCGTCGAGAGCCGGCGGCAGGCGACGACCCACTCTTCGTTGATCCGGTCGATGAACCGCGGGAACGGCTCACCCGGACGGGGGGATTCGGACGCGTGCCCGTCCCGGCCGCGGGACAGCCGGCCGACCTTATCGCCCAGCAGGTGGGCGGCGACGTCCTTGACCGTCCAGCCCGTGCACATCGTCGGCCGCGTCCAGTCTTCGTCGGTGAGGGCGCCGAGCAGCGTCATCAGCGCTTGTTCTTCTTTGGAGAAGTACGGGAGGACGTCGATCGGCGGGCCCCAGCGCGTCGGACTCATGTGGCCATCCAAACACCGTATTGCTCCGGGGCCTTGCCCGGGCCGGGGGCTCCGCCACCCGGACCCCCGAGTGATGGAGGCATTCGGCCTACCCGCAGGTAGCATCACCCCCGTAAGCAGAGGGGAGTCCGCCGGTGAACGCAGAGCGACCGAACGGCCGGGGTGCCGCCGACGACGTGGCCGACCTGGCCCGCCGCGCCGGTCAGCTGGCGGGCTGGGCCGCGCGCACCGGCATCGCGCTCGGCCGCAAGCTCCCCGGCGTGGAGACCGCCGAACGCAGCGTGCGCGAGGTCGAGCGCCAGCTGCTGACCGAGCTGCGCCGCCGGCTCGACGAGGTCGACGACCCGTACCACGCGGCGCTCACCGCGGCGTCGGCGATGAACCGCGCGGCGGTACCCGGGAAGGTCGAAGCCACCGTCACGCTCGTGCCGGTGCGCGACAACCACGCCGAGCCGCTGCGCGCGGCGATGGCCGAGCTGCTCAACCACTCCATCGGCTTCGGCCGCGAGCGCGCCCGCGAGTACTTCTACGCGATCATCCTGCGCCAGCTGACGCCGGACGAGGCGCGGATCCTGTCCGCGCTGTCCGACGGCTCGCCGTTCCCCGCCCTCGACGTCGTGGAACGGACCGGCCTCGGCGGCAACGGCCGGGTCGTGTTGCGCAACGCCTCGACGGTCGGCAAGGCGGCCGGGGTGTCGCTGCCGGACCAGGTGCCCGGGTACGTCACCCGGCTGATCGGGCTCGGGCTGGTCGACCTCGACGAAGAGGTGCCGTCGCTGGAGACGCAGTACGAGATCCTGATGACCGACGAGACCGTGCGCGACGCGGAGAAGCACGTCCGGCGCGCGAAGTTCGTGCGGCGGACGATCCACGTCTCGCGGCTGGGCGCCCAGTTCTGGCAGGCCTGCGACCCGAGCCTCGGTTAGCGGGATGGGGGCCTTCTTCGCCGGCATCCTCGCCGACTTCGCGCAGCACTGGCCCCTCTACGTCTCGATCCCGGTCGTCGCGGCGCTGATCGGCTACGGCACGAAGCTCGTCGCGATCCGGATGATGTTCCAGCCGGTGGAGTTCATCGGCGTCAAGCCGTTCCTGGGCTGGCAGGGCATCGTGCCGAAGCGGGCCGCGCGGATGGCGAGCATCGCCTGCGACACGATGACCGAGCAGCTGATCAAGCCCGCCGAGGTGGTGGCGCGGCTGGACGCCGGGCGGATCGCCCAGGAAATCGAAAAGCCGCTGCTGGCGGGCGTGGAGGACATCGTCCGCGAGGTGGCCGCGCAGTACCAGCCGGGGCTGTGGGAGTCCCTGCCGGTCCGGGTGCAGCGGCTGGTGATCGAGCGCGTCCAGCACGAGTCGCCGCGGATGGTCGCCGCGGTGCTCGACCTGATCAAGTCCGATGTGGACAGCGTGTTCGACCTCAAGGGCATGGTGGTCACCAGCCTGGTCAAGGACAAGCGCCTGCTGAACCGGATCTTCCAGGAGGCGGGCGCGAAGGAGTTCAAGTTCATCGCCCGCTCGGGACTGGTCTTCGGCGGCGCGATCGGCGTGGTCCAGATGGTGGCGTGGGTGCTGTTCAAGTTCCCGCCGATCATGCCGGTGTTCGGCCTGTTCACGGGCTGGTTCACCGACTGGCTGGCGCTGCGGATGATCTTCTACCCGATCGAGCCCCGCCGGTACTTCGGGGTGCAGTGGCAAGGGTTGTTCCTGAAGCGGCGCGCGGAGGTCGCGGAGGCGTACGGGTCGTTGATCGCGAAGGAGATCATCACCCCGCACAACGTCATCGAGGCGATCCTCCACGGGCCGCTGTCGGACCGCGTGCTGGCGCTGATCCAGCACCAGCTCGACCGCGAGCTGGGCAGCGTGGCCAGGCCGCTGCTGGTGTTCGCGGTGGGCAGCCGCAAGTACCAGGAGATGAAGCTGGCGATCTCGTCCCAGATCATGTCCCGCCTCCCGGACACGATGCGCTACATCGAGGACTACGCGACGGACGCGATGGACATCCGCAACGTGCTGGTGTCGAAGATGAAGGAGCTGTCACCGAGGGAGTTCGAGCGCCTGCTGCGGCCGGCCTTCGAACAGGACGAGTGGATCCTGATCGCGACGGGCGCGGTGCTGGGCTTCCTGGTCGGTGAGGCACAGGTGCTGGTCCTGGAACACCTGGCGGCTTAGGCGAAGTCGTACGCCCGCCGCGCCTCGGCGACCTTCGCCCGGTGCTTCGCCGCCCATGCCGACAACGCGTGCAGCGGCTCGTCCAGCTCCGCCGCGTGTGCCGTCATCGTGTACTCGACCCGCGGTGGGACCTCCGGGTAGACCTTCCGCGTCACCAGGCCGTTCCGCTCCAGGCCGCGCAGGGTCAGTGACAGCATCCGCCGGGAGACGCCGTCGAGGGCGCGCTCCAGTTCGCTGAACCGGCGGGGGCCCGAACCCAGCTGGACCAGCACCCGGATCGCCCACTTGTCGCCCACCAGGTCCAGGACCTCGCGCAGGGAGCACATCTCCGCCGAAGGGATTTCGCCGTTGTCCATCGTCGTGACCTCGTTCGTAACAGACGTGTGCCGTCGTACCAGGAAAGTGCCGTCTTCCTGCGGGAACGCCGGTGGTCCACGATCGATTCCGGCAAGCACCGGAAAGGAACCAGGAATGACGAAGACAGTGCGGTTCGCGGCCGAAGGCGGACCGGAAGTGCTGGAGCTCGTGGACGTCGACCTCGGCGAGCCGGGTCCCGGCGAGGTGCGGCTGCGGGTCGAGGCGATCGGCCTCAACCGGGCCGAGGCGATGTTCCGCGCCGGCCGCTACTTCGAGCGACCCGGCGAGTTCCCGGCCAAGCTCGGCTACTCCGCGTCCGGGACCGTCGAAGCGCTCGGCGACGGCGTCACCGGATTCGAAATCGGTGACAAGGTCAGCACGGTCGCGGGCTTCTCGATGCGGGACTACGGCGTCTACGGCGAGGCGGCGATCGTGCCCGCGTCCGCCGTCCTCCGACGGCCCGAGGGGCTCAGCGCCACCGAAACCGTCGCGCTGTGGGGGCCGTTCCTCACCGCGTACGGCGCACTCGTCGACGAAGGACACGTACGGCCCGGCGACTTCGTGCTGATCACAGCCGCTTCCAGCAGCGTAGGGCTGGCCACGATCGACGTCGCCAACCACATCGGAGCCATCCCGGTCGCCGCCACCCGGACGGCCGCGAAGAAACAGCGCCTCCTCGACGCCGGAGCCGCACACGTGATCGTCACCGACGACGAGGACATCGCCGAGCGCACGCTCGAAATCACCGGTGGCAGGGGCGCGGAGTTCGTCTTCGACGCCGTCGCCGGAGAGGGCGTCCGCAAGCTCGCCCAAGCCACCGCCAAGGGCGGGACGCTCGTCGTCTACGGCGCGCTCGACACGAAGGAGACGCCCTTCCCGCTCTGGTTCGTGCCGACCATGAGGCTGTTCAACGCCTTCGACCTCACGCTGAACCCGGAGCGGCTGGCCCGCGCGGAACACTTCGTCCGCGCCGGAGTGCGGGCGGGGACGTTCCGGCCGCGCGTGGACCGCACGTTCGACCTCACCGACATCGCGGGCGCGCACCGCTACTTGGAAGCCAACGGCCAGTTCGGCAAGGTGGTGGTCACCACCGGCGGCTGAGCGGGTGAACAAATCCACCCGAACGGCCGTACCCGCGGACGTATCCCCGGAGTCACCCTTCGCCTCTACTCTGCGTCGGGAAGACGGGAGACCCCCATGGCCGTGACCGTGGAACCGTGGCAGCAAGAGATCCGGCTGGCGATGACCATGGTCGGCGGCGCCAGCCTGGCCATCTGGATGGGCGGGGTGGCCACCGAGACGTCGCAGCTGCTGCGGGAGTCGCGCGGGGACGCCCCGGGCGGCCTTTACCGCAGGCTGCTCGACGTCCTGCGGGCGAGCGTCTCGATCGACGTCCTGACCGGCACCAGCGCCGGCGGGATCAACGCCGCCTGTCTCGGGCTCGCCGAGGCCTTCCGGTCGACCCCGCAGGTGCTGCGGAACACCTGGATCACCACCGGCTCGCTGGAAAACCTCGTGCGGGACGCCAAGGAGGCGCAGCCGCGGTCGGTGCTCGACGGGGACCGCGTGCTGCTCGAAGGCGTCGAACGGGCGCTGCGGCAGATCACCGCGGCCGGGGCGCCGCCCGCCGACGACCCCGACATCACCGTGCTGCTCACCGGCACCATGATCGACGGCGAGACCACCCGGTTCGACGACGCGCTCGGGAACCTGGTGCGGGACACCGAGCACCGCATGCTGTTCCGGTTCTGCGGTACACAGTGGACGGTCGGGGTGGAGGGGCCGCTCGCGCTGGCGGCCCGCTCCACCGCGTCCTTCCCCGGCGCGTTCGAGCTGTCCCGGATGCCGATCGGTACCGACGGCACCGACCGGCTGCACCCGGACATGACGCCGTACACCGAACTGACCCGCTCGCACTGGCTGACCGACGGCGGGGTGCTGCTCAACAAGCCGCTGCGGCCCGCGCTGCGGGAGATCTTCGAACGCCGGTCCAATGTGGACGTCCGGCGGCTGCTGCTCTACGTCGTGCCGACCGGCGAGGGCGAAACCGACGCCGTCGGGTGCGATCCGGCGAACCCGCCGCTGCTGTCGAACGCGATGGCCAAGGTCGTCAACACCGTGATGAGCCAGTCGATCAGCGCCGAGCTGGACGACCTGACCCGGCACAACGACGCCGTGCTCCGCGCGCGGGACACCCGCGTCTCGCTGGCCGCGATGGGGCTGCGCGGCGGCCCCGGGTGCCTGGTCGACGCCCGGATCGCCACCGCGTACCGCGAGCGCCGGACCGCCGAGGACGCCGCCGAGCTGGTGCGGGTCGCCGCGCGGCGGTACGCGCTGGCCGAACCCGGCACCTCCTGGGCGTCCGGGATGTCGCAGCAGCTGCGGGACATCGCGGTGGCGGGGCTCGAGGGCGACATCCCGGCCACGCCGCCGGCCGCGAGCGTCGCGGTGGACGGCTTGCTCGCCTACCGGACGACCGCCCTCGACGACGCCGTCGCGATCGGCCTGCAGCTGATCAACGCCGGGTTCCGCTTGCTGGCGGACGCCGAGCCCGCCGCGCAGCTCAACGCCGCACGCGCGAAGCTGCACGAGGCGCGCCGGATCGCGGGCCGCGGTGTGCGGCTGGGACAGTGGGTGACCGCGCACGCGGGCCCCGGCGCCCGGTCGCTGGAAACGTGGATCGGCGACCTCGCCCGGGAGTGGGTCGAGCCGGGCAAGACGGCCGGGGTCGCGGCGGCGTGGCCGATGCTGGTCGAGGGGCTGCGGTCCGCGGCACCGGCGCTGCGGGCGCTGGCCGGAGCGGCACCGGAGAAGGCGGAGTCCGTGACGACCCTGCTGGACTGGCTGGCGCTGGGCCCGGACGCCGCGGGAAGCGACGACGTCGTCCAGGCACGGCTGCTCACCCTGCACGTGGCGACGCGCGGGCTGCTCGCGCAGGCGCCGTCGGTCGACCAGCGGGTGGACCTCGTGCAGGTCAGCGCCGATTCGCGGACGCTGCTGGACATGACGCGACGCCGGTCGTGGGACAAGCTGACCGGCATGCAGGCGAGCTACTTCGGCGCCTTCTACAAGGCGTCCTGGCGGGCCGGCGACTGGATGTGGGGCCGGATCGACGGCGCCGGCTGGCTGGTCCAGTGCCTGCTCGACCCGAAGCGCCTGCAGACGTTGCAGACGATCGTCGGGCGGGAGCAGCTGCGCGAAGAGCTCATCACGGCGTTCGGTTCCTGGCGCGTGCCGGACGCCCAGGACCGGTGCGGCCCGGACGAGGCGGCCGAGCTGCGGAAGCAGCTGACGGCCGAGCTCGCGTTCCTCGGTCTGGACGCCGACCTCGGCCGGCTGGAAGCGTTCGGCCCCGATCGGCCGATCAGCATGCCGGTGACGGCCATGGTGCTGGCCCGGGCGCGGCAGGCGGAGATCGCCGCGGAGGAACTCCCGGTCGTGAACCTGGCGGCGCGGTTCGACGCGGAGGACCGGCCGGGCATCAACAAGGCGCTGGAAGCGGAGCTGCCGCGGGTCGACGTGGCCGCCGCGCAGGCGCAGTTCCAGGCCTGCCGCGTCTCGGCCGAGAAGCTCGCCGGGGAGCAGGGCACCGCACGGCTCACCCGGACGCTGGTCGCGCTCGGCGCCGCCACGGTGAACGCCGGGACGGTCGCGTTCCGGCTGCCCGGCGGCTGGCCGCGGACCGTCGCGAACATCCTGCGCACGGTCGCCAGGAGCACGGCGAGGGTCTCGCAGGGTGCGTCCCGGCTCGGCACGGCGGGCTCACTGGTGGCCGGTGTGCTGGCGCTGCTGGCCGGGCTGGTGATCGGCAACAACGGTGGCGCGGTCCTGCAGTGGGTCGGCCTCCCGGTGCTCGCGGGCGCGGCCGTCTACCTGGCGACGGCGCTGCTCACCACCGGCCACAAGGTCCGCCGGCTGGGCACGGCGCTGGGGGCGCTGGTCGTGGCGGCGCTGCTGCTGGCCGCGTTCGTGCCGCCGCTCGCCCGGCCGTTCTTCGGCTGGCTGGGTGACGTCGTGGCCGGCTGGCGCCGCGGCGAAGGCGCGGTGTGGTGGCTGGTGGTGTCCGGGCTGCTGATCCTGCCCGCGGTGGTGATGCCGCTCAGCGCGATCGGCCGCCGCCTCGGCCACCGCCGCGCGCGGTCCCGGACGGCCAAGACCGTGGCGCTCCAGGTCGACGGCAGCGTGCCGGCGAAGACCCCGGAAGCCGTCGCCGAACCCTCACGCTGAGCGACCCGCGACCGGCGTTTCCGGCCCGTCGCCTTGCGATCACGGGCGCGAAGGTTCATCGTGCGAATAGGTCGCGGGCCCTGCGCCCGCGCCCCAGGCGCGCGTGTGCCCAGAGATCGTCCACTTCAAACATGTTTGTGTGACTGCTCACCGGGTACATCGCGTCGCCGCAGGTCATCGCAGGGGTCGTGAGCTGGGTCGCTGGCAGGCGGAAAATTCTCTGTTACGTTTCCTGAGTATGTCCGTAACGCACTTGATCGAAACCCCGACCAAGGCGGACGGCGCGGAGCTGTGGCGAATCGCGCGTGATTCCGCCAAGCTCGATCTCAACTCGCCGTACGCATACATGCTGTGGTGCCGCGATTTCGCCGGGTCTTCGGTGGTCGCGCGTGAGGATGGCAGGGCGGTCGGTTTCGTCATCGCCTACCGCAGACCGGACGAGCCGGAGGCGGCGCTCGTCTGGCAGGTTGCGGTCGACGCGTCCCAGCGCGGAAAAGGCCTGGCCGGGGCCCTGCTCGACGCGCTGTACACGCGTCTGGTCGGCGAGGGGGTGCGTTACCTCGAGACCACGATCACCCCGGACAACGAAGCGTCCATCCGGCTGTTCACTTCCTTCGCGAAGCGGTGGAACGCCGCGGTGGAAACCAGTGTGCTGTTCGGCGGGGAGGATTTCCCCGAGGCCGGGCACCTGCCGGAAGAGCTTTACCGCATAGGTCCGCTGAAGGCGCCGTCGAATCCGGGCGATTAGGAGAGAAAGAAACACATGAGCATCTTCGAAGAGCTCGAATCCGAAGTACGCAGCTACAGCCGCGGCTGGCCGGTCGTGTTCGACCGCGCGCAGGGCAGCCACCTGTACGACGAAAGCGGAAAACCCTATCTGGACTTCTTCGCCGGGGCCGGCGCGCTGAACTACGGGCACAACAACCCGCGGCTCAAGCAGGCCCTGATCGACTACATCCAGCGCGACGGCGTCACCCACGCCCTGGACATGTTCACCGTGGCCAAGCGCGACTTCCTGCAGACCTTCCGCGACAAGATCCTCGATCCGCGCGGCCTGAACTACAAGGTCGTGTTCCCCGGTCCGGGTGGCGCGAACGCCGTCGAGGCCGCGCTGAAGCTGGCGCGCAAGGTGACCGGCCGCGAGTCGGTCATCAACTTCACCAACGCCTTCCACGGCATGACGCTCGGCGCGCTGTCGGTCACCGGCAACTCGATGAAGCGCGGCGGCGCCGGCGTCCCGCTGGTGCACGCCACCCCGATGCCGTACGACAAGTACTTCGACGGCGCGATGCCGGACTTCCTGTACTTCGAGAAGCTGCTCGAGGACTCCGGCAGCGGGCTCAACGAGCCGGCCGCGGTGATCGTCGAAGGCGTGCAGGGCGAAGGCGGCATCAACGCCGCGCGCCTGGAGTGGCTGAAGGGCCTCGACGACCTCTGCAAGCGTCACAACATCCTGCTGATCCTCGACGACGTCCAGATGGGCTGCGGCCGCACCGGCCCGTTCTTCTCCTTCGAGGACGCCGGGATCACGCCGGACATCGTCTGCCTGTCGAAGTCCATCAGCGGCTACGGCATCCCGATGGCGCTGACGCTCATCAAGCCGGAGCTCGACGTCTGGGAGCCGGGCGAGCACAACGGCACCTTCCGCGGGATCAGCCCGGCGTTCGTCACCGCCAAGGAAGCGATCGACGTCTACTGGAGCGACGACGAGCTCGAGAAGTCGACGAAGGCGAAGGGCGAGCGCATCGCGAGCGCGTTCAGCGGCATCGTCGAGGCCTACCCGGAGGCGAACCTGCTCGCCAAGGGCCGCGGCCTGGCCCGCGGCATCGAGTTCGCGGACGGCGACCTGGCCGGCCGGGTCTGCGCGGAAGCGTTTGCGCGCGGCCTGCTGATGGAAACCTCCGGTCCCGACGGCGAAGTGATGAAGCTGCTGCCGCCGCTGACGCTGACCGACGACGAACTGACGCAGGGCCTGTCGATCATCGACGAGTCCGTGAAGGCCGTCCTCAAGAAGTAAGGGAGTTCGCCTGTGCTCGTGCGCACACTCGACGAGATCACCGACACCGACGCCGACATCAAGACCGAGAACTGGCGCAGCAAGCGGATCATCCTCGCCAAGGAGGGCGTCGGCTTCTCGGTGCACGAGACCACGCTGTACGCGGGGACGGTCAACGACTTCTGGTACGCCAACCACATCGAGGCGGTGTTCATCACCTCCGGCGAAGGCGAGATCGAGGATCTGGCCACCGGCAAGGTGTACGAGCTCAAGCCCGGCACCCTCTACCTGCTCAACGACCACGACAAGCACCAGGTCCGGCCGAAGACCGAGATCAAGTGCGTGTGCGTGTTCAACCCGCCGGTGACCGGCCGCGAGGTGCACGACGAAAACGGCGTGTACCCGCTGATCACCGAGGAATCGTAAGCCAGGAAACAGGAGGCGAAGCCCGTGACGCTGACGGACACCCGGGTCGACGACGGTTACCCGACCCGGATCACCGGTACGCCGGCGCATCTGCCGCGCGTGCACCCCACGGTCTGGGGTACCGAAGCCGACGGCCCGATCGACGCCGCCACGCTGGCGAACCACGAGGCACGCGGCTACACGGTCGTCGAGGACATGCTCTCGGTCGGGGAGGTGCAGACGTACTGGCAGGAACTGGTGCGGCTGTCGTCCGACCGGGAGCTCGCCCAGGACGAGCGGGTGATCACCGAGGCGAAGACCGGTGAGGTCCGGTCGATCTTCGACGTCCACGAGATCTCCGGCCTGATCGCCGAGCTGGTGCGCGACCCGCGCGTGCTGGACCGGGCGCGGCAGCTGCTCGGTTCCGAGGTGTACGTCCACCAGAGCCGGGTCAACTACATGCCCGGCTTCAAGGGCACCGGGTTCTACTGGCACTCGGACTTCGAAACCTGGCACGCGGAGGACGGCATGCCGGCCCCGCGCGCGGTCAGCTGCTCCATCGCGCTGACCGACAACTACCCGTTCAACGGCGGGCTGATGATCATGCCGGGCTCGCACCGGACGTTCGTCCAGTGCGCGGGTGAGACGCCGGACGACAACTACAAGAGCTCGCTCAAGGACCAGCGGGTGGGCGTGCCGAGCGAGGACGACATCACCAAGATGGCGGCCGAGCACGGCATCGACCAGTTCACCGGCCAGGCGGGCTCGGCGCTGTGGTTCGATTCGAACATCATGCACGGCTCCGGCAACAACATCACGCCGTACCCGCGCTCGAACATCTTCCTGGTGTTCAACAGCGTGGAGAACGCCCTGCAGGAGCCGTTCGCGGCCGGCGCGCCGCGGCCGGCCTTCATCGCGGGCCGGGATTCGACACCCGTCACGAGGTGAACCAGACCCGCCGGTGACCGGTTCGATGCGCCCTGTTACCGTGTCGCCACCGCGCGGGTGTGTGGCTCGCGCAACACGTCTTCGCGGACGATCGGCGGCGGGTGCTTCGCTCGGGGTGAGCTCACCTGCCCGGTTGCCTTCGGTGGCGGACGGGCGGACCGGCACCCTGGCGGCCCGGCCGGGAGTTTCAGCAGTGACCCCGCACCACCGGATCGGGACCGGTGGTGCGGGGTCCTGTCGTTTCGGCGCCAACCGCAGTCCCGTCCCACCCCGGCTGCGGAATCCGCAGGGTCACGAAATGTCCTGGTCCCGGCCCGGTGGGGCGGTATTCGCCGCTCGGCCGTCACGGTAGGTTGATTTTTCCGGCGAGGGCGACGCCGGGACACCGTGGACCCCGGGGAGGTGGGCGCGAGCATGGCCCAGACCCGGCTCCAGCTGCTCGGGCCCGTGCAGCTCTTCCACGGTGACGACCCGGTCCCGATCGGCGGCCCCGGCGTCCGCGGCCTGCTCGCGCTGCTGGCGCTCAAGCCCGGCAAGGTCGTCGGGCTCGACGAGATCATCGACGCCCTGTGGGGCCACGACCCGCCGGCGACCGCGCGGACCATCGTGCACGGCAACGTCTCGCACCTGCGGCGGGTCCTGCGCGACCTCGACGGCCCCCGCATCCTCACCACGCCGCCGGGCTACCGCCTGGACGTCGAGCCCGACCGGATCGACGTCCACCGGGCGCGCACGCTGCTGGACCGCGCGTCGCTGGCCACCCCGGAGGCCGCCGCCGCGCTGCTCGCCGAGGCCCTCGCGCTCTGGCAGGGCCCCGCGCTGGGCGGGGTGCCCGACTCCCTGCGGGCCCCGGAGCTGGAAGACCTCCGCCTCGCCGTGCACGGCGCCCGCGTCGACGCCGACCTCGAACTCGGCCGGCACGCGGAACTGATCGTCGAGCTCAGCCCGATCGTCCGGGCCGATCCGCTGGCCGAGCGGACCGCGGGGCAGCTGATGCGGGCGCTGTACCACGCGGGCCGCCGCGGGGACGCGCTCGAGCTGTACCGGACCGTTTCCCGTGCGACGCTGCGCACCCTCGGCGTCGAGCCCGGTGCCGAGCTGCGCTGGCTGCACGAGCGCGTCCTCAACGACGACCTCCCGGCGCGGGACGTCGTCGCCCCGGCCGCCGGCGCGGAGCCGGCGAAAGCGATTTCGCAGCTGCCCGCGGCGGTGCCGCGCCTGGCCGGGCGCGACGAGGAGCTCGACTGGCTCGACGGCCTGGTGACCAGGGCCGAGGCGGGCCAGACCACGATCGCCGTGGTCAGCGGCACCGCCGGGGTCGGCAAGAGCACGCTCGTGGTCTGGTGGGCGCACCGGGTCGCCCGGCGGTTCCCGGACGGCGTCCTGTTCGCGTCGCTGCGCGGCTTCGACCCGCACCACCCGCCGCTGGAGCCGGCCGAGCTGCTCACCCAGTTCCTGCTCGGCCTCGGCGTCGAAACCGCGAAGATCCCGGAGCTGCTGCACGAGCGCGTCGCGCTCTACCGGTCGCTGATCGCCGGACGGCGGATGCTGGTGCTGCTCGACGACGCCCGCACCGCCGAACAGGTGCGCCCGCTGCTGCCGCCGAGCGCGCGGACGATGACGGTGGTGACCAGCCGGTCGCGCCTCGACGGGCTCGCCGTGTCGAACGCGGCCAGGCAGCGCGTGCTCGGCACGCTCGCGCCCGACGACGCCGTGGCGCTCATCGAGGAGCTCGCCGGCCCGGCGAGCCTCAACCACGCCCTCGCGCGGCTCTGCGGCTACCTCCCGCTGGCGCTGCGGATCGCGGGCGCGCGGCTCTCGGCGGGCGCCCAGCGGACCGCGGAGGAGCTCGTCGACGAGCTCGGCAACGAACGCACCCGGCTCGCCGGCCTGCAGGTCGACGGCGCCGACGACAGCGTCCGGGCGGCGTTCGACGTCTCCTTCCGCGGCCTGCCCGGCGAAGTCGCCGAGACGTTCCTGCAGCTGGGCGCGGTGCCCGGTGTGCTGGTCGGGCCGCACGTGATGGCCGCCGTCGGCCAGATCCCGGTGGCCGAGGCCCGGCGGCGGTTGCGCGCGCTGGCCGCCCACAACCTCATCGCCGAGACCGAGCGCGACGTCTTCGTGCCGCACGACCTCGTCTGGCTGTACCTGCGGGAGCTCGCGGAGCAGGAGCTCGGCGACAAGGAGCGCGACGAAGCGCTCGGCTGGACGATCCGCTACTACCAGGCGGTGGCCGATCGGGCGCGGCGCCGGCTGGGCCGGGTCGCCGACCCGCTCGACTTCGCCGGGCTGCTCGCCGACGACGCCGTGCCGCCGCTGCCCGGCTTCACCGAGGCGCACGACTGGTTCGCGGCCGAGTGGCCGAACCTGCTGGCGGTTCTCGACGCCGCCTACGCCGCGGGCCGCCACGACGACGTGTGGCGGCTGGCCCGGCTGGCCCACACCTACCGCGTCGCGTGCCCGCTGCTGGACGAGTGGACGCGGATGGCCGACCTCGGCGTCGCCGCCGCAGACGCCGCGGGCGACGTCGAAGGGCAGTGCTGGCTGCGCCTCGCCCGGTGCGAGATCGCGCTGACCTTCGAGCTGCCGGGGTTCGGGCTCGCCGACGCCGAGCGGGCGGCGGAGCTGTCCGCCGCCTCGGCCGACGAGCGGCTGCGCACCTCGGTGGACCTGCACCTCGGGCGCGCGCTGAGCCGGCTCGGCGAACACGAAAAGGCCATCGAGCGGCTGGCCGAGGCCGTCGCGAACGCCCCGGACACGACCCTGCGCGGGCAGGCGCTCAGCAGCTGCGCGCAGGCGGAGAAGCGGGCGGGCCGGCTGCCTGACGCGATCGCCCACCAGCGGGCCGGCCTGCGGATCGACCGCGAACTCGGCGACGACGACCGGGTCGTCGGCTCGCTGGACAAGCTGGCCGAGCTGAGCCTGCGGGCCGGGGACCACGAGGCCGCGGAGCGGTACGCCTGGGAGGCGATCGACCTGGCGATCAGCCGCGAGTTCGTCGCGCGGGAAGGGGCGCTGCGGCTGACTCTGGGCCGGGTGCTGCGGGCACGCGGCGACATCGACGGCGCGCGTGAACAACTGGCGTTGTCCGTGCGCATTTACGAGCGCGTGCACCCGAAGCTCGTCGGCGAGGTGCGCGCCGAACTCGCGGATCTGCAGTGAAGCCTTTCCGGCGCATTCCCGGTTGGGAAATTTCGTTGCGAATGGGTCACGACCCCGCCCGCGCGCTCAATCCTTAGTGGATTCTTAGTGGGCGCGGGCGCTGTCCGCGTAGGTTCGGCGGTGCCGGCAGAGCCCTAGGGGAGGGGCAGGCGGAGACGCCGGTGCCAGGCCCCGCGCGGGAAACCGTGGCGGGGCCCGGAGCCGCCAGGAGCGGCTCGTGGCGGCCCGGCCGGCCGACGTGGGGGTAGGCCGGCCGGTCGCCAGGCGGTGCCGGGGGTCCGCTCAGCCGACGTTCGCGGTGCAGAGCGCGATCGTCGCCCCGCTGTTTTCGGCGACCTTCTTGCCGTCGACGAGAATGGCGCACTTGATTTCGTTGCTGACCGTCGCATTGCGGGTGTCCGCGGTGACCGTCAACAGGTAGGAGCCATTGTTGTAGGACGCCTGCCCCTGCCACGCGTCAGTGCTGGCGGGCGCGATTTCGGTGCGCTGGTCGTTGAGGCTGCCGTACCGCACGGTCGCGCCGCCGGCGGAGGTGACCTCGAAGGTCACCGAGTGCTTGTCGCCCGCGACCGCGGGCAGGTGCAGCCCGGACTCACCGCCGCCGAAGAAGGTCGAGTACAGCAGCATCCCGCCCGTGGTGAGCAGCGCGGCGGCCGTGACGACGGTGGCGGTGACCGCCACCCCGCGGTCGCCGACGGTGCCCTTCTTGGCCTGGACCAGCCCGGTGATCGCCAGGACGAGCCCGATCCCGCCCAGCGGCCACGCGACGAACTCGATGTCCGGCACGAACGTGACGACCAGCGCGGCCACGCCGAGCACCAGGCCGGCGATCGCCAGGAGGTTCCGCCCCGGCTTCGCATTGGCTTGACGACGCTCCGTGGCCGTCACCGGCGGCGCGGGCCGCCCGTGGCGTGCGGCGGCCTGCGGGTACTGCGGGTCGGTCATCATGCGAACCCCTTCGGGTGGGAGTGCGACGACGTTAACCCATAAGTGTGGCCCAGAACGAAATTGTTACATTCTGGAAAAAGTCATTGTCCCACCATTTGGGGTCAGGTATCGATATTTCCTGACATCGCGGGCATGACGTGGCCCGATGATCAATGGGAAGAATGTCGGAGTTCCCACTGTTCGACGCGGTCTTTGCCGACCTCGCAGCGGGTATCGTAAATACCGGACCGACATCCGGGCACCACCGTGAGGCCTACGACGACCGTTGGGTACGGCGTTCAAGACGAAGGTGGCATACCGGACTTCTCAGTCGAAAAGGCTCACTTCCGGGGTGATTTCGAGCAGCTCGAAAACGGGCCGTCCGCGGCGGCCGTCGATCGTCGTCGTGCGCACGACCCGTAGCCGCGCCGTCACCGGGCGGTCGAGGTTCTCCTTGATCTGGTCGAGCAGGTCCGGCGCCACCGCGCCCTGGATCGTGCCGCCGGACTCCCGGTCGAGGTAGAAGATGCGCCGCCGGGTGCGGACGCCGTCGAGCCGCCCGCGGACGGTCTCGTAGCCGACCGCTTCGCGGGATTCGCGGAGGCTGCCCTGCAGGATCCGCGCCTGCTCGGTGGTCATGCTGCGGGTGACCTGCTCGCCCGCGGTCGGGGTCAGCGCCATCCCGATGCCGGCGTTCTTCGCGACGGCGTTGACGATGTCGCTGACGGCGTTGCGGACCGTGTCGCGCTGGAGCAGCACGGCGTCGAGCGCGCCGTCGTCCGAGCCGTTCGCCGGCAGGAAGTCGCACAGCTCCTTGACCGCCCGCTCGGACAACGTCTCGATGCCGTCGACGATCAGGGCGTCGTCGGCCAGCGGCTCCGGGAAGCCGAAGAAGATCGCGTTGCCCGCCTGGCCGCGCTGGATCAGCGGCGCCTTGTCGCGATCGGTCTGCTGGACCTGGGTGACCTCGCCGGACGGGTTCCGGATGATGTGCCCGATCTTCGCCGTCGCGTCCTGCAGGGCGCGGCTGATGTCGGAGAACGTGTAGGCGTCGATGGTCTGCTCGCCGATCACCGAGACGTGCAGCAGCGGCGAGCGGGACGTCCGCTCGAACTTGGCGTTGGCCGCCATCGCCGAGGCGCGGGCCAGGTCGTCGAGCCACGTCCCGCCGGGGATCTCGTCGGCGATCCGCCGGAACTCGTTCCTCACCAGATCATCTCCGGGTAGCCCCTGCCGCCTTCGGCCCAGACCTCGGCCCACACGTCTTCGTCGCCGGGGCGGCACAGGAAGCCGTCCAGCATGCCGCCGACCGGCTGCACCTGGTCCAGGTACATCGCCGGCTGCCCGACGATCACGCCGCGCAGCGTGAGCAGGCCGTACAGCGCGGACCGCCCGGCGTCGTCGAGCCGCTTGAGCGCGCCCCACTCGTCCGGGATGAGGACGACGTCGAGGCCGCGCGGCGGGTGGGCGGTCCGGGTGATGAGCTCGCCGCCGATCCAGGCGCGACCGGACGGCATGATCCGCCGGGCGACGCCGAGGTAGCTGTTGAGCGCGCTGAACAGGATCTCGCGCTCGTTCTGGTGCGGGGCGTCGAACACCAGGCGTTCGTAGACGTCGGCGAGGTCGCCCGCGTGCCGTCCCGGCGGCAGGACCTGCTGCGACGTCCAGTGGGGGAGCGCCACACACCCCTCCTCAGCCCTCGCTCACAGTGCGTAGCCGAACTTACCAGGATGGGTGTCAGCCACCGCGCCCAGGCTGCTGCGGCCACTGCGGGGTGGCTTCTTCGGACTCCGGCCACGCGGGTTCGTCCTCGCTGGGCCAGTCCTCGGCTTCGGCCCCGCGCTGCGGCGGCAGCGGCAGGTGCCCTTCGCGGTGGCCGACGGGATCGGCTTCGTCGTCGTCGTGCACGTCGGCGCGCGGTTCGGGGGCGTGCTGGGCCCAGGCGGCCGGGATGAACTGCGTTTGCTCGGTCGACAGCGGTGGCGGCGGCTCGTACCGCGGTTCGTCTTCGGGTTCCGGCGCGGGCTCGGGTGCGGGCCGGGGGCGCTGGGCGGCGCGGAGCGCGAGCCACGAGGTCAGCGCACCGAGGGCGAAGGCGACGATCAGCCACAGCCAGATCTGCCCGAACAGCCAGAACATCAGCTCATCACCCCTCAAACGACCGTGATCTCGACACGCCGGTCTTCTTCGCCGCCGGTGGCGGGCCGGGTGTCGCCCAGCCCCCGGTAGGTCACGCGGTTGGCCGTCAACCCGCTGGAGGTGAGGATCCGCGCGACGGCCCGCGCCCGGTCCCGGGAGAGCTTGAGGGCGGCGTTCTCCCCGCCGGGCCCCCGCGCGACGTGCCCGGTGACGCGGTACCGGAAGCCGGCGGGCGCCTTGGCGAGGGCGACCGCGACGCTGCGCGCGGCCTGTTCGCCTTCGGGGGTGAGCCGGGCGGTGTCGGGCTCGAAGGCGATGGGCGCCTCGGTGAGCATCCGGTCGATCTCGGCCTGCACGCCGGCCTTGTCGGTGGGCGGCGGCGCGGTGGTGCTGGTGGTCGGCGGCGGGCTCGGGGTGCTGGTGGTCGCGCTCGGGGGACTCGTGGTGGTGCTCGGCGCGACGGGCGTGACGTCGCCGTTGACCTTGGCGGCCCGGACGCCGTCGACGTTCTGCACGACTTCGAGCGCCCGCAGGGCCTGCCCGGGCGGGAACCCGCTGAGGGTGGCATCCCGCCCGTCGAACCGGACATCCCCGGTGGGCAGGCCGGCTTGGAAGAGCGCGGCTTGGGCCCGGGACGTCAGGTCGCGCTCCATGCTCCCGGACTGGGCCCAGGTGGCGACCCCCGCGAGCAGCGCTGTGACCAGCACCGCAACCGGGACCACGAGGATCCAGCGCCGACGCATAAGGGGACTCTAAGCCGGGTGCCACGGGTTGGCGACCTGAATCCGGGTGGTACTCCACAAGTTGTCCCCAGGTAAGTCGACATGTGGACAACTTGGGGGATCGTGATTGGTTGGGCACTTTGTGTCGGGGGTGGGCGATAGGCTGGAGACGGGGGGCGCCCCCGCGGGGTGGGGCGGCTCGGGGTGTGGTCGGCCTGGGGCTGAAGGTGTGGCCGGTCTGGGTCTGAAGGTGTGGCCGGCTTGGGTGGGGCGGGTCGGCTTGGCTGGCGGGCCTTGGCTTGGGGGTGTGGCCGGCCTGGGTGGGGCAGGTCGCCTCGACTGGGAGGCCTTCGCTCTACAGCGCGGCTGGCGTAGGGGGTGCTAGGTCGCCTTGGTCTGTGCCCACCACCCCGATGCCCGATTGTGACTACGGCCGGCAGCACCGCGTCAAGGCGGGAAAGCGTGCCTTGACCCGGTGCTGCCGGCCGTGTTGGGGCTTCGGATCGGGGTGCTGGGAGGGGGCTGGGTGGGTGCGGGTTTGGGTGTCCGCGTGCCGTTCGGGCCGCTGCGAGGCAGCTGGGAGCGGCGCTTCGTCTTTGCTTGCGCCCTTCCTCGGGAGGGTGGGTGCGCCAAGCTCCGCGCACAAGCGCCACAAGCGCGCAAAGGGGCCTTCGGCGCACCCGACCCCTCAGTTGCGCCGAAAGCCCATTTCACCCCAAGGAGCCGAAAGCTCCTCTAGAACGAGGGTCAGCTCGCCTGCTGCCGCGCGTTCTCCGGCACCTCGAGCACTTCCAACGGCACCAGGGGCACCAGCTTCGGCCGTTTCGGCGACAGTCCGTCGCCCATCGACTCGCCGCGCAGCTGCCGTCTGATCCAGGGCAGCAGGTGGACCTTCGTCCACGTCAGGTCCGACCGCCGTGAGTCGATCCACCGGTTCGGGGTCTCCTCCAGTGGCCACGGCTCGCGCCAGTCCGCCTCGATCGGGATCCCCAGTACCTCCGCCGCCTTCAGGGCGATGCGCCGGTGGGCCTCCGGGGAGAAGTGCAGGCGGTCGTCGCTCCAGGCTCGGCGGTCGTGGAGGGGGCCCATCGTCCACAGGTCGACCATGCGGGCTCCGTGGCGCTCCGCGATCGCCCACAGGTTCGTGTTGTAGATCGCCACCTTGCCGCGCAGCACCGACATCACCGACAGGACCTTCGTGTCCGGGCCGTTGAACATCAGCACCGGGATGCCCGCTTCGCGCAGCTTCGCGACGCCCTCCTCCAGGCGCTCGGTCACCGCGTCGACGTCCGCGCCCGGCACGATGATGTCGTTGCCGCCGGCACAGAGCGTGACCAGGTCGGGCTTCAGCTCCAGCGCGATCGGCAGCTGCTCGTCCAGGATCTCGTCGAGCATCTTGCCGCGCAGGGCCAGGTTGGCGTAGCGGAAGTCGCTGCGCCCGGCCGCCAGCACCTCCGCGAGCCGGTCGGCCCACCCCCGGAAGGAGCCGTCCGGAAGGTCGTCGTTGAGACCCTCGGTGAAGCTGTCACCAAGGGCTACGTAGCTGTCGAATCCGTACACGTGGGTCCCCTTCCCATCCTGCGACCGACACACCCCGACATGTAGTTGTACACCTCAACTAACCATCGGCCGCAAACCCGCTCCACCCCCGGGCGTTCAGCCTGCGGTAACAGTGTCTTATCTTGTCGGCCTTCTGCGCCTCTGTATTACGCAGTCTTCACCTTCGGCATGCCGTGAAACAGCACACCGGGAGGCAAACCCGGCACCCGATGTGGCGAAAATCTCCCTGCCCGGGGCGTTCCGGACGCGATCCGGCAGGCTGGACGCGTGTCCGGAGAACCCCGTGAATCGCTCGCGCAGATCCTCGGTGGCCGCCGGGGCGCGCTCGACGCCAGCATCCCGCCCGTGGGCTTCGTCGCCGGCTGGCTCGCCGCCGGCCAGTCCGTCGCCTGGGGTGCCGGTGCCGCCGTCGGGGTCGCCATCGTGGTCGGGATCGTCCGGATCGCCGGCGGTGGCAAGGTCCGCGCGCTGGTCGTCAGCCTGGCCGCCGTCGTCGCGGCCGCGCTGATCGCCCTGCACACCGGCCGGGCCCAGGACTTCTTCCTGCTGCAGCTGATGTCCAATGTGGCCAGCGCACTGCTGTGGGCGGCCAGCATCGTCGTGCGCTGGCCGCTGCTCGGCGTGGTCGTGGGCCTGCTGCTGGGCCAGAAGACGCGCTGGCGCCGCGACGCCGTGCTGCTCAAGGCCTACTCACGGGCCAGCTGGGTGTGGGTGCTCCAGTACACGCTGCGCGTGGTCGTCTACGGCCTGCTGTGGTGGGCCGGCCAGGTCCTCGCGCTCGGCGTGGCCCGCACGGTGCTCTCGTGGCCGCTCGTCGCGCTCACCGTCGCGGTCAGTGGCTGGGTGCTCTACCGGGCGTTGCCGCCGGAGCACCCGGGCCTGCGCCTGGCGCCGGAAACCCGCTCGGACGACGTACCCGGGGCATAAGGCGGCCCCCGGCGAGGGGGGAGGGTCCGGGGGCCACTGCCTACGGTACCCGGACTACCCGGGTTCAGTCGACGTTTTCGCGTCTTTGCGCCGCGTTTTGCTCGAGATCCTTACGCGAGGGGCCGCGGCACGCCCTCGCCGAAGGCGTCCACGGCGGCCAGCCACGCCGCCCCGAGCACGCCATCGGAGCTGGTCAGCACCTCGAGACCGGCCAATCGGCGGCGCACGAGGCCGCCGACCGGGCTCGCTCCGGTGAGCACCGAGCCGACGAGCACGACCGGCGTCGACTCGCCGGGCTCGCGCGCCGCGAGGGCGTGCTCGGCGAGGTGCCCGGCCGCGCGGGCGACGATCTCCCGTGCCGCCGGCTCGCCCGCGTCGTGCGCCGCGCTCACCAGCGGGGCGAACCGGGCGAGCCGGACGGGCGCCTCCGCGTTCGCCGCCGTGATCAACGCCCGGGAGGCGGCCAGCCGCCCGGCGTCGTCACGGACGTCCAAAGCGGACAGTCCGAGCGCGGCGGCCAGCACCGCCGAGGGCAGCCCGTCGAGCGGCCGCCCGCGCCCCAGTGCCTCCAAAGTGGAACGGACGGCTTCGCGGCCGAGCCAGAACGCCGACCCTTCGTCGCCGAGCAGCCAGCCGTAGCCGCCGGTCGTGCCCGCCAGCCGCCGCTTGCGGATCCGGCCCACGATCGAACCGGTTCCGGCGACGACCACCGTCCCGTCCGGAGCCGAGGTCGCCGACGCGTACGCCACTTCGGCGTCGGCGACCGTCCGCACGGCACACGTGAGACCGATTCGCGTCCACGCCGCGTCGAAGACCGCCGCCACGCTCCGGTCGCTCAGCTTGCTGACCCCGGCCATGCCGACGACGCACGCCCGCACGGCGCCGGGGTCGTGGGTGCCGAGCGCCGCGGTGATCGCGCCGGCGATCCGGTCCGCGGCGACCTCCGGCGCGTGCGCGTTCGGGTTGGCCCCTTCGCCGCGCCCGGTGCCCAGCACCACGCCGGCGGCGTCGACCAGGGCGGCCCTGGTCGACGTCCCGCCGGCGTCGACGCCGATCGCGAAGCTCACCGCGTCTTGGTCACCTTCAGCAGGCCGCGCGGGCTGTCCGGGTCGCCGCCGCGGGCCAGCGAGAGACCGAGCGCGATCCGCTGGATCGGCAGGATCTCCAGGATCGGCGCCAGCTCCTCGACCGTCTGCGGCACGTCGATGCGCAGCGCCGCCGGGGTCTCGGCCGACGCCGAGCCGACCGCGACGACGTCCGCGCCGCGCTTGCCGACCGCGTCGATGACCTCGCGCATCGCGTCGGCGCCGTGCCCGGCGCTGGTCACCGCGAGGACCGCGGTCTGGTCGTCGACGGCCGCGACCGGGCCGTGCAGGAGGTCGGCGCCGCTGTACGCGCGGGCCGCGAGGTAGCTCGTCTCGGCGAGCTTGAGCGACGCCTCCAGCGCGGTCGCGTACGAGTAGCCCCGGGCCGTGGTGAGGACCCGGTTCACGAAGCGGTACCGGTCGACCGCGCGCTGCACGCCTTCGGTGGCGCCGTCGAGCGCCTGCTGCGCCAGCTCGCCGATCTTCTCGGCGTCGGCCGCCTTGCCACCGCGCACCGCGTCGATCAGCAGGTACAGCGCCATCAGCGTCGCGGAGTAGGTCTTGGTGGCCGCGACGGCCTTCTCGACGCCCGCGCCGATGTCGACGCCGAGCTCGGACGCCGCCCGCAGCGGCGAGTCCGGCGTGTTGGTGACCGACACCGTCAGCGCGCCCTGGCGCCGCGCCGTTTCGGTGACCTCGATCAGGTCGGGCGAGCCGCCGCTCTGGCTGACCGTGACGAAGAGCACGTCCCGCAGATCGGGCCGAGCGCCGTACAGCGTCGCCGTGGACGGCGAAACCAAACCGGCCGGAAGGCCGAGGAGTACCTCGATCAGGTACTTCGCGTACAACGCTGCGTGGTCGCTCGATCCACGCGCGGCGAGCAAAGCGAACCGCGGAGGGCGTTGTGAGATCTTTTCCGCCACTTCGGCGATTTCCGCCTGACGCGCCACCAGTCCGGCCAGGACGTCCGGCTGCTGGGCGATCTCCGCGGCCATGTGCGCGCCGGGCCGTTGTTCGGTCATCATTTTCCTCTCCACCTCCGGCATTATGTACCGGACTCAGGCGGCGTCGGTCAGGTCTAGACCAATGTTATAGGGGCGGCGCGTTTGGGGAAAAGGGTACGTTTCTTACGGGGACGTGGCGTGCGATGAGGGAAGACATAGGGAGCCGGGCATGTTGGAGACCACCACCACGGGCGAGGCGGCCGCCGTCGCCGGGATGCGCGGGCAGCGCGAGCCCAAATACTGGGCGCTGAAACAGCACCTCCTCGACCTCCTGGACGTGCTGCCGCCGGGGTCACCCATCCCGACCGAACGCGCGCTCGCCGGGGAGTTCACGGTCTCCCGCACCACGGTGCGCCAGGCGCTGGCCGACCTGACCGCCGAGGGCAGGCTGCACCGGGTGCAGGGCAAGGGCACCTTCGCGGCCGAGCCGAAGCTCGCGCAGCGGCTCCAGCTGTCCTCCTACACCGAGGACATGCGCAAGCAGGGCCTGAAGCCGTCGTCGAAACTGTTGGAAGTCGAGGAACTGCCGGTCGAGGGCGACCTCGCGAAGCTGCTCGGAATCCGGACCGGCGCGAAAATCCTTCGCCTTCGACGACTTCGACTGGCGGACTCGCAGCCGATGGCGCTGGAGACGACGCACCTGCCGCTCGGCCGTTTCCGCGGGCTGCGCAAGCACGTCTCGGCCGGCGGTTCGTTGTACGCCGTTCTACGCGAGCACTACGGCGTCGAACTGGAACGCGCGGAAGAAACGATCGAGACCTCGCTCGCGGGCCCGCAGGAAGCGGAGATGCTCGGCGCGGACGTCGGCATGCCGGTGCTGATGCTGACCCGGCACTCGTTCGCCACCGACGGCAAGCCGGTCGAGTTCGCCCGCTCGGTCTACCGCGGCGACCGCTACAAGTTCGTGACGACGCTGCTGCCGTGACCCCGGACCCGGAGCACCCCCGCGGTTGACGGGGGTGCGCCGAGCGCGGTGGAGTTGGCCGGTGAACTCTGCTGAAGACACCGGGATCCGGTGGGGCACCGGTGCCGCCCGCGGCCTGCTGGCCACCACGATCCTCGGTTCCGGCATGGCGATGCTCGACGGCACCATCGTCAACGTCGCCCTGCCCCGCATCGGTGCCGAGCTGAACGCGTCCGTGGCGGGGCTCCAGTGGATCCTCGACGGCTACATGCTGGCGCTCGCGGCGCTCATCCTGGTCGCCGGGTCGCTCGGCGACCGGTACGGCAGGCGGCGGATGTACCTCGTCGGCGTCGTCTGGTTCGGCGTCGCCTCGGGGTTGTGCGCCGCCGCGTCGTCCACCGAGATGCTCGTCGCCACGCGGATCCTGCAGGGCATCGGCGGGGCCCTGCTGACCCCCGGCTCGCTCGCGATCCTCCAGGCGTCCTTCGCGCACGACGTCCGGGCCCGCGCGATCGGCGCCTGGTCCGGGCTCGGCGGCATCGCGGCCGCGGCCGGGCCGCTGCTCGGCGGCTTCCTGGTGCAGGTGTGGTCGTGGCGGCTGGCGTTCCTGATCAACGTGCCGATCGCGGTCGCCGTGGTGCTGATGGCCCGGAAGTTCGTCCCCGAGTCCCGCGACCCGGACGCCACCGGGCACCCGGACTTCGGGGCCGCCGCGCTCGGCGCCCTCGGCCTGGCTGGCGTCACCGGCGCTCTGGTGGAGGCGCCGGCCCGCGGCGTCGGCGACCCGCTCGTGCTGGGCGCGGGCCTGCTTGGCATCGCGGGGCTGGCCGCGTTCGTCTTCGTCCAGCACCGCTCGCGTGAGCCGCTCGTGCCGCCTTCGCTGTTCCACGACCGCACGTTCACCCTCTCGAACGCGCTGACCTTCGTCGTCTACGCCGCCCTCGGCGGGGTGATGATGCTGCTGGTCATGCAGCTGCAGGTCTCGCTCGGCTATTCGCCGACCGCATCGGGGCTGGCCGGGCTGCCGCTGACGGTGATCATGCTGCTGCTCTCCGGCCGCTCCGGCGCGCTCGCCCAGCGCATCGGCCCGCGCACGCAGCTGGTGGTCGGGCCGATCGTCGTCGGCATCGGGATGCTGCTGATGCTGCGCATCGCGCCCGGCGCGTCCTACCTCGGCACGGTGCTGCCCGCGGTGGCGGTGTTCGGGCTCGGCCTGGCGACCGTGGTGGCCCCGGTGACCGCGACGGTGCTCGCCGCGGCCCCGGACCGCTACGCCGGCGTGGCCTCCGGCGTCAACAACGCCATCGCCCGCTCGGGCGGCCTGCTGGCGGTGGCGGTGCTGCCCGCCGCGGCCGGGCTGACCGGCGAGGCGTACGCCGACCCGGTCGCGCTGACGGCGGGCTGGCGGACGGCGCTGGTCATCTGCGCGGCGCTGGCGATCGCCGGCGGGCTGATCGCGCTGGGCATCCACAACGGCGTCCTCGCGCCACCGTCGTCGGCTTCGGACGCCAAGCCGGACGACGAGTGCCCGCACCTCGGCGAGTGCTACCACTGCGGCGTCGAGGGCCCGCCGACGCACATCCGCCGAGGCTCCTCCGTCGCCGGCTCCTAGCCTCGAGCGCCCCAAGGCCGCCTTGGGGCGCTCGAGGCGGGGTGTTCGTCAGCCCGCGAGGATCTCGGCGAACAGCGCCGGGTCGGCGTTGCCGCCCGAGACGAGCGCGACCGTCTTCCCGGACGGCAGCTCCTCGGCGTGGAACAGGTACGCCGCCGTCGTCACCGCGCCGCTGGGCTCGGCCACCAGCCGGGCCTTGCGGGCGAGGACGCGGACGGCCTCGCGGATCTCGTCCTCGGAGACCGTGACCATCTGGTCCACGACTTCCCGCAGGTGGGCGAAGGTCAGCTCCGACGGCTGCGAGCGCAGGCCGTCGGCGATCGTGCGGGCGCGGTCGGCCTGCGGCCACCGGACCAGCTCGCCGCGCTGGAGGCTGTCGGCGACGTCGGCGGCCACCGCGGGCTCGACGCCGATCACGCGCGCCCGCGGGCAGCGCGCCCTGATCGCGGTGCCGACGCCGGCCGCCAGCCCGCCGCCGCTGATCGGCACGAGCACGACGTCGACGTCCGGCAGGTCTTCGGCGATCTCCAGGCCCGCGGTGCCCTGCCCGGCGATGATGGCCGCGTCGTCGAACGGCGGCACGAGGGTCAGCCCGCGTTCGGCGGCCAGTTCGCGCGCTTTGCCCTCGTGCTCGCCGATCGGCACTTCAATCACTTCGGCGCCGTACGAGCGGGTGGCCTCGACCTTGATCCGCGGGGCGACGTCCGGCACGACGATCACCGCGGGCACGCCGTACCGCTGCGCGGCGTACGCGACTGCCTGCGCGTGGTTGCCGCTCGAGTAGGCGATGACGCCGCGGGCGCGGGCCGCCTCGTCGAGGCCCGCGATGGCGTTGAACGCGCCGCGCACCTTGAACGCCCCGACCGGTTGCAGGTTTTCGGGTTTGAGCCACAGGGTTCCGCGGGGATCCCAGGTCTGGAGCAGCAGGGGCGTGCGCACGGCGACATCTTCGACGCGCTTCGCGGCGGCCTCGATGTCAGAGATCGTCACCAGTTCCATGTGCCGAGTATGTCAAGAAAACGTTCGGTCTGGAGTGTCTATTATGGACAGACGGAGTGGTCCTCCTCACGCCGTGGCAACGAGGGGAGTGCCTCACGCGCCTTATGCGTTGGACAGGGGAGAACACGGACTACCTGAATCGGGATCATGACCAAGGAGAAAGAAGCGGCTTCCGAGGAGAAGGAAGAGAAGAAGGGCCTGCGGCTCGCGCAGGTGCTGGCGGCGGCGCTGGCGGCGGTGACCGCGGCGCTGCTCGGTTCGACGCTGGGTGTCGCGGGCACGGTGATCGGGGCCGGCGTGGCGAGCGTGGTGTCGACGGTCGGCAGCGAGCTGTACCTGCGCTCTCTGGAGCGCACCCGCGAAGCGGCGCTTCGCGCGCGGCAGCTGGCGACGTCGGGCATCCGGCGGCGCGGGCCCGCGGAGGCGCCCCCGGAGGTGCCGATCACCGACCAGCCGACCGTCCAGCTGGCGAAGCCGGAGCCGTCGCGGCTGTCCGCGCGGCTGCGCAAGCTGCGCTGGCCGTTGGTCATCGGCACGAGCCTGGCGGCGTTCGCGGTGGCGATCCTGTCGATCGTCGGCTTCGAGTCGGCCACGGGCACCCAGATCGGCGGCGGAACGGGCTCGAGCATCGGCAGGATCCTCGGCGGCACCGGCGGCCACGAGGACAAGAGGCCGTCGACCACCCCGCCGACCAGCACGAACGACACGCAGGTGTCCCCGACGGAGACGACACCGACGGAGACCTCGACCCCGCCGACGACGACGTCGTCGGAGACCCCGACGACCACCCCGAGCACAACGACCGAGCAGCCGTCGACCTCGGCCCCGGCGACGACGGCGACCCCGCCGACCAGCAAGGGCGCAGCGGCGCCGACGCCGACGCCGTGACTCAGGCCAGGCGCGCCCGCAGCTCGCGGGCGGCCGCCTCGGGATCCTCGGCTTCGGTGATCGCCCGGACCACCACGATCCGCGACGCGCCCGCCTCCAGCACCGACGGCAGCCGGTCGCCGTCGATGCCGCCGATGGCGAACCACGGCCGGTCCGGGGTCCAGGCGGCCGTGTCGCGGACCAGGTCCAGGCCCGGGGCCGGGCGGCCTGGCTTCGTCGGTGTCGGCCAGCACGGGCCGGTGCAGAAGTAGTCGACGCCGGGCTCCGCGGCCGCGGCGAGGGCTTGGTCGAGCGAGTGCGTCGAGCGGCCGATCACCACGTCGTCGCCGAGGATGCGGCGGGCCAGCGGCACCGGGATGTCGTCCTGGCCCAGGTGCAGCACGTCGGCACCGACGGCCAGCGCGACGTCGGCCCGGTCGTTCACCGACAGCAGCGCGCCGTGCCGGGCGCACGCCTCCGCCAGCACCTCCAGCGCCGCGATCTCACCGGCCGCCTCCAAGGCGCCGGTCTTGTCGCGCAGCTGGATGATGTCGACGCCGCCCGCGAGGGCCGCGTCGGCGAAGGCGGCCAGGTCGCCGCGGTCCGTGCGGGCGTCCGTGCACAGGTACAGGCGCGCGGCGTCGAGGCGGGCGCGGATCTTGTCACCGGAAAGGGCGGGCATAGCGGCGACCGTAGCTCACGCGTTAGTGTGGGGTTGTCCGCACGGGAGCCCGAGGCACGGGCTGAGAGGGAGCTGCCGCTCCGACCGTGGAACCTGATCCGGGTCATGCCGGCGCAGGGAGCGTGATTCCATGACGAACCTGGCAGTGGTGGGCGGCGGCGTGATCGGCCTGTCCGCGGCGTGGCGTGCCGCGTGCACCGGCCGAAGCGTCACCCTCTACGACCCCGAACCCGGCCGTGGCGGTGCGTCCTGGCTGGCCGGCGGCATGCTCGCGCCGGTCACCGAGGCCTGGCCGGGCGAGGAGGACGTCCTCCGCCTCGGCGAAGAGTCGCTGAAGCGCTGGCCTGATTTCGCGCGTGACCTGCAAGAAGAGGGCCTGGATCCGGGCTTGGCCGGGCACGGGACGCTCGTCGTCGCCTTCGACAGCGCCGACGCCGGCTACCTGGACATCCTGGCCGGGCACCTGCGTGGCCTCGGCCGTGCGGCCGAGCGCCTCACCGGCCGGGAGGTCAAGCGGCTCGAACCCGGCGTCGGTTCCGTCCGAAGTGGACTCCACGTCCCGGGTGACCTGGCGGTGGACAACCGCAAACTGCTCGACGCGCTGTACGCGGCCTGCGTCGGCCGCCGAGTCCGGTTCGTCCGCGAGCGCGTCGGCGAGCTCCCGGACGCCGAAGCCGTCGTGCTCGCCGCCGGTGCCTGGACCGGGCGGCTGCACCCGCTGCTCGCCGGCGCCGTCCGTCCCCTGAAGGGCGAAATCCTCCGGCTCAGGCCCCGCCGCGGCTGCCTGCCGCCGCCCGCGCACACCGTCCGGGCCGTCGTCGAGGGCCGCCCGATCTACCTCGTCCCGCGCGGTGACCAGGAGCTGGTCCTCGGTGCCACCCAGTACGAAGCCGGCTTCGACCAGGCCGTCACCGCCCGCGGTGTGCGCGAGCTGCTGGAAGGCGCCGAGCGCGTCTTCCCCGCGATCACCGAGTACGAGCTGACCGAGACCGCCGCGGGCCTGCGGGCCGGCAGCCGGGACGCGCTCCCGTACCTCGGTGACTTGGGCGGCGGCGTGTTCGCCGCGACCGGGCACCACCGCAACGGCCTGCTGATGGCCCCGGTGACCGCGGACGCCGTGGTCGCCTGGCTCGAGGGTGACGAGCCGCCCGAAGGCGTCGCGGCGGCCTCGCCCGCCCGCCTGCACCAGAAGGAGCACGTGTGATGGAGATCAAGCTCAACGGCGAGTGGGCGGCGTTCCCGGACGGCGCCACCGTCGCCGACGTCCTCGACGCCACCGGCGGGCAACGGCCGGGCATCGCCGTCGCGGTCGACGGCGTCGTCGTCCGCCGCGCCGACTGGGCCGCCACCGCCGTGCCCAAGGGGGCGGTCCTCGACGTGCTCACCGCGGTCCAGGGAGGCTGAAGTGGAGGCGGAACCCCTGGTCATCGGCCCGGCCAAGCTGACGTCCCGGCTGATCATCGGCACCGGCGGCGCGGCCAACCTCGCCGTGCTGGAACGCGCGCTGGTGGCGTCCGGCACCGAGCTGACCACGGTCGCCATGCGCCGCGCCGACGCCGAGGGCGGCTCCGGCGTCCTCGAGCTGCTCAAGCGGCTCGGCATCGAGCTGCTGCCGAACACGGCGGGCTGCCGGACGGCCGCCGAAGCCGTGCTCACCGCCCAGCTCGCGCGCGAGGCACTGGGAACCGACCTGGTCAAGCTCGAGGTGCACGCCGACGACCGGACCCTGCTGCCGGACCCGATCGAGACCCTCGACGCCGCCGAACGCCTGGTCGCCGACGGGTTCACCGTGTTCGTCTACACGAACGACGACCCGGTGCTCGCGCTGCGCCTGGAGGAGGCAGGCTGCGCCGCGGTGATGCCGCTGGGCGCGCCGATCGGCACCGGCCTCGGCATCCGGAATCCGCACAACATCGAGCTGATCGTGTCGCGGGCGAACGTCCCGGTCATCCTGGACGCCGGAATCGGCACGGCCTCGGACGCGACGCTGGCGATGGAGCTCGGCTGCGACGCCGTGCTGCTCTCGACGGCCGTCACCCGGGCGGCCGATCCGGAACGGATGGCCGCGGCGATGCGCGCCGGTGTCGTCGCCGGACGGCTGGCCCGCGAGGCCGGGCGGGTGCCGCAGCGCTTCTGGGCTCAGGCTTCCAGTCCACCTCGGTGAACTGCTGTTCTTTCGGGGGTTCCGGGTGGCGGAGCCCCCGGCCCCGGGGCGGAGCCCCGGTATGACACTGCGCCTTAACGCGGACCGTGACTTCGAGCCCGTAAGGTGGACGGCAATTTCCGGCGCACCCGCGGCGGGGCGAGGGCAGAAGGAGCCAGCCGTGACGAGCACATCGGTCCAGGACGTCTCGGGCAGGTTGTACCTCGCCGTGGGCAGGCTGTCCCGGTCACTGCGGCAGGCGGGCGTGCCGGGGCCGGGCCACGGCGCCATCTCGGCGCTGGCGACGCTGGTGCACGCCGGCCAGCTGCGGCTCGGCGACCTCGCGGCCAAGGAGGGGGTGGCCGCGGCGACGATGTCGCGGATCATCGCGTCCCTGGTCGAGGCCGGCTACGTCAGCCGTGAGTCCGACCCGGTCGACCGGCGCGCGTGGCTGGCGAAGGCGACCGAAGAGGGCGAGCGGCTCGTGTCCGGCGTCCGGTCGACGCGGGTGCAGGAGCTCAACCGCCGCCTCGATCGGCTCGCGCCGGACCACCGGGAGGCGCTGCTGGCGGCCCTGCCGGCGCTCGAAGCCCTGATCGCGGACGACTGAGGCCTATTTCGGGTTAGGCCGCCGCGCCCCGCCCGCCTACCGCTGATCAGGGCAAGATCATGCGGCGGCCGACGGCTGGATGAGCCTCACTAAGCCGCCTTCTCCCGCCGCAGTTCGGCCAGCTCCGCGCGCAGGGCGCGGAGCTCGTCGAGGATCTCCTGGTTGGCGGCGGCCTGCGCTTCGGCCTGCTTCGCCTCTTCCTCGCGGATGTCCTGGCGCAGCTCGTCTTCCATGCCGCTGACCACGACGGCGATGAAGAGGTTCAGCACCGCGAAGCTGGACACCAGGATGTAGACGACGAAGAAGATCCAGGCCATCGGCGCCTGTTCCATGATCGTCTTCGCGATGTCCGGCCACGCTTCGCCGGTCATCACCTGGAACAGGGTGAACAGCGACGTGCCGAGGTCGCCGAAGTCGCCCGGGTCGATGGTGCCGAACAGCTTCGTCGCCATCACGCCGGCCACGAAGATGATCAGCGCGAGCAGCGCGGCGATCGAGGCCATCCCGGGGATCGCGGCGAGCAGGCCGGAGACGACCTTCCGCATCGACGGCACGACCGAGATCAGCCGCAGGACCCGCAGCACGCGCAGCGACCGCAGGACGGCGAACGGCCCGGTCGCCGGGATCACCGCGATGCCGACCACCAGCAGGTCGAAGACGTTCCAGTTGTCGCGGAAGAAGCTTCCGCGGTAGGCGTAGAACTTGGCCAGCAGCTCGGCGACGAAGATGCCCAGCGCGACGTGGTCGAGGGCGTGCAGCAGGCCGCCGTAGCCGTCCATGATCGACGTGGACGTCTCCATGCCGAGGGTGACGGCGTTGAAGACGATCACCGCGATGATGAAGTTCTGGAAGCGGCGGCCCTCGAGGACCTTCGCCACCCGCTCGCGCCCGGTCAAGGCCGCCCCCGGTTTCGGTCAAGGAACAGTAAACGCAGGGATGGTAGCCGGGCGGTTGCTCAGCGCTCCTCGGGAGCCAGCCGCCAGAAGGCGGAGACCGGGCCGACCTTCGCGCCCATCGGGTACGCGTGCTCGACCGCGTGCGAGACGAACCACTTGCCGTAGCGCGCGGCTTCGACCACGGACATGCCCTTCGCCAGGCCCGCCGTCAGCGCCGACGCCATCGTGTCGCCCGCGCCGTGCGTGTGCGGCGTCGGGTAGCGCTGTCCGGGGAGCTCCACGAACGTCGAGCCGTCGAACAGC
Source organism: Amycolatopsis sp. NPDC004747 (assembly GCF_053601335.1). Taxonomy (NCBI): domain Bacteria; kingdom Bacillati; phylum Actinomycetota; class Actinomycetes; order Pseudonocardiales; family Pseudonocardiaceae; genus Amycolatopsis; species Amycolatopsis sp. NPDC004747. The sequence goes on along the minus strand of NZ_JBSGBQ010000010.1, from coordinate 29,969 downwards.
AGGTCCACGCACTCCGGGTCGGCCTGCAGGTGGCCGCTCTTGACCAGGACGTACCGGGGGCCCATCCGGTGCAGCACGACGGCCGCGGTGTGCATGCCCTCGCGGTCTTTCACGGTCATCCCGGTCAGCAGGCGGACCTCGTCGAGGTTCGGGGTCAGCACCGTCGCGCGCGGGAGCAGCTCGTCGCGTAGGGCGACCAGCCCGGCGTCGTCGAACAGCGGGTGGCCGTGCATCGACGCCGCGACCGGGTCGACCACGAACGGGATCTTCGCGTCGCGGCCGATTTCGGCGTTGTCGCACGCGGCCGCGACGGCGTGGATGATCTCGGCCGAGGCCAGCATGCCGGTCTTCGCCGCGCCGACGCCCATGTCCGCCGCCACCGCCTCGATCTGCCCGGCCACGATGTGCGGCGGCAGGTCGGCGCGGTCGTGCACGCCCAGGGTGTTCTGCACGGTGACGGCGGTGACCGCGACCAGGCCGTGCACGCCACAGGTCAGGAAGGTGCGCAGGTCCGCCTGCAGGCCGGCAGCACCGCCGGAGTCCGACCCCGCGATGGTCAACGCCGAAGGAATCATGCTCTTTCCCGACTTCTGGTCTAGGCCAATCAGCCTCTTTTGCTTCATCAACAGTCAACCACGATGAGACATTGTGAACGTTACTCACGTTCGAAGGAGCCCGGATGAAGCTCTTCTCGGTGGCAATCCTCACGGCGGCGCTCACACTCTCCGGAGCGACCGCGGCCAACGCCGACAGTCCCAAGCTTTCCCACGTCACGACGGTCGGCGTGCACAACACGTACGACACGGCGGCCTACGGGTACCTCGCCCAGGCGCTCGACGCCGGCTCGTCGCTGATCGAACTGGACGTCTGGCCGGACTTCTTCACCCACGAGTGGAAGGTCAGCCACTCGAACCCGCTGGGGAACAACAACAACTGCGTCGCGGCGACTTCGGCGTCGCAGCTGTACAGCGGCGGGAAGAACAAGAACCTGGAGTACTGCCTCGACGACATCCGGATCTGGCTGGCCGCCCATCCGGGGCACACCCCGATCACGCTCAAGCTGGAGATGAAGACCGGCTTCTCGGACAACACCGGCATGGGCCCGGACGAGCTGGACGCCACCTTCCGGGCGCACCTCGGCAGCGTGGCCTTCCGCCCGGCCGAGCTGCTCGGCGGCTACGCGACGCTGGACGACGCGGCCAAGGCGGACAACTGGCCGTCGGTGGACGCCCTGCGGGGCCGCGTGATCACCGAGGTCATCCCGGGCACGGTCGAGGAGCAGAACCCGACGGACACGCTGAAGACCGACGTCGAGTACGCGCGCTACCTGGTCGGCCTGAAGAACGCGGGCAAGCTCGGCGACGCGAACATCTTCCCGACCGTGCACGGCGCGGCCGGCGGTGACCCGCGGGACAAGTACACCGCCGACCTCAAGCCGTGGTTCGTGGTGTTCGACGGCGACGCGAACGCGTGGGTGACCCAGACCGGCCCGTGGTGGTACGACGCCAACCACTACTACGTCGTGATGACCGACGCGCAGAACGTCGCGCCGGCCATCGACGGCCACAACCCGACGGTCGACCAGGCCAACCAGCGCGTCGCCGACCTGGCGAAGCAGCACGCGTCGGTGGTCACCGCGGACTGGACCGGGCTCACGACGGTGCTGCCCCAGGTGCTCGCCCGCGGTTAGACGGTCAGCACGAGCTTGCCGGACACTCGGCCGGATTCGCCCAGCTCGTGCGCCCTGGCGACGTCCTCCAACGGGAACGTCTGCTCGACGTGGACCTTCAGCTGACCGGCCTCGACCAGTTCGACGAGGCCGGTCAGCCCGCCGCGGTCGGGTTCGACGAGGATCCTGCCGGTCCGGACATCGCGTTCCGCGGCTTCCTGCGCCACTCGGTCCGTGACGGCGCTGGGCACGCTGATCAAGAGGCCGCCGGGCTTGATGGCGGGCAGCCAGCGCAGGTCGCTCTCCTCGCCCACGAGTCCGAAGTAGATGTCCACATCGGACGTCGTCGCGGCCGGATCGTGGTAGTCGATCGGTTCGTCGACACCGAGTTCGCGCAGGAAGTCGTGCTTCTTCGCGCTGGCGGTGCCGATGACGTGCGCGCCGCGCGCCTTGGCGATCTGCACGGCGAGGTGGCCGACCCCGCCCGCGGCGGCGTCGACGAACACGCGCTGTCCCTTGTGGACGCCGGCCAGCTCGACCAGGCCCTGCCAGGCGGTCAGCCCGGCCAGCGGCAGCGCGGCGGCCTCGGCGAACGACAGCCCGGCCGGCTTGCGCACGAAGTGCCGCGAGGGCGCGGTGACGTACTCGGCGTAGGCGTTGGCCGGCCGCGGGAACCACGGCATGCCGAGCACTTCGTCGCCCTCCTGGACGCCGGTCGCGCCGAAGCCGGTTTCCTCGACCACCCCGGCGACGTCCCAGCCGACGGTGAACGGCGGCTCGCCGAGGAACCCGCCACCGCGCCGCACCTTCCAGTCGACCGGGTTGATCCCGGCGGCCTGCACCCGCACCAGGACCTCCGTCGGCCCGGGTTCGGGGCGCGGTGCCTCGGTGACGCGGAGCACCTCCGGCCCGCCGAGGGCCTGCTGGGTCACGATGCGCATCGGTTTCTCTCCTTCTGTTCGGGGGAGCCTCCATCCTCGGGTCCTTGGTCACTTTTCGCCAGAAGGCACTAGTTGGTACAGTAGGTACCTGATGGATACCACCTGCGACCAGGGCGGACCCTGGGATGTGTACCTCCGCAACTGCCCGTGCCGCGACGTCCTGGACCTGCTGGCCAACAAGTGGACGGCCCTGGTCTTGGGGGCGCTGGCCCGCGGCCCGCACCGCTTCGGCGAGCTGCGCCGCGCGGTGGACGGCATCAGCCAGAAGATGCTGACCCAGAACCTCCGCCAGCTGGAGCGCGACGGCTTCGTCACGCGCACGGTGTACCCGACAACGCCGCCGACAGTCGAGTACGCGCTGACGGAGATGGGCGCCGAGGTGGGCGCGCACCTGATCGCGCTGAGCAACTGGTCACAGGCGAACTTCGGCCGGATCCGCTCGGCCCGCGAGGAGTACGACGGCCGGGAGCTGCAGCCGGTCCGTTAGCCCTTGTCGAGCACCCAGAACGGCGAGACCGGGCCGACACCCGCACCCAGCGGGTAGGCCTCCGCCACGCACCGTTCGATGAACTTCTTCCCCGCGGCGACGGCGTCCGGCACCGAGGCGCCCTTCGCCAGGGAAGCCGTGATCGCCGACGCCAAGGTGTCGCCGCCGCCGTGGGTGTTCTCCGTGGGGTACCTCGGGCCGCTCAGCTCGATCTGCTCGCGGCCGTCCGACAGCAGGTCCACGCACTCGGTCGTGCCCTGCATGTGGCCACCCTTGACCAGGACCCAGCGGGAGCCGAAGGCCAGCAGCGCCTCGGCTGCCTCGCGCTGGGAAGGGGCGTCGACGACGGAAATGCCCGTCAGCAGGCGGACTTCGTCCAGGTTCGGGGTGATCAGCGTCGCCCGGGGGAACAGCTCCGTGCGGATCGCCTCCAGGGCGTCCTCGCGCAGCAGCGGGTCACCCGTCATCGAGGCCGCCACCGGGTCGACCACGAACGGGCCGACCTCGACCTCGTCCAGCGTCTTGGCCACCGCGCGGATGATCTCCGCGGTCGCCAGCATGCCCGTCTTGGCCGCGTTCACGCCCATGTCCGACGCCACCGCCTTGATCTGCGCGGTGACGACGTCGGCCGGGATCTCCGTGAAACCCTGCACGCCAAGGGAGTTCTGCACGGTGACCGCCGTCAGCGCAACCAGGCCGTGGACCCCGTGCGCGAAGAACGTCCGCAGGTCCGCCTGGATGCCCGCACCACCGCCGGAGTCCGATCCGGCGATGGTGAGGGCGGTCCTGGGTGTCACGGCTGGACCACCGGCAGGTAGACCTGGCCGCCGGACTCGGTGAACTCCGCCGACTTCGACGCCATGCCGGCCTCGATGGCCTCCACAGTGGACAGCCCGTGCTCCTCCGCGTACTTGCGGACGTCCTGCGTGATCCGCATCGAGCAGAACTTCGGGCCGCACATCGAGCAGAAGTGCGCGGTCTTGGCCGGCTCGGCGGGCAGCGTCTCGTCGTGGAACGAACGTGCGGTGTCCGGGTCCAGCGACAGGTTGAACTGGTCGTTCCAGCGGAACTCGAACCGCGCCTTCGACAGCTCGTCGTCCCACTCCTGCGCGTACTTGTGCCCCTTGGCCAGGTCCGCGGCGTGCGCGGCGATCTTGTACGTGATCACGCCGGTCTTGACGTCGTCGCGGTTGGGCAGGCCGAGGTGCTCCTTCGGCGTGACGTAACACAGCATCGCCGTGCCGTACCAGCCGATCTGCGCCGCGCCGATGGCCGAGGTGATGTGGTCGTACGCCGGCGCGATGTCCGTCGCGAGTGGACCGAGGGTGTAGAACGGCGCCTCGCCGCAGAGCTTCTCCTCGAGTTCGACGTTCTCCTTGATCTTGTGCATCGGCACGTGGCCGGGGCCCTCGATCATCACCTGGACGTCGTGCGAGCGCGCGATGTGCGTCAGCTCACCCAGGGTTTCCAGCTCGGCGAACTGGGCGCGGTCGTTGGCGTCCGCGATCGAGCCGGGGCGCAGGCCGTCGCCGAGGGAGAACGTGACGTCGTACTGGCGCAGGATCTCGCAGAGTTCCTCGAAGTGGGTGTACAAAAAGGACTCTTGGTGGTGGGCCAGGCACCACGCGGCCATGATCGAGCCGCCGCGGCTGACGATCCCGGTGACGCGCCGGGCGGTCAGCGGGATGTACCGCAGCAGCACGCCGGCGTGCACGGTGACGTAGTCGACACCCTGTTCGCACTGCTCGACGATCGTGTCGCGGTAGACCTCCCACGACAGCTTTTCCGGCTCGCCGTTGACCTTCTCCAGCGCCTGGTAGATCGGCACGGTGCCGACCGGGACCGGCGAGTTGCGGATGATCCACTCCCGCGTCTCGTGGATCCGCTTGCCCGTCGAAAGGTCCATGATCGTGTCGGCGCCCCATCGGGTCGCCCACACCATCTTGTCGACCTCTTCCTCGACCGACGACCAGACGGCCGAGTTGCCCATGTTGGCGTTGATCTTCACCAGGAAGTTCTTGCCGATGATCATCGGCTCGGACTCGGGGTGCTTCCGGTTGACCGGGATCACCGCGCGGCCGCGGGCCACCTCGTCGCGCACGAACTCCGCGGAAACCCGTTCGCGCGCGGCGATGTACTCCATTTCGCGGGTGATGACGCCCTGCTTGGCCCAGCCGAGCTGCGTGTTGTGCTCACGCCCGTCGGCCCAGCCGGCGCGCAGCCGGTGCAGTCCACTGTGGACGTCGATCGACACGTCCGGATCCGTGTACGGGCCGGAAGTGTCGTAGACGTCGAAGTGTTCACCGTTGGAGAGGTCGATCCGCCGGACGGGGACGCGGAGCCCGGATTCCGTCTGGTGGTAAGCCTTGTGCGAGCCGGTGATCGGCCCGGTGGTCACCTTTACGGCAGCATTGTTCTCAAGCGTCGTCAACGACGGTCACTCCCTACGCCGGCATTACCCGGTCAGGTTCATGCGGTCGGTGACGCCTGCGAAACGCAAGTCACCCTCTCAGCCCGCCATGGCGCGAGCTCCCGCGGTGTTTTGGTTGTGCCCCGACCATGCCACGCCGACGCGCGATACTCAAGTCACCCGACCAACTCTGCCGGTGTGGCGTAGACGTCGACCATGGCGCCGTTGCGCAGCACGGTGATCGGCAGTGCGGTGCCGATCACTTCCGCGAACAGCTGCCGCTGGATGCCTTGCGCGTCCGAAACACGCGTGCGGCCGACGGTCAGCACGAGGTCCCCGGCGCGCAGCCCGGCCCGGTCGGCGGGGCCGCCGGCGACGACTTCGTGCACCCGGAGCCCGGCGGCCTGCCCGGTGCGCTCGGCGACGTCGTCCGGCAGCGGCGCCGGCACGCCGACGACGCCGAGGTACGCCCGCCGCACCCGGCCTTCGACGACGAGCGTGTCGATGATCCGCCGCGTGGTCGCGTTGATCGGCACGGCGAGCCCGAGCCCGACGCCGGCGACCGCGGTGTTGACGCCGACGACCCGGCCGGCGGAGTCGGCGAGCGCCCCGCCGGAGTTGCCGGGGTTGAGGGCGGCGTCGGTCTGGATGACGTCCTCGATCACGCGCGCGGTGCGCCCCTGCCGGACCGGCAGTGCCCGCCCGAGCGCGCTGACGACCCCGGCGGTGACCGTCCCGGAGAACCCGAGCGGGTTCCCGACGGCGACGACGAGCTGCCCGACGACGAGCCGGTCGGCGTCCCCGAGCACCGCGGCGGCCGGGGTCTCGCCCCGCGCGCGCAGCACGGCGAGATCGGACAGCGGATCGGCGCCGACGACGTCGAACGGCACTTCGCTGCCGTCCGCGAAGGTCGCGACCCCGCGCCGGTGGTCGCTGACCACGTGGGCGTTGGTGAGCAGGTGACCGTCCTCGGCGAAGACGACGGCCGAGCCGCCGCCCCGCGCCAGCTGCACCCCGGCGACGTGTGGGGTGACCGTCTTGGCGACCGTGCTGACCGCGCGCGAATAGGCGTCCATCGCGTCGTCCATGCGCACCTCGATTACACCGTTGCAGGTACTACAAGTGTGCGCTCGGTTCCGAGCGAAGTCCGTTCGCTGTCCGTGAACCGGTTCACCGGACCAGTGACGGTCAGTGGTTCACCGGATCGGACCATGCGGCGGTGAAGGATCGGCGGCAGACTCCCAAGTCGCTTCTGTAACGGTGCAGAAGCGATCTTCTGTGGGGTTGATATGCGCAAACTCATGTTCGGCGCCCTCGCCGGGCTGCTGGTCACCGGCCTGATCCCGGGGACCGCGGCGGCTCAGGGCGAGGCTCCCGGCGCCCCGGGTGCCCATCCCAGCTGGCTGCCCGCGAACAAGACCGGCTTCGGGACCGCCCACGACCGGTCCAGCAACGTCTGGTTCACCCTCCAAGGCGGGCAGCTGTCCGAGGTCTACTACCCGGACCTCTCGACGCCCAGCGTCCGCTCGCTGAACTTCGTCGTCACGGACGGCCGCAGCTTCGCCGTCACCGACTACTCGGCGAAGTCGCAGCAGGTGCGGCGGACCGGCGACGACAGCCTGACCTACGAGCAGACGATCACCGACGACCAGCACCGCTGGCGCCTCCGCAAGACCTACGTCACCGACCCGGCCGCCACGACGGTGCTGGTGGACGTCGACTTCCAGTCGCTCACCGGCCGGCCCTACCAGCTCTACGCGGTGGCCGACCCGGACCTGACCAACGACGGCTCCGACGACTCGGCCGCCCGAGCGCAGGACGCCGTCACCGCGCAGGACGCCTCGAACGCCGCCGCGCTCACCGCGGCGCCCGCGTTCACGAAGACGAGCGTCGGCTACGCGGGCGCGTCCGACGGGAACACGCAGCTCGCCAAGACCTTCAAGCTGGCGCAGTACGACACCGCCGGGAAGGGCAACGTCGTGCTGACCGGGCAGACGGCCGCCGACGGCGTCCGGAACCGGCACGTCACCCTCGCCCTCGGCATGGGCGCGAAGGCCGCCGACGCGCTGAAGAGCGCGCAGGCGTCGCAGCGGCGCGGCGTCCGCGACATCACCCGCGCGTACGACCGCGGCTGGCAGCAGTACCTCCGCGGGGTGAGCAAGCCGCCGTCGTCGCTGAAGACCGACGCCGAGCGGGACCTCTACAAGGCGTCGATGCTCACGCTCGCCGCGAGCGAGGACAAGCACCACCCCGGCGCCTTCATCGCGTCGCCGAGCATGCCGTGGCGGTTCGGGAACAACGACCCGGAGTGGTCGCCGTCCGGCACCTACCACCTGGTCTGGCCGCGTGACCTCTACCAGATCGCGACCGGGCTGGCCGCCGGCGGCGACACGGCCGCGGCGAACCGGGCGGTGACCTACATGTTCGGCACGCAGCAGCAGCCCGACGGGCACCTGCCGCAGAACAGCCGGGTCGACGGCGTGCCGTACTGGACGTCGATCCAGCTCGACGAGACCGCGTTCCCGATCGTGCTCGCCCAGCAGCTCGGCCGGACCGACCTGTGGCCCGGCGTCCGCAAGGCCGCCGACTTCATCCTGGGCTACCGCGGTCCCAACGGGCAGGAGTCGCCGTACACGCAGCAGGAACGCTGGGAGGAGCAGGACGGCTGGTCCCCGTCGACCATCGCCTCGGTGATCGCCGGGCTCGTCTGCGCCGCGGACATCGCGTCGCACAACGGCGCCGCTGCCGACGCCGCCCGGTACCTCGCCGCGGCCGACAAGATGAAGGCCGACCTGCCGAAGCAGACGATCACCACGAACGGGCCGCTGTCGAAGGACCCGTACTTCGTCCGGCTCACGAAGGACGCCAACGCGAACAACGGGACGACGTACAACCTCGGCAACTCGAGCGTGACGATGGACCAGCGCGCGGTCACCGACGCGGGCTTCCTCGACCTGGTCCGGCTCGGCGTCTACCGCGCCGACGACCCGGTGATCCGCAACAGCGTCCGGGTGACCGACTCCGACATCGCCTTCACCACGCCGACCGGGCAGTTCTGGCACCGCTACACGAAGGACGGCTACGGCGAGCAGGCCGACGGCTCGCCGTGGGACTACACGTTCCCGGCGGAGAGCCGCACCACGTTCGGCAGGCTCTGGCCGCTGCTCGCCGGCGAACGCGGCGAGTACGAACTGGCGCTCGGCGACCCGTCGTCGGCCGCGCGGCGGCTGCGTGACCTCGGCCGGGTGAGCAGCTCGGCGGAGACCATGCCGGAGCAGGTGTGGGACGAGAACCCGCCGTCCGGGCAGACCGGCTTCCCGGCCGGCACGCCGACGACGTCGGCGACCCCGCTGGCCTGGACGCACGCCCAGTACGTCCGGCTCGCCTGGGACGTCAAGGCCGGTTCGGTGCTGGAGACGCCTCGCGTCGTCCGCTGCCACTTCCTCGGCTGCTGAAACGCCGAAGGGCCCCTCGTGCGCGAGGGGCCCTTCGTGGGTTTCAGATGACGGCGCCGTCGTCCTCGGGGGTCCTGGGCGGCAGCCACGAGTTGCCGGGGACGCCCCACTTGTTGTGCTTCAGCATCTTTTTCGCCGCGCGCGCGTGCCGTCCGACCAGGCGGTCCAGGTAGATGTACCCGTCCAGGTGATCGGTCTCGTGCTGCAGGCAGCGCGCGAAGTAGCCGGTGCCCTCGACCTCGATCGGGTTGCCGTCCAGGTCGGCGCCGGTCACCTTCGCCCACTTCGCGCGGCCCGTCGGGTACGACTCGCCGGGCGCCGAGAGGCAGCCCTCCCAGTCGTCGTCCGGGTCCGGCATGGTCTCCGGGATCTCCGACGTCTCGAGCTTCGGGTTGACGACGACGCCCTTGTGCCGCACGCCTTCGTCGTCCGGGCAGTCGTACACGAACACCCGCTGGTCGAGGCCGATCTGGTTGGCCGCGAGGCCGACGCCCTCGGCGGCGTACATCGTCTCGAACATGTCGTCCACGAGCGTGCGCAGCTTCTCGTCGAACTCGGTGATCTCCCGAGTCGGCTGGTGCAGCACGGGTTCGCCGGCGATAACGATGCGGTGGATGGTCACGACCACGCAGTTTAGTCGGACCCCTCTGGTAGACCTGCATCAGACCGTGACGCGCCGACGTCGATGCCCACGTCGGCGGCGGCTTCCGTGGTTGAATGGCGCCCGCGGAAGAGCTAGGTCTGATTCGCCATGACGCCCGATTGAGAGGGACTCGGATGGACGCCGCGGAGTCGATGGCTGAGCCGCAGCCGTCGCCGCCGAAGCCCGTGCCCGGCCTGACCGAACGCGAGGTCGAGATCCTCGCCTTCGAGCGCCAGTGGTGGCGACACGCCGGGGCGAAGGAGAACGCCATCCGCGAACGCTTCGACTTGTCTGCCACGCGCTACTACCAGCTGCTCAACAAGCTGCTGGAGAAGCCGGAGGCGATCGAAGCCGACCCGATGCTGGTGAAGCGGCTGCGCAAGACCCGCGCCGCCCGCCAGCGCAAGCGAGGCGCCCGGCGACTGGGGATCGAGCTGAAATGAGTGTGTTTTCCGGAATGTCCCGGCCGATGAAGGCCGCGGGCGTCGCGTTGATCGGCGTGGCCATCATCGCCGCCGTCATCGGCGGAGTCACCGCCCTGGGCGGGGGTGAGGGGTCGAACGAGGCCGGGCCGAGCGGCACGCCGACGTCGCCGGGCTCGTCCTCGGTGCCGCCGTCGACCTCGTCATCGGCGTCTCCTTCGTCGGCGTCTTCGTCCTCGGCGAGTCCGTCGTCACCCACGCCGCCGTCGACGAGCTCGCCGGCGGCCGGCCAGCCGACGTCGGCCGGCCCCGGGCAGCCCGGCCGGCCGGGTGGCGACCAGCAGGCGTCCAACAAGTGGGTGACCGTCCGGGTGCTGAACAACTCGACGATCAAGGGCCTGGCGGACCGGGCGGCGGAGGACTTCCGCGGCAGCGGCTGGAACGTCAACGAGGTCGGCAACTACTCGCAGGGCATCATCCCGACGACGACGGCGTACTACCGTCCGGGCACCGACGAGGAAGCCGCGGCCAAGCAGCTCGCGCAGGAGTTCGGCATCAAGGCCGAGCCGCGCTTCGAAGGCATCCAGGCCGCGACCCCCGGGGTGATCGTCATCGTGACGAAGGAATACGAGTCGGGTCACAAGGGCAGCTGAGCCGCAACTCGCGTGATCCGAACGCCGACACGCGTGATTGGGCGGGCATCGCGCTGATGCCCGCCCAATCACGTGTCATGCCTCTTCAATCACGCGTGATGCCCCTCTAATCACCGGACTGGGTCTTCGCGTACGCCTCCAGAGCGGCCAGCTGGGCCGGGTCGAGACTCGGCCGGACCGTCTTCCTCGCCGTCTCCAGGTGCGCCGCGGTGACTTCGCGGGCCTCCAGTGACTCGCGCATCGCCGTCAACGCCGCTTCGCGGATCAGCGCCGCGCAGTCGGCGGCCGAGTAACCGTCCAGAGTGGACGCCACCGCTTCGAGGTCGACGTCCTCGGCCAGCGGCGTGTTCTTCGAGCTGGCCGCCAGGATGGCCGCGCGGGCTTCGGCGTCCGGCGGCGGCACGTAGACGCGGCGCTCGAGCCGTCCGGGCCGCAGCAACGCCGGGTCGACCAGCTCCGGCCGGTTCGTCGCACCCAGCACGACGACTTCGCGCATCGGCTCGACGCCGTCGAGCTCGGTGAGCAGGGCGGCGACCACGCGATCGGCGACCCCGGAGTCGGACGACTGGCCGCGGCGCGGGGCCAGCGCGTCGATCTCGTCCAGGAAGATCAGCGCGGGCGCGGCCTCCGCGGCCCGGCGGAACAGCTCCCGCACCGCGCGTTCGGATTCGCCGACCCACTTGTCCATCAGCTCGGCGCCCTTGACCGCGAAGACGTTCAGCGCGCCGGTGCCGGCCAGCGCCCGCACGAGGAAAGTCTTGCCGCCGCCGGGCGGCCCGTACAGCAGCACCCCGCGCGGCGGTTCGACGCCGAGCCGGGCGAACGAGTCCGGGTACCGCAACGGCCAGAGCACGGTCTCGGTGAGGGACTGCTTGACGTCGACCATGTTGCCGACGTCGTCCAGGGTCAGCCCGCCGGTGGCCAGGTTGTCCGAAGTGGACAGCGAGACCGGCCGGACGGTGGCCAGCGCGTCCAGCAGGTCCTGCTGCGAGACGCGGGGCTCGTCGGTGTCGCGCTGGCGCAGCGCCGCCCGCAGCGCGGCGTCCCGGCGCAGCGCGATCAGGTCGGCCGCGACGAATCCCGGCGTCCGCTCGGCGAGGACACCGCAGTCGATGCCGGCGTCGAGCGGGACGTCGCGGAGCAGGACGTTCAGCAGCTCGCGGCGGGTCTTCGCGTCCGGGAGGGCCAGGCCGAGCTCGCGGTCCAGCAGGTCGGCGGCGCGCAGCCGCGGGTCGGCGGACTCGGCACGGGCCGTCGTCGCGACGACGGCGAAGCGCTCGCGTTTGAGGGCGGTCCTCAGCTCCTCCAGCACGACCGTGGCCACCGGCGGCGGCGTCGTCGCGGGCAGCAGCGCGTCGACGTCGGAGAGCAGGAGGACCGACGGGCCATCGGTGGTGCGGATGGCCTCGCGCAGGCGCGCGACGGCGACGTTCGGGTCGAGCACCGCGAGGTTCGGCGCGGCCAGCGGGACGACCTTGATGCCGGCGTCGTGGGCCACCGACCGCACGAGCGTCGCCTTGCCGACGCCTTCCGGGCCGGACAGCAGGACGCCCAGGTGGGCGGGCGCGCCGAGGCGGGCCAGCAGCTCGGGCCGGTGGAAGGCGAGGTCGAACCACTCAGCGAGCTTGCGCGCGGCGGCCTCGGCGCCGACCAGGTCGGCCAGCGGGACGGCGGGCTCCTCTTCGGCCACGACCTCGTCCTCGACGATCTCGGCTTCGATCCACTCCTCGGCCGCGGTGACGGCGGAGGAGCGGACCAGCGCGGTCGCCGTCCGGGGCGCGGCCGGTTCGGCGGCTCCCGGCCGGGCGCCGTCGCGCCAGGTGACCACTGTGGACGGTCCGACGGCCACGGTGCCGGCCGGCTCGGTGGCGGTGACGGTGAGCAGCTCGTTCGTCCAGGTCGCGCCGATCGCCCGCGACAGCTGGCCGCGCAACCCGGCCGGGTCCGAGCCGGGCGACGGCGCGAGGTCCTGCGGCAGCAGCGAAACGGCGTCACCGACGGTGAGCACCTTGCCGATCAGGGCGAGCCGCAGCATGTGCGGGCTGACCGAGACGCTGGCCAGCCGCGACCCGGCGACGGTCACCGTCTTGGCGGCCGCGACGTCGGCCGGCGCGACGACGACCTCGGCGCCTTCGGTGACGCCCAGGTTCGACATGGTGACGTCGTCGGTGAGCACCACCCCGGGCACCCCGGCCTCGTCGGCGGGCGCGGCGAGCGCGGCACTGACCCGCGCCCCGGTGAGGTGGACGGCGTCCCAGGCCCGCAGGCCCAGAGCGTCGAGGACTTCGGGATGCAGCCGGACGACGCCGCGGCGCGTGTCCAGCGCCGACGGCGTGTGCCGGACGGTCAGCGTGATCTGGGGGTGGCTCACGCCGTTCACCCTAGCGATCCACCGGCCCCGGAGAGCCCCGTGTCGTCCCCCCAATCACGCGAGATGCCCCTCCAATCACGAGTGATGCCTCCCGGATCACGCGAGATGCCCATCGGATCACGGGTGATCGCCGTACCGGACCGGCGAACTCGCGTACCCAGCCGGTCGGCTCGTGTACCTGGAGGGTCGGTCGGCGTGAGCTGGGCCCGGATCTCGCGTGAGCCGGGCCCGATCTGGCGTGAGCCGGGCCGGATCTCGCGTGTATGGAGGCGGAACTCGCGTGATTGGGGAGCGATCTCGCGTGATTGGCGGGGCATCATGCGTGATTGGCGGGGCGACACTACTTGCGGCGGAGGCCGATCTGGCGCCAGGAGCGGCGGCGCTGGCCGTTCTCCGAGGTGGTGCGGGGGGTGCGGACCGTTTCGCGGGGGAGGCGGACCGCGCGCATCGCCGCGCCGGCGACCCGGCGGCGCAGCGGGGGACGCAGGCCGAGGCGGCGGGTGGAGCGGGCGCGGCGGATCGCGCGGCGCTCGCGCGGCGGGACCGTCCAGGCCTCCGGGTGCGCCGCCAGCCAGCGGTGGCGGTGGATCGAGTACGGGATGTGCGCCAGGTACAGCACCATCGCCGCGAGCAGCGCGACCAGCGGGAACTGGATGATCGCCGCGGCCAGCAACGCCACCCCCAGCAGCAGGGGCGCGATCGCCTTGGCCGGCGCCTTGACCGTCTTCAGCGACAGCGTCGGGATGCGGCTGATCAGCAGCGCCGCGATGGCGACCGTCCACGCCCACACGACGTACTGCGAAGACCACCAGCCCTCGCCCCACTGCAGGTACGCCACCAGCGGCAGCATCCCCAGCAGGCCGCCCGCGGGCGCCGGGACGCCGACGAAGAACTCGCTCGCGTACGGCGGCTGCTCGGTGTCGTCGAGCAACGTGTTGAACCGGGCCAGCCGCAGGATCATGCAGACGGCGAAGATCAGCGACGCCACCCAGCCGATCCGGTCCGCGCCGGTCTGCCAGACGTAGATCACCAGCGCCGGCGCGACGCCGAACGAGATGCCGTCGGACAGCGAGTCCAGCTCCGCGCCCATCTTCGACGTCGCGTCCAGGAGCCGCGCGATCCGGCCGTCCAGGCTGTCGAGCACCGCCGCGATGCCGATCGAAGCGATCGCCATCGCGTAGTTCTTGGTCAGCGCGAACTGCACGGCCGACAGGCCCGCGCACAGCGCCAGCACGGTGATGGCGTTCGGCAGCAGCCGGACGCCCGGGGTGGTCACGCGGACCATCGATCAGCCCTTCGGGAGCGCGGGGAGTTCGGCGATCACGGTCTCGCCGCCGACCGTGCGCTGGCCCTTGGCCACGAGCACGCGCGAACCCGGCGGGAGGTAGAGGTCGACCCGCGAGCCGAACCGGATGATGCCGTACGTCGAAGCGGCCTCGACCTTGTCGCCCTCGCGGATCTCGCAGAGGATGCGGCGCGCGACCAGGCCGGCGATCTGCACGACGACGAGCTCGTGGCCGTCTTCGGTGCGCATCAGCACGGAGTTGCGTTCGTTGTCGTCGCTCGCCTTGTCCAGGTCCGCGGACAGGAACTTGCCCGGCCGGTAGGCGACCCGCTCGATCACGCCGTTCGCCGGCACGCGCTGGACGTGCACGTCGAACACCGAGAGGAACACCGACACGCGCATCCGCGGCTCGGCGGGCAGGCCCAGCTCGGCGGGCGGCACGGCTTCCTCGATCAGTGAGACGAGACCGTCGGCCGAGGCGAGCGCGACGCCGTCACGCGGCGGCGGGACCCGCTTCGGCTCGCGGAAGAACGCCGCCGTCGCGACGGTCGCCAGCGCACCGGCGAGCCCGAGTCGCTTGGAGAACTTTCGCGCGAGCAACGTCACGGCGACGCCGCCGGCGACGAACGGGCGGCCGGCGGGGTGCATCGGGGGCACGGTTTCGCGGGCGAGCCGGAGGGCGTGCGCGACTGGGTTGCCGGCGGGCTCCGGCCGGGTGCCGCTCATGGTCGGGTCCCCTGGTTTCGTGTCGGAAGAACGGGTGGGCGCCGGCGTCCGGCGGCCGCGTACGGCGGGCCCACGGTACCGCTGCCCCAGGTGAGCGTGTCCGAGCGCCCCTGCCGGGCTCCTCCAGGAGGGGGTCACCGCGGTGGGTGGGAATGATCGCCTCGTCGTAACGCAAGGTCGATTTCACCGATGACACTGAGTAGTTGCCGCCGTTCGGGGCGCTGCCCCGCGCTGCCCCGCCTGACCTGTGAGGACCGATGACCGACCGCCGCGATCCCGCCGAAGCCCGGCTTCGCGAGCTCCTGGGTGCGTGGCGTCAGGAGATCGACGAGGTGCCCGCGCCGTCGCTCGTCGACCCTGTGCGCGCGGTGGACGTCGTCATCGAAGCCATGAAGGCGAAAAAGAGGGGCCGGGTGCATCCGCCCCCCGACGGCGCACGCACCCGGCCACCGGGAGATGCGCGTGAGGAAGCAGTTTAGCGGCCGGCGGCCCGTTGATCACCGTTCGTTCGGCGAAAGTTACCAACGGTCATGCGAACGCCGGGTCAGGCCGTTCGCGAGCCGCAGGATCGCCAGCAGCACGACCGCGCCGAGGATGGCCACGCCGAAGCTGGGGAAGTCGAAGTCGAACGTCCTCGCCTGGCCGGTCGCGAGCCGGTAGAGCAGCCCGCCCAACGCCGCGCCGACGACCCCGACGAGCACGCTGACCAGGCAACCGAGCCGCTGCCGCGCCCGGCCGCCGACGACCAGGTTCGCGACCCAGCCGACGATCGCGCCGAAGATCACCCATGCGACGAAACCCATGGCGAAAGCTTACGTGAGCGGTTGTACAAGGGTCATTGCACAAGAACTCTTGTACAACTACTCTTGTGCGCATGAGCGACGACATCCGGGAAATCCGGGATTCGAAGGTGCTGGCCGCCATGTCGCACCAGCTGCGCCGCCGGCTACTGGAACTGCTCCACCTCGACGGCCCGGCGACGGCGTCGGTGCTGGCCGCGAAGACCGATCAGGCGGTCGGCAACGTCAGCCACCACATGAAGGTGCTGGCCGCGGCGAAGCTCGTCGAGGAGGCCCCTGAACTGGCCCGCGACCAGCGGGAACGCTGGTGGAAGCGCAGTGCGAGAACGCTGCGGTGGGCCTCGGCCGACTTCCCCGGCGACCCGGTCGCCGAAGCCGCCGAGGTACTCGTCCTGGACCACCAGACAGCGGTCGCCCGCGAGTGGATCGCCAGCCGCGAGACCTATCCCGAGGAGTGGCGCGGGGCGCCGTTCAGCATCGACACCTGGGTCCGGCTGTCCACGGATGAGCTCGACGAGCTCAACGAGCGGATCTTCCTGCTGATCAGCGAGTTCGAGAACCGCACCGAACCCGGCGACGGCGTCGAGCGCCGGCCGGTCTTCTTCGCCGCGCGAGCGTCGCTGGGCAAGCCGTGAAGGGGCTCTGGGGGAACAGGGACTTCCGGCTGCTCTGGACCGGCGAGACCACGAGCATGCTCGGCAGCATGGTGGCGACCACGGCGTTGCCGCTGGTCGCGGTGCTCACGCTGCGGGCGAGCACCTTCGAGGTGGCGTTGCTCACCGCGGTCGCCTGGCTGCCGTGGCTGGTGATCGGCCTGCCGGCCGGGGCCTGGGTCGACCGGCTGCCGAAGCGGCCGGTGATGCTGGTCTGCAACACCGGGTCGATGGCCGTGTTCGGCAGCGTCCCGCTCATCGCCGCCTCCGGCCTGCTGACCATGCCCTACCTGCTGGCCGCCGCCCTGCTCGGCGGGGTGGCCAAGGTGTTCTTCACCCTCGCCTACCGCGCTTACCTGCCGGTGCTCGTCAGTGACGGCGAACTGCTCGAAGGCAACGCGAAGCTGCAGGGCAGCGAGTCGGCGACCCAGGTCGCCGGCCCGGGCCTGGCCGGGCTGCTGGCCCAGGCGTTCGGGCCGGTCAGCGGCATCCTCGCGGACGCGGTCAGCTTCGGCGTCTCGGTGCTCTGCGTGCGGGCCATCCGGGCGCGCGAGACCGTCGTCCCCGCCGAGCGCTCGCCGCTGGGCAGCCAGATCGCCGAGGGACTCCGGTTCGTCGTCGGCGACCGGTACCTGCGGTCGCTGATCACCTTCGGCGCCGTCTCGAACCTCGCGCTCACCGGCTACAGCGCCATCCAGGTCGTGTTCCTGTCCCGGACGCTCGGCGCCGCGCCCGGGCTGGTGGGGCTGGTGCTGGCGCTGGGTGCGTCCGGCGGGGTGCTCGGCGCGGCCGTGGCCGGCCGGCTCGCCGCGCGCCTCGGCGCCGTGCGCGCGTGGCTGCTGTGCGAGGCCTTCGCGGCACCGATGCTGCTGCTCGGTCCGCTGAGCGGGCCCGGCTGGGGACTGGTGCCGTACGGGCTCGCGCTGTTCGGCGTGTGCGCCGGAGTCGTCGCCGGCAACGTGCTGGTCACGACGTTCCGGCAGCAGTACTGCCCGCCCGAGCTGTTCAGCCGGGTCAACTCGAGCATGTCGATCGTCAACTACGGGTCGATCCCGCTGGCCGGGATCCTCGGCGGCGTGCTGGGCGAGACGATCGGCATCCGCGAGACGCTCTGGATGGCCGCGGGGATTTCGATCCTCGCGCTGCCGTTGCTGGCGCCCTACCGGAAGCTGCGGGCCTTCCCGGTCAGAGCAGCAGGACGTCCACCTCTTGCCCAACCGCAGCCGATGTGACGTCCTCCGGGAGCACGATCAGGCAGTTGGCCTGGGTGAACGCGGCCAGCAGGTGGGAGCCGGGCCCGCCGCGCGGTCCGACGATCCCGGTGACCTCCCGGTCCGACGGCGTGAAGACGCCCCGGCGGTACTGGCGGCGCCCGGCGGGCGAGCTCATCGCCTCGGTCAGCCGGGCCCGCACCCGGCGCCGCGAGACGTCGGCGTGGCCCAGTGCCGCCAGGAGCGCCGGACGCAGGAACGCCTCGAACGACACCAGCACGCTGACCGGGTTGCCGGGCAGCGCCACCACGGGCACGCCCTGCCAGCGCCCGCTGCCCTGCGGCCCGCCCGGCTGCATCGCGATCTTCGCGAACTCGACGCCCTGGCCGGTCAACGCGTCCTTCACCACTTCGTACGCGCCCGCGCTGACGCCGCCGGAGGTGACCAGCAGGTCGGCGCCGGCCAGCTTCGGCTCGATGACCTTCCGGAACTCCTCGACGTCGTCGACGACGCTGCGGACGACGTCGACCTCGCAGCCGAGGTCGCGGATCGCCGCGGCGAGCATCACGCTGTTGGACTCGTAGATCTGGCCGTGGCGCAGCGGGGCGGGTGCGTCGATCAGCTCGGTGCCGGTCGAGGCCACCAGCACCCGCAGCGGCCGGTGCACGCGCACCTCGGCGAGCCCGACCGCGGCCGCCAGGCCGAGCTGGGAGTGGCCGAGCACGGTGCCGGCGTGCAGGGCGACGTCGCCTTCGACGACGTCCTCGCCGCTGCGCCGGATGTGCGCGCCTTCGCGGGCGGGCGCCGAGATCGTCACCGTTTCCGTGCCGCCGTCGGTGTCCTCGACCATCACCACGGCGTCCGCGCCCGGTGGCAGCGGCGCGCCGGTCATGATCCGGTGCGCGGTGCCCGGCTCGAGGGGCCGGACGTCGACCCGGCCCGCCGGGATGTCGTCGGCGACCGGCAGGGGCACCGGGGCCGTGGCGACGTCGGCCGCGCGGACCGCGTAGCCGTCCATCGCGGAGTTGTCGAAGGGCGGCAGCGAGACGCCGGCGCGCACGTCTTCGGCCAGGACGAGGCCGGCCGCGGCGGCGAGGGGCAGCGTGGTCGCGGGGGCCGTGCCGAGGAGCGCGGCGACGCGGTCGCGGTAGTCGTCGACGGAGATCACCGGACCATCCTCCCCGCCTCGCGGGCTCGTGCAAGACTCTGCCCCGTCAAGCGCACGCCACAGGGGAGCACGCAATGCAGGTCGGAATCCGTCAACAGCCTTCGTTCGCCGTCGCCCGGCTGATGCTGGCGCCCGGCGAGCCGTGCCAGGTCGAGTCCGGCGCGATGATGGCCACCAGCTACGGCGTGCAGGTGCAGTCGCAGGCGCAGGGCGGGATCATGAAGGGCCTTGGCCGCGCGTTCCTCTCGGGCGAGTCCTTCTTCATCTCCACCTTCACCGCGCCGCCGAACGGCGGCTGGGTCGACGTCGCCGCCAACCTGCCCGGCGACATCCAGGTGATCACCCTCGACGGCCGCACCGGCTGGGCCGTCACCCGCGGCTGCTGGCTCGCGTCGTCGCACGGGGTGCAGACCGAGACCAAGTGGGGCGGGATGAAGAACCTGATGGGCGGCGAGGGCGGCTTCCTGACCCACGCCACCGGACAGGGCCAGCTGCTCGTCTCCTGCTACGGCGCGGTCGAGACCATCACGCTGCAGCAGGGCGAGATGGTGACCATCGACACCGGGCACGTCGTCGCGTACGCCGACACCGTGCAGTACCAGATCCGGAAGGTCGCGCAGGGCATCATCCAGTCGATGAAGAGCGGTGAAGGGCTCGTCTTCGACTTCGTCGGCCCCGGCCAGATCATGACGCAGACGCGCAACCCGTCCGCGCTGATCAGCTGGATCGTCTCCCACGTCCCGTCACGCTGATGCGCGTCCAGACCCGGCACACGCCCGCCTTCGGCGTCGCCCGCGTCCTGCTGGACCCGAACGAGGCCGTCCGCGCCGCGCCGGAAACCCTGCTCGCCAGCCGGTTCGGCGTGACCGAGGCGCCGGCGACCCGCGGCGGTGTCCGGACCGGCAAGACCACGATCGCGGTCTACACCGCGCCGTCCGACGGCGGCTGGATCGACTTCGCGCCGCTGCGCCCCGGCGACGTCTACCCGCTCGACGTGGGCGGCGGCACGGGCTGGTCGGTGCACCGCGACGCGGTGCTGGTGCGACCTTCGTCGGTCCGGCACGACACCGGCTGGGTGCCGCTGCAGCAGCTCTTCGGCGCCGATTCTGGTTTTCTCGAGCACTACAGCGGTACCGGGCCGCTCGTGCTGGCCGCGCCGGGGCCGGTGGACGCGTTCGAGCTCGGCCAGGGCGAGCTGGTCACGGTCCGGCCCGACTACCTGCTGGCCTACCCCGACACCGTCCAGTGCCGGTTGCGGGCCCTCGATCCGGGCGGCCCGCAGTCACTGCGCACCGGCGAAGGGCTCGCCCTCGACTTCGCGGGTCCGGGGACCGTGCTCGTGCACGCGCGGAACCGACGCCTTTCGGGTTCGTGATCTTCGGACGAATTGCCCATTGCCGAGGGGAATAATTCCGGTAGCGTGATTGGCACTTCCGCCGCTGGCCTCCGCTCGGGCCAGCGGATCCTTTGTGCTGAGGGAGGGCGCCGTGGCTGTCGGCACCGTCAAATGGTTCAACTCGGAAAAGGGCTACGGGTTCATCGAATCCACGGAGGGGCCGGACGTGTTCGTCCACTATTCGGCCATCCAGTCCGAAGGATTCCGCACTCTGGACGAAGGCGACCGCGTCGAGTTCGAAGTGCAGTCCGGTCGGGACGGCCGAAGCCAGGCAGCCGACGTTCGAAAGGTTTCGTAACACGCTCCTCCGCTGATCGGTGAACCCCCGGCAGGCGCCGAACCAGGGGCGTTAGGCTGCGGGCGTGACAGGCGATGTGTCGGGGGACCTCACCGGTCGCCGGCTGGGCAACTACCGCATCGACGGGGTGCTCGGCAAAGGCGGCATGAGCGTGACCTACAAGGCCACGGACGTGCGGCTCGGCCGCAAGGTGGCCCTGAAGGTCATCGGTGACCACCTCGGGGCCGACGCCGAGTTCCGCGAACGGTTCGTCGACGAGGCGCGCAACACGTCCGCCATCGACCACGCCAACGTCGTGCCGCTGTACGACTTCGGCGAGCTCGACGGCATGCTCTACATCGCCATGCGGATGGTCGACGGCGGCGATCTCGCCGGGTTGATCTCGGGGGGCCCGATCGCGCCCGCGCGCGCCCTGACGATGCTCGACCAGGTCGCGGACGCGCTCGACACCCTGCACAACCGCGGTCTGGTCCACCTCGACGTCAAGCCGGCGAACGTGCTGGTGACGAAGAAGGAGACCTCGCGCGAGCACGTGTACGTCGCCGACTTCGGGCTGACCCGGCGCGGCGCGACCGGCCACCGGACGCGCGGCGGCGACTTCCTCGGCTCGCCCACGTACGCGGCCCCCGAGCACCTGCGCGGGGAGCCGCTGGACGGGCGCACCGACCAGTACGCGCTGACCTGCGTCCTCTACGCCTGCCTCACCGGCAGCCCGCCGTTCAAGGGCGACGTCCCGACGGTGATCAAGGGACACCTCAACGGCGAGCCGCCGTCGATCTCCCGCGTCGTCGCGCTGCCGCCGTCGATCGACGAGGTGATCCGGCGCGGCATGGCGAAGAACCCGGCCGACCGCTACCCCAGCTGCGTCGAGATGGTCGCGGCCGCGCGCCGCGCGCTCGGCCCGCTGGCGACGTCGGACACCCCACCCGGCCCGCCCGGGTCCCATTCGGGCGGAATCCCCGCGCCGCAGCGTCCTGGTCAGGTACAACAGGGGCCGCACCAGAACAGCGCACCGCAGGGAGAGGGGGCCCCCGTGCACCCGTACGGAGGACAGCAGCAGCCCGGCTTCGGCCAGGGGCCCGGACCGCAGGGGCCAGGTGGTCCGCAGGGTCCGGGTGGCCCGCAGGGGCCGCCGCCGGGGATGCCGCCGCAGGGCCCGCCGCCCGGTTACGGCTACCCGCAGCAGGGCGCTCCGCAGGGCCCGCCGGGGATGCCGCAGGGCATGCCGCCGCAGGGCCCGCCGCCGGGGTACGGCTACCCGCAGCAGCCGGGCATGCCCCCGCCGGGCTACGGCCAGGACCCGATGCGGCTGCGCCCGCCGATGCCCGCGGGCGGCGCCGGCGCGTTCGAGCAGCCGAAGAGCGGCGGCGGCAAGAAGTGGATCTTCGTCGTGCTGGGGCTGGTCGTGGTGGCCGGCTTGGTCGTCGGCGCGATCTTCCTCTTCAGTGACAGCGGCAGCGGGGGTGGCGGCCAGACGCCCGCGCCGAACATCCCGGTGGGTCCGGGTGACTCGCAGAGCAAGCCGACGTCGTCGCTGAACGCGCCCCCGACGTCGATCAGCATCAAGCCGAGCTCCTGATCGAGCGACGCTGAGCTGGGATTCTTGCACTCTCCCCCCGAGAGTGCTAAACACGGTCTTGGCACTCGACGCCGTCGAGTGCCAAAGGTCGGGACGGTGAGGCTGACCCCCACCCGGGTGCAGTCGTCCGTCGCGGGCACCGAGCCTGGCCGAGGAAAGAGTCCTGCCGCCGCCGCTGTGGACACGTGGCGGTGGCGCCCAATACCGGAGGACCACACCGCAATGGCCAAACTGATCGCGTTCGACGAGGACGCCCGCCGCGGTCTCGAGCGCGGCTTGAACACCCTCGCCGAAGCCGTCAAGGTGACCCTCGGCCCGCGGGGCCGGAACGTCGTGCTCGAAAAGAAGTGGGGCGCGCCGACCATCACCAACGACGGTGTCTCCATCGCCAAGGAGATCGAGCTCGAGGACCCGTGGGAGAAGATCGGGGCCGAGCTCGTCAAGGAGGTCGCCAAGAAGACCGACGACGTCGCGGGTGACGGCACCACCACCGCCACCGTGCTCGCCCAGGCCCTCGTCCGCGAGGGGCTGCGCAACGTCGCCGCCGGCGCCGACCCCATCTCCCTCAAGCGTGGCATCGAGGCGGCCGTCGAGGCCGTCACCGAGCAGCTGCACAAGGCCGCCGTGCAGATCGAGACCAAGGAGCAGATCGCTGCTACCGCCTCGATCTCGGCCGCGGACCGCACCATCGGCGAGCTGATCGCCGAGGCGCTGGACAAGGTCGGCAAGGAAGGCGTCGTCACCGTCGAGGAGAGCAACACCTTCGGCCTCGAGCTCGAGCTCACCGAGGGCATGCGCTTCGACAAGGGCTACATCTCCGGTTACTTCGTGACCGACCCGGAGCGTCAGGAAGCCGAGCTCGAGGACCCGTACATCCTCCTCTTCGGCTCCAAGATCTCCACCGTCAAGGACGTGCTGCCGCTGCTGGAGAAGGTCATCCAGTCCGGCAAGCCGCTGCTGATCATCGCCGAGGACGTCGAGGGCGAGGCGCTGGCCACCCTGATCGTCAACAAGATGCGCGGCACCTTCAAGTCCGTCGCCGTCAAGGCCCCGGGCTTCGGTGACCGCCGCAAGGCGATCCTGCAGGACATCGCGATCCTGACCGGTGGCCAGGTCATCTCCGAGGACGTCGGCCTCAAGCTGGAGAACGCGGACCTGTCCCTGCTGGGCAAGGCCCGCAAGGCCGTCATCACCAAGGACGAGACGACCATCGTCGAGGGTGCGGGCGACGCCGACCAGATCCAGGGTCGCGTCAACCAGATCCGCGCCGAGATCGAGAACTCGGACTCGGACTACGACCGCGAGAAGCTGCAGGAGCGGCTCGCGAAGCTGGCCGGCGGCGTGGCCGTCATCAAGGCCGGCGCCGCGACCGAGGTCGAGCTCAAGGAGCGCAAGCACCGCATCGAGGACGCGGTGCGCAACGCGAAGGCCGCCGTGGAAGAGGGCATCGTCGCCGGTGGTGGCGTGGCCCTGATCCAGGCCGCCGAGGCCGCGTTCGCGGGCCTGAAGCTCGAGGGCGACGAGGCCACTGGTGCCAACATCGTCAAGGTGGCCGTCGAGGCCCCGCTCAAGCAGATCGCGATCAACGCCGGCCTCGAGGGCGGCGTCGTGGTGGAGAAGGTCAAGGGCCTGCCGCAGGGCCACGGCCTCAACGCCGCCACGGGTGTCTACGAGGACCTGCTCGCCGCCGGCGTGCCGGACCCGACGAAGGTCACCCGCTCCGCGCTGCAGAACGCCGCGTCCATCGCGGCGCTGTTCCTGACCACCGAGGCCGTCGTGGCGGACAAGCCGGAGAAGGCTTCGGCCGCTCCCGCCGACCCGTCCGGTGGCATGGGTGGCATGGACTTCTGAGTCCGGTTCTTGCCGGGAAAGCCCGGTCCGCTTCGGCGGGCCGGGCTTTTCTCATGCCGGCTTCGTGAAGAACCAGACGGCGTAGGCGCCGACGATGACGACGCCGAGGGCGAGCACGCCGAGGCCCCCGAGCCAGGCGGTGCTCTTCCGGTCGGCTTCCATCCCGACGACGATGGCCCCGATGCCGGTGAGCATGACCCAGATCGCCAGCCCCGCGGCGGTGTAGAGCACGGTCCTGCCGGCGGTGACACCACCGGTGTCCCCCGAGGACAGCACGGCGTAGGCGGCGAAGGCGGTCAGCCCCAGCCCGGCGATCAGGTACAGCCCGCCCAAGATCCCGATGACGACCTTGGGTGCGGTGTTTCCGTGATCCACGAGCGCGAACCCTAACCCCTCGAACGGGATCCGCGTCGCGATTTTGGGCCACCCGGCCCAACGCCGGCGGCCGAACGGCCCGGACGTCCCCTGGCGTCCGGGCCGTTCCCCTGGTGATCAGCCGCGTCCCCCGACGGCGGCAGCCCCCTCGACCCGCGCCCCCGGCGCGAGCGTTCTTCAGCGCACCCCCGGCTTCCGGCGGGCCCCGGCTCCCCCTGCGAGCGGGGCCCGCCCGGCGTCAGGAGTCCTCTTCGGGCGTCAGAATGGCGGCGGCGACGTAGACGGGGATGGCAATCCCCACGGAGAGGAAGACGGCGGCGACCATGCCGATCCGCAGGACGTTGGCATCGATGCCGAGGTAGGTGGCCCACCCACCGCAGACACCGGTGAGCATCTTGTCGCTCCGGCTGCGGCGGAGCTTCTTGGTTTCCGGGGTGTACACGCTGTTCGTCATGGCTCAATGGTGTCTCGGGCGGCGGGTCGCCCACATCGGGAACGGCCCGGACCCCGACCCTGAACTTGCTCTCGGGGTCAGGACAGCGCGCGCACCCGGTTCAGCCGGTCTTCCCAAGCAGCCGCGACTTCGGGCGACGCCAGGTACGCCGGACCGGGTTCCGGGGCGGCGGGCAGGACCGGCAGATATCCGTCCACAGGGGACAGTGACGAAGCGCAGACGTCGCCTTCCAGCAACGAAAGCGTCCCGAGTCCACAAGCGAATTCCAACGACGGCAGGGCGCCGGCCAAGGCCAGCCCCGCCGCCAGGCCCACGCTCGTCTCCACCGCCGACGACACCACGCACGGCAGCCCGCACGCCTCGGCGACCTCCAGCGCCCGCCGGACGCCGCCGAGGGGGGCCACCTTCAGCACCGCGATGTCCGCCGCTCCGGCGACCGCCACCTTCAGCGGGTCCTCCGCGCGGCGGATCGACTCGTCGGCGGCGATCCGGACGTCCACCCGGCGCCGGACCGCGGCCAGCTCCTCGATCGACGGGCACGGCTGCTCCACGTACTCCAGCCCGCCCGCCGCCTTGTCGAGGTCCTCGATCGCGCGCACCGCCGTGTCGACGTCCCACGCCGTGTTCGCGTCGACGCGGATCGCGCCGCCGGGGCCCAGCGCGTCGCGGACCGCCTCGACCCGCGCGCAGTCGTCGGCCAGGGAGACGCGCGGGTCGGCGACCTTCACCTTCGCCGTGCGGCAGCCGGAGGCGCGGACCAGCTCGTGCGCTTTCGCCGGCTCGACCACCGGCACCGTCGTGTTCACCTCGACGCGGTCGCGGACCGGCGCGGGCCAGCCGGCTTCGGCCGCCTCGAGCGCCGCCCGCAGCCACGGCACGCTCTCGGTGTCGGAGTAGTCGGCGAACGGGCAGAACTCGCCCCAGCCCGCCGGGCCGTGCAGCAGCACGCCCTCACGGACGGTGATGCCGCGGAACCGGGTGCGCAGGGGAATCGCGTAGACCTTCATCGAGGCCGATCATGCCACCGTCCCGCGTTTCACAAACAGGTGCCGAACTGCGCGTTTCCGGCAAGAATGACTCCCGTGGTCCTCGATTTCCGCGTGCTGGGTCCGGCCGAGGTCACGGCCGACGGCCGCCCGGTACCGCTCGGGGGCAGCCGGCCGCTGATCGTGCTGGCCGGGCTTCTGCTGCGCGCGAACCGGGTCGTGCCGGTCGACGAGCTCGGCCGCTGGCTCTGGAACGACGACCGGCGCCGCTCGAAGGGCGCGCTCCAGACGTACGTGCTGCGCCTGCGCCGCGCGCTCGGCGACCAGGTCGCGATCCGCACCGAAAGCGGCGGCTACCTGATCGAGCTCGACGACGACCTGCTCGACCTGACCCGCTTCCGCGCGCTGGCCGCCCGCGGCAAGGCGGCGATGGACCGCGGCGAGAACCGCCGGGCGGCCGCGCACTTCGCCGACGCGCTCGCGCAGTGGCGCGGCCCGGCGCTGCTGAACGTCGAATCCGACGCGCTGCACCGCGACGAGGCCGGCCAGCTGGCCGAGGAACGGCTGCGCGTGCGCGAACAGTGGGCGGACGCGCTGCTCGAAGTCGGCGAGTACGGCACCGTCGTGCCCGAGCTAACCCGGCTGACCAGGGAAAACCCGCTGCGGGAGCGGCTGCACGAGCAGCTGATGACCGCGCTGTACCGGTCGGGTCGCCAGGCCGATGCGCTGGCGGTGTACCGCCGGATCAGCGGCGTGCTGGCCGACGAGCTCGGGCTCGACCCCGGGCCGTCGCTGCAGCGCACGCACCAGGCGATCCTCACCGGCGCCGACGGCGGCGCCGCGCGCTACCGGCTCGGCGTCGAGCCGCAGGTGCCGCACCAGCTGCCCGCCGACCTGCGGACCTTCTCCGGGCGCGAGTGCGACCTCAAGGCGCTGCACGCCCTGCTGCCGGAGGCGGTCGACGACGGCACGTCGACGCCGATCGCGTCCGTCGAAGGCATGGGCGGCATCGGCAAGACGGCGCTGGCGGTGCACTTCGCGCACGAGATCGCGGACCGGTTCCCCGGCGGGGAGGTGTACCTCAACCTGCGCGGCTACGGCCCCGGCGAGCCGATCGAGCCGTCGGCGGCGCTGGAGGCCGTGCTCACCGCGCTCGGCGTGCCGTGCGAGGCGATCCCCGGCGACCTCGACGGCCGGGCGGCGAGCTGGCGGACGCACACGGCCGGGCGGCGGCTGCTGGTCCTGCTCGACAACGCCAACCGCACCGAGCAGGTGAGCCCGCTGCTGCCCGGACCCGGCTGCCTGGTCGTGGTCACCAGCCGCTGGCAGCTGCGCGCGCTGGTCGCGACGCACGGCGCGCGCCGGATCGCGCTGGAGGAACTCGGCGACGAAGACGCCGTCGCGCTGCTGGCCGCCACGATCGGTTTCGACCGGGTCGCCCGCGACCCGGCGGCGGCCGAGCGGTTCGTGCGCCACTGCGGCGGGCTGCCGCTGGCGATCCGCATCCTCGCCGTGCGCGCGGCGCAGTTCCCCGACCTGCCGCTCGACGAGTTCGTCGATTCCCTCGACAGCGACCTGCTCGGTTCGTTCGACCTCGCCGACGGCGAAGGCACCAACATCCGGTCGGTGTTCTCCTACTCCTACCAGGCACTGCAGCCCGCGACGGCCCGGCTGCTGCGGCTGCTCGGGCTGCACACCGGCGCCGACTTCACCGCACCGGCGGCGGCCGCGGTCGCCGGGCTGGGCGTCGCCGAGACCCGGCCGATGCTCGACACCCTGGCCGCCGCGCACCTGCTCGCGGAGCCGCGGCCGGGTCGCTACCAGTTCCACGACCTCATCCGGGCGTACGCGGGCGAAGCGGCTTCGCAGGTGGATTCGCCTTCGCAGCGCGACGCCGCTTCGGACCGGCTACTGGGCTGGTACCTGGCGTCGGCGCTGAACGCGTCACGGCGGATGCGGCCGGAGCGCTACTACCGGCTGCTGGAGCTCGACGACCTCGGCGGCGGGCTCGAGTTCGGTTCGTACCACGAGGCGCTGGCCTGGTTCGGCGAGGAGAACGGCAACCTCATCGCCGCGGTGCACCTGGCGCGGCGCCGGGGCCGCGACGACGTCTGCTGGAAGCTCGCCTGGCTGCTGCAGAGCTACTTCGTGACGCGCTCGCGGCTCGACGACTGGCGCTCGGTGTTCGCGGTGGCGCTCGAAGCCGCGCGGGCGAGCGGCCACCGGCCCGGGGAGGCGGGGATCCTGAGCGGGCTCGGCGTCGTCAACGGCGTCGCCCGGCAGTACGCCGAGTCCCGGCGGTACCTGGAGCAGGTGCTCGCGATCCAGCGCGAGCTCGGGGCGCGTGAGGGCGAGGCACGGGCGCAGTACAACCTCGCGATGGCGGCGCACAACCTCGAAGACTGCGCCTGGGCGTACGAACACGGCATCCAGGCGCTCGAGATCGTCCGCGAGCTGGGGCTGGGGCACTTCGAGGCGAGCGTGCTGCGGGCGCTGGGTGACATCTGCACGTCGATGGGCGATCACCAGCAGGCCCTGCGCCTGGCCGACGAGGCGCTGGCGATCCTCGGCGCGGACGGGCGTCCGGTGGACACGCGGTTCACCCAGCACACGCGCGGGCTGGCGCTCATCGGCCTCGGCCGGTTCGACGAAGGCATCGCGTGCATCCGCGACTCGGTGGAGATGTTCTTCGCGATGGGCGAGCAGTACGAGGCGGCGGACGTCCTGGCCCAGCTGGGCACGATCCACCTCCGCCACGGCGACGCCGCACAGGCCCGCGAGTGCTGGCTCCGCTCGGTGCGCCTGCTGACGGAGCTGGGACACCCGGACGCGGACGACGTCCGCGCCAAGCTGGCGGCGCTGGTCGTGGTGGGGGCCTGAGCATCCCGGGCCCTCGGAACCGGACGGCTCACGTGCCGACCCCCAGCGGCAGCACGCAAGCCGGTCCGGCCCGCAGGTGCAGTCAAACCGACGGCGCTCACTGTCCACTCACTGTCTCGTGCTCGGGGTGACCCCGAGCAGGTCGGCGAGGCATTCGGCGTTCCGGGGAGCCTCGACTTTGACGTCGTTGTCGAAGTAGACGTGCACGTCCCGCCGCCCGCCGTCGTGCCAGGCCCGGATCTTCTCGGCCCAGGCGCGCAGGGCGCGGTCGGAGTAGCCGCTGACGTAGAGCTCCTCGTCGCCGTGCAGCCGGACGTAGGTGAAGCCGGCGGTCTGGTCTTCGAGGAACGGCCACTTGCCGGCGGTGTCGGCGACGACCAGGGCGATGTCGTGTTCTTCGAGGAGCTTCTTGGCGGCGGGCTCGGCGAAGCTGGGGTGCCGGACTTCCAGGGCGTGCTGGAGCGGTCTCCTCCCACCGGCTTCCAGGTGCGGTGTGCCTTTCAGCTTGTCGTCGTGCTTCGCCGCGAGGCGGGCGGCTTCGGTGGTGGTCCGGGGGAGGAGGGCGAAGAAGTTCTCGAGCCGGTCGGGGTCGAAAGCGAGTCTCGGGGGGAGTTGCCAGAGGAAGGGGCCGAGCTTTGCGCCCAGGGCCAGGACACCGGAGGCGTAGAAGTTGGCGAGGGCGGTCTCGACGTCACGGAGCTGCTTCATGTGGGTGATGAAACGGCCGCCCTTGACGGCGAAGAGGAAGCCTGCGGGGGTTTCGTCGAACCAGGCTCGGAAGCGTTCGGGGCGCTGGAGGGAGTAGAAGGAGCCGTTGATTTCGACGGCGTTCATCCGGCGGGAGAGGTACTCGAGTTCGCGCCGCTGGGCCAGGCCGGGTGGGTAGAAGACGCCGCGCCATGGGGGGTAGCGCCAGCCGGAGGTGCCTATTCGGATCTCGGCGATCGGTCTCACCGCCTTTCCGGTGCGGGAGATTCCCGCTCGCCTCGGCGGCCAAACGTGGGGGCGGCGGGGCAGGTGGGCTGAGGGTTGGGACAGGTGGCCCAACTTGGTGGACGCTCGTCTTACCGGGCCTTTGTGGTGGTGGGTCATTGTGGCTTTCGGTGTGGGGTCTGCCGGAGCGAAAAGTTTCGGTGTGGGGTCTGCCGGAGCGAAAAGACTGTCCTCGCCGGACGGGCAATACCGCTAAGTTAGTGGGCGGGGTCGAGGAGCTTTATGCGTGCCAGTTCGGTGTATGTCGTGGTGTGATGGTGTGC